>JBIQIB010000021.1:32605-47995 GCA_044508265.1 Acidobacteriota bacterium
GGACGGCTCGGGGAGCCGTCCCTACCGGAATAGGTTCGTCTTCGCCAGGTCGATGATCTCGTCGCCGCGGCCGTTCAGCACCGCCTTCGCCATGTAGAGCGCGAAGCCGCCCACCTGATCGAGCTGCAGCGACGGCGGCATGACGAGTTCCTGCGTGTGGACGCGGACGTCGACGAGCGCCGGCCCATCATGGGCGAGCGCCTGCTCGAGGGCGGCGGGCAGGTCGCCCGGGCGCTGCACCGAGAGGCCGAGCATGCCGGCGGCCTCCGCCATCTTCGCAAAGTCTGGCGTCGTCAGGGCGACACCGCGATCCAGGAAGCCCGCGGCCTGCATCTCCAGCTTGACGAACCCCAGCGACCCGTTGGTGAAGACGACGACCTTCACAGGCAGCCCGTTCTGCTCCAGCGAGAGCAGGTCGCCCAGCATCATGGCCAGGCCGCCGTCGCCCGACAGGCTGACGACCTGCCGATCCGGATGCGCGAGCTGAGCGCCAATCGCCTGCGGCAGCGCGTTGGCCATCGAGCCGTGCGTGAACGAGCCGAGCAGCCGCCGCCGGCCGTTCATCGTGAGGTACCGTGCCGCCCAGACCGTCGGCGTGCCCACGTCACAGGTGAAGATGGCATCGTCTGCCGCCAGGCGATCGATGGTCTTGGCGACGTACTGCGGGTGCACGGGGCCTTCTTCGGGCCGATCCGACGCCAGATCGTCGAGGCTCTGGCGCGCCTTCCTGTAATGCGCGAGCGACGCCTCGAGGTGATCTCGCGCCGTCTTGCGCGTCAGGCGTGGTATCAGGAGCTCGAGCGTGCTCTTCACGTCGCCGACGATGCCGACGTCGAGGCGCGTGCGGCGCCCGAGCTGCTCGCCACGGAGATCCACCTGGATCGTGCGCGCGTCGGCGGGGAAGAACTGCTGATACGGGAAGTCGGTGCCCAGCATCAGCAGCGCGTCGCAGTCCTTCATGGCGAGGTACCCGGAGGAGAACCCGAGCAGCCCGGTCATGCCGACGTCGAAGGGGTTGTCGTGCTCGATGTACTCCTTGCCCCGCATCGCGTGGACGATCGGCGCGGCCAGCAGGTCGGCCGCCGCCACCAGCTCCGCGTGGGCGCCGCGACAGCCGGCCCCGCCGAGGATCGTGACCCGGCGGGCCTCATTGAGGATCCGCGCCGCCTGATCCACGAGCTCGAGGCCGGGCCGGACCGCCACGCAGTCGTACGCGTAATGCACCGACGGCTCGGCCTTCGGCGCGGGCTTCAAGGCGACGTCACCGGGGATGATGAGCACCGACACGCCGGAGCGGGCGATGGCGGTCTGCGCCGCAATCTCCACGAGCCGGGGGATCTGCTCCGGATGCGAGATGGTCTCGCAGAAATGGCTGCACTCGGCAAAGAGCCGCTCGGGATGCGTCTCCTGGAAGTACTGGCTCCCGATCTCGCGGCTCGGGATGTGCGCGGCGATGGCCAGCACGGGCACGCGGCTGCGGTGGCAGTCGTACAGGCCGTTGATCAGGTGTACGTGACCGGGCCCGCAACTGCCGGCGCACACGGCGAGCCTGCCGGTGAGGTGCGCCTCGGCGCCCGCGGCAAACGCGCCCGCCTCCTCGTGCCGCATCGGCACCCAGTGGATGTCGTCGCGGTCGTAGATGGCGTCTGTCAGCCCGTTGAGCGAATCGCCTGCGACGCCATACACGTGCGTCGCCCCGGCAGAGACGAGGACGTCGACGATGACTCTTGCAACCGTTCGTGTGGCCACGGGATGAATGCACCTTTCTCTATTCGATAAAGACAGTCTACGTCGCGGGGGCAGCTCGAGGGCGGCGGGCGGCCCGGCCTCCGCGTGGCAGCGCCACTCGCCACCGGTTAAGATCTCTCCCGCATGCTTCCGACGATTGCCTGGCAGGACGACGCCGTCGTGATGATCGATCAGCGCAAGCTGCCGGTCCGCGAACAGTACGTGACGTGCACCACGCCGAAGGAGGTGGCGCGCGCCATCCGGACCATGGTGATTCGCGGCGCGCCGGCCATCGGCGTCGCGGCGGCCATGGGGCTGGCGCTCGGCGTCCGCGCCTCGAAGGCGTCGGGCACCAAGCAGCTGACGACGGAGTTCCTCAAGGACTGCGACCTGCTGGCGGCCACGCGCCCGACGGCGGTGAACCTGTTCTGGGCCATCGACAGGATGAAGTCGGTCTTCTCGCGTGAGGTACTGGCCGGCGCGAGCGTGGACGACCTGCGCGAGCGGATGCTCGCCGAGGCGCAGGCCATCCACGACGAGGACCTCGAGCATTGCCGTGCCATCGGTCGTGCCGGCGGCGTCCTCATCCCCGACGGCACGAGCGTGCTGACGCACTGCAACGCCGGGGCGCTGGCGACGGCGGGCTACGGCACGGCCCTCGGCGTCATCCGCGGCGCGGTGGATCTCGGCCGGCGCGTGAGCGTCTACGCCGACGAGACGCGCCCGGTGCTGCAGGGCGCGCGGCTGACGGCCTGGGAGCTGACGCGCGACGGCATCGACACCACCGTCATCGCCGACAACATGGCAGCCGTGCTCATGCGCGAGGGCCGCATCGGCTGCGTCGTCGTCGGGGCCGACCGGATTGCCGCCAACGGCGATACGGCCAACAAGATCGGCACCTACACCGTGGCCGTCCTTGCCCGGCAGCACGACATTCCGTTCTACGTCGCCGCGCCGCGGTCCACGATCGACCTGGCGACGCCGGACGGCGCAGGCATTCCCATCGAGGAGCGCGACAGGCGCGAGGTGACGCACGTCGGCGCGACGCAGGTGGCACCCGACGCGGCCGGCGTGTACAACCCGGCGTTCGACGTCACGCCGCACGCGCTCATCTCGGGCATCATCACGGAGAAGGGCGTCTGCCGCGCGCCGTACACGGAGTCGCTCGCGCGGCTGTTCGGCGCGGCCGGGCAGGAGACGCTGGCGGTGAACCGGTAGGCGGCGGACCACGGTGAGCGACATCCCATGCGTATCCTCGCTGTCGAAAGCTCGTGCGACGAGACGGCCGCCGCCGTCGTCGAGGCCGGTGCGTCCGGCACGCCGCCCTGGCGGCTGCTGTCCAACGTGGTGGCCTCGCAGGTCGAGATCCACCGTGCATGGGGCGGCGTGGTGCCGGAGCTCGCCTCGCGTCAGCACCTGCGCGACATCTGCGGCGTCGTCGAGCGTGCCCTTGCCGACGCCGGCACAGGCTGGCAGGAGGTCGACGGCATCGCCGTGACCCAGGGGCCCGGCCTCGTGGGGTCGCTGCTGGTGGGCGTGGCCTTTGCCAAGGCGCTCGGCGCCGCCCGGAACATCCCGGTGCTGCCGGTGCACCACATTGCCGGCCACATCGAGTCGCTCGCGCTCGAGCACGGGGAACTGCCCACGCCTGCGGTGGTCCTCGTCGTGTCGGGCGGACACACCAGCCTCTACCACGTGCCTGAACCCGGGCGCTACCTGCTCGTCGGCCGGACGCGCGACGACGCGGCCGGAGAGGCGTACGACAAGGTGGCCAAGATGCTGGGGCTCGGCTATCCGGGCGGGCCGATCCTCGACCGCGTGGCTGCCACTGGCGACCCGCAGGCCGTGCCGTTCCCGATGCCGCGCCTGACCCATGACGCGCGCGAGCCCGGACCGGCCACGCATCTGCCCGCGGGCTTCGAGCGCGCGCTCGCCCGGCGGGCAGACTTCAGCTTCAGCGGGCTGAAGACCTCCGTGCGGCGTCACGTGCAGCGCCTGACGCTCGACGGCGCCCGCGCCCTGACGTCCGGCGAGATTGCCGACATCGCGGCCAGCTTCCAGCGCGTCGTCGTGCAGAGCCTGCTCGATCGCACGTTCACCGCGGCGGAATGGTTCGACGCGCGTGCGATAGGCATCGCAGGCGGCGTGGCCGCCAACTCGGCCCTGCGGGCGGAGGCACGGCTGCGGGGCGAGCGCCGCGATTTGCCCGTGTTCACCCCGAGCATCGCCCTGGCCACCGACAACGCCGCCATGATTGCGGCGGCCGGCCTCCGCGCGTGGTCGCTCGGCCGGCGGGGCGCGCGGCTCGACTTCAACGCGGATGCGAGCCTGCCCATCGATCCGGGTACTCTGTCGGCGTGACCCATACCGACTACCTCTGGTTCAACACCCCGCAGCGGCAGGCGTTCGTCCGCGTCACCGACGACGTGCGGCGCATCGTCAAGGCGAGCGGCGTACGGGAGGGCATGGTGCTCGTCTCGGCGATGCACATCACCTCCGGTGTCTTCGTGAACGACTGGGAGGACGGCCTGCTCGACGACTTTGCCGAGTGGCTCGAGAAGCTCGCCCCCGGCGGGCTCGATTACCGTCACCATCAGACCGGCGAAGACAACGCCGACGCGCACCTCAAGCGGACGATCATGGGGCATCAGGTGATCGTGCCGATCACCGGCGGCGACCTCGACCTCGGCCCGTGGGAGCAGGTCTTCTACGCCGAGTTCGACGGCCAGCGACGCAAGCGCGTGGTGGTCAAGGTGATGGGCGAGGCCTGACCGTGTCGTCGCGCCTCTACCCGGCACGTCCCATCGTCGGCGTGGGCGGCATCATCCTCGACGGTCCGCGCGTGGTGCTGATCAAGCGGAAGTACGAGCCGCTGGCGAACCGCTGGAGCCTGCCCGGCGGCTCGCTCGAGGTGGGCGAGCACCTCGAGGACGGCACGGCGCGCGAGCTCCTCGAGGAAACAGGCCTTGTCGTCGAAGTCGGCCCCGTGGTCGAGGTCTTCGACCGCATCCAGCGCGACGAGGATGGCCGTGTGCGGTATCACTTCGTGCTCGTCGACTATCTCTGTCGCCCGACCGGCGGGCGTCTCGAGGCGAGCGACGACGTGAGCGACGCGCGGTGGGTGGACGTGAACGAGCTGGCGCCGTACGAGTTGACCGACAAGACGGTCTCGGTCATCGTCGCCGCACAGCGGCTCGCCGCGGCCGGCGTGATCTGGAAGGGGGACGGGCAGTGAGCGAGGGACGGGTCCCGGATAGGACAGAAGCGCTGGCGTTGCTCGAGGAGTACACGCAGAGCGAGAGCCTGCGGCGTCATGCGCTCGGTGTCGAGGCCGCCGTGCGCGGCTACGCGCGGCAGTTCGGGGAGGACGAGGCGCTCTGGAGCGCGACGGCCCTGTTGCACGACTTCGACTACGAGCGCTGGCCGTCGGCCGACGACCATCCGTTCAGGGGCGCGGCCATCCTGCGGGAGCGGGGCTATTCGGAGACGCTCGTGCGCGCCATTCTCTCGCACGCCGACTACAGCGGCGTGCCGCGCGAGAGCCGCCTCGAGCACGTGCTGTACGCGTGCGACGAGATGTCGGGATTCGTGACGGCGTGCGCGCTGGTGCGGCCGTCGAAGAGCGTCCTCGACCTCGAGGCCGCGTCGGTGAAGAAGCGCATGAAGGACAAGGCGTTCGCGCGAGCGGTGTCGCGCGACGACCTGCGGCGCGGCGCCGAGGAGATCGAGCTGCCGCTCGACGAGCACATCGCCAACGTCATCGCGTTCATGCGCGAGCAGGCGGACGTGCTCGGGCTGCGCGGCGCTGTCTGATTCGGGGGAACATGTCGATCGGGTCGCGGGGGCTCGTGCTGTGCCGTGCCGGAACCGGCCTTGTCGGCGCGATGATCGCGCTGTCGCCGGTGGGCCAGGTAGTCAGGGCTCAGGACACGCCACCGCGTTTCCCGGAACGGCTCGAGCGGTTCCTGACCGACGCCGTCGATCTGACGCGCGACGGGCGGCGCCGCCTTCTCGCGGGCGAGGCGCTGACGACGATGCTCGACGCCGATCCAGCCAAAGAGGTGGCGATTCTCGGCGTCGTGTGGATCGACGCGCCGCGCCGTCGCTACGTGCAGGCGGTCAGCGACATCGAGCGCTTCGAACGGGGCGGCGGCTTCAAGGTGACCAGGCGCATCAGCACGCCGCCGCGGCTCGACGACTTCGCCCGGCTGCGCCTTCCCGACGAAGACCTCCGCGACCTGAAGGACTGCCGGGTCGGCGATTGCGAGGTGAAGCTCGGCGAACAGGCGCTGCGCCGGCTCCAGACCGAGGTGGACTGGCGTGCCGCCGATGCGCCGGCCAGGGCCAATGCCCTCATTCAGCGGCTGGCGTTCGACTACGTCACGCGTTACCTCGCGGGAGGCAACGAGCAGCTGGCGGTCTACCGCGACAGCAGTCGTCCGACGTTCGTGGCCCGCGAGTTCCGCGACATGGTGGACGCGATGCCGGTGCTCACGACCCATATGCCGGAGATTCGCCGCTACCTGCTGGAGTATCCGCGTGTGACGCTGCCAGGCGCGACGTCGTTCCTGTACTGGCAGGAAACCGAGTTCGGCCTGAAGCCCACCATCCGCATCAGCCACCTGACCATTCAGGAAGGCCTTGACGACACGGTGGTGACGTCGAAGATGCTGTATGCCAGCCACTACTTCTGGACGGGCCTGGAACTGCGCGTCCTCATGCCCGATCCCGCGCGTGGCGCCGGGTTCTGGCTGGTCACCGTCAATCGGAGCCGATCCGACGGGCTGAGTGGCTTCACGGGGATGATCGTCCGCCGCCGCGTGCGCAGCCAGGCCGAGAACGCCATGCGCGCCGCGCTCGAGGCGACGAAGCGGCGTCTCGAAGCCGCGCATTGACCGGACGGGCGCCGGTCATCGAACCATGGCGGCCGCCGCTCCGTATGAATCCACACGCCGCCCAGCCTCCGGACGAGTGCCGCTGCCGATGCCAGAACCCGACCTGCCTGCTGCCCCTGCCCGGCCCGCACCCGACTCGTCAGCCGCCGTCGGCCCCCCGGAGCCCGTCGTCGCGTTCGACGGGCTGACCGTCGCGTACGGACGCAACACGGCGCTCGAGGACGTCACGGCCGCCGTGCCGCCAGGGGCCGTGGGGCTGCTGGGCCCGAATGGCGCCGGCAAGAGCACGATGATCAAGGCGCTGCTCGGCTTCATCACCCCGGCCCGCGGCGCGATGCGCGTGCTCGGCATGGACGTCCGCCGCCATGCGCAGGAGATCAGGGCGCGGATCGGCTACATGCCGGAGAACGACGCGCACATCCCCGGCATGAACGCGGTGACGTTTGTCGCCTATTGCGGCCAGCTCTCCGGTCTGCCGCCCGTCGACGCCATGCAGCGCGCGCACGAGGTGCTCTACTACGTCGGCCTGGGCGAGGCGCGCTACCGCAACGTCGAGACGTATTCGACGGGCATGAAGCAGCGCATCAAGCTGGCCCAGGCGCTCGTGCACGACCCCGACCTGCTCTTTCTCGACGAGCCCACCAACGGGATGGACCCGAAGGGCCGCGACGAGATGCTCGCGCTCATCTACGACCTCGCACACAACAAGCAGGTGAACCTGATCCTCTCGTCGCACCTGCTGCCGGACGTCGAGGCCACCTGCGAGCACGTCGTGGTGATGGATCGCGGCCGCATCGCGACGGAAGGGCCGCTGCAGAGCCTCAAGGGCACGGGTGGGCGCGTGTTCGAGCTGCGCGTCAAGGGCGACGTCGCCGGCTTCCTCGGCGTCATCAGGGGCCGGGGCCTCGACGCGCACGACACCGACGACGACGTCATGCGCGTGTTCGTGCCGGAGGGACAGACCGCGCGCGACCTGTTCGGACTGGCCCGGGAGGCGGGCGTGCAGGTGCGGCACCTCAGGCCGAGCGTGCCGACGCTCGAGGACGTGTTCATCGACGCAATCGAAGGAACGGGGGCGACGAGCCGTGCCCATTCATGATCAGTCGTACAGGCGCTACGGCGGCGAACGCCGTCCCGTCCGCAGCGCCTGGACCGTCATTGCCACGCACGGCATGATGTCGTTCCTGCGCCGCCGGGCGTTCCTCGGGCTCCTCATCGTGGCGTGGATCCCCTTCGTCGTCCGCGCGAGCCAGCTGTTCCTCGCGTCGAACTTCGCGCAGGCGACGTTCCTGGCGCCCAGCGTGCAGACGTTCCGCGACTTCCTCGACCAGCAGGGGCTGTTCGTCTTCCTCATCACGGTCTACACGGGCGCCGGGCTGATCGCGAACGACAGGCGTGCCAACGCGCTGCAGCTGTACCTGTCGAAGCCGGTGACGCGCGCCGAGTACATCGCGGGCAAGATGGCGGTGCTCGCGACGTTCCTCATGGGCATCACCTGGCTGCCGGCGATGCTGCTGCTGGTGCTGCAGGTGGCCTTCTCGGGCAGCCTGTCGTTCCTGCTGGCCAACTCCGGGCTGCTGGCCTCGATCACGCTCTTCTGCCTGCTGCAGACGCTCGTCATCACGTTCGGCATGTCGGCGCTCTCGGCGCTGTCGCGCAGCAGCCGGTTCGTCGGCATCCTGTATGCCGGCCTGCTGCTGTTCTCCGACGCGATGTTCCACACGCTGCGGTTCATCACGCGGTCCACGGCCATCTCGTGGGTCTCGGTGCCGGCGAGCCTGGAGCAGGTGGGCGACGTGGTCTTCAGGCAGGCGCCGCGCTACGAGACGCCGGTGGTCGTGTCGCTGGTCGTCCTCATCGGCCTGATCGTCGTGTCGGCCTCCGTGCTCGAGCGGCGCGTCCGCGGCGTCGAGGTGGTGGCATGAGCGCCGTCGTCGCCGCGGAGCACGTGTCGAAGTGGTATGGCCAGGTGATTGGCCTCAACGACGTCTCGGTCACGATTCCGAGTGGCATCACCGGGCTGCTGGGGCCGAACGGCGCCGGCAAGTCGACGTTCATGAAGCTCGTGACGGGACAGCTGAAGCCGTCGAAGGGCTCGATGACGGTGCTCGGGGGGCCGATCTGGAACAACCCGCCTGCGTACATGCGCATCGGGTTCTGTCCCGAACAGGACAGCTTCTACGAGCAGATGACGGGCCTGGAATGGGTCACCGCGCTCGTGCGCCTGAACGGGCTGTCGACGTCCGAGGCCGACGCGGCGGCGCGGCGTGCCATTGCGGCCGTCGAACTGACCGACGCGATGGGCAAGAAGATCGGGGCCTACAGCAAGGGCATGCGGCAACGCATCAAGCTCGCCCAGGCGATCGTGCACGACCCCGAACTGCTCATCCTCGACGAGCCGCTGACGGGCATGGACCCGTTGATGCGCCGCAGGACGATCCGCCTGATCAGGGACTGGGCACGTGAGGGCCGGAGCGTGCTGGTGTCGAGCCACATCCTCCACGAGGTGGAGGCCATGACGAGCAACGTGCTGCTCATCAACAACGGGCGGATCCTTGCCGAGGGCGACGTGCACGACATCCGCGCCCTCATCGACACCCACCCGCACACGGTGCACATCCGCGCGGCCGACCCGCGCGGCCTGGCGCGCGAGTGCCTGCGCTACGACTACGTCAGCAGCCTGCGCTTCGAGGGCGACGCGCTCGTGGTCGAGACCAGTGCCCCTGACGTCTTCTACGCGCGGCTGACGGAGCTTGCCGCTGACGAGCCGTTCGGCCGCATCGACGAGGTCACGTCGCCCGACGACAACCTGCAGGCCGTGTTCGAGTACCTGGTCCGATGACTGCCATGCGCCCCGACCCCCGCCCCGCGTCGTTTGCCACGGCATCGCTCCGCATCTTCGACCTGTCGCTCGAGCAGATGCTCTGGTCGCGCCGCACGATTTTCATGGCGCTGGTGGTGCTCGGCCCGGTGGCCATCGCCGCCGTCGTGCGAGTCGTCGAGCTGCTCAGCCGCGGGCAGGGCGGTCCCCAGGTGGACGGCCAGCTGCTCAGCAGCGCGGCGATCTTCGGCCTGATGGTGTGGGTGTTCTTCCTGCGCTTCGCCGTGCCGGTGCTCGCCGTGTTCTACGGCACCGCGCTCATCGCCGACGAGGTCGAGGACAAGACCCTCACGTACCTCTTCACGCGCCCGATTCCGCGTGGCGCCGTCCTGGTGGGCAAGTACCTGGCGTACCTGGTCTGCACGATGGCCGTGGTGCTGCCCTCGCTCGTCGTCATCTACCTGCTGATCTACTCGCGGGCCGGCACGGACATGGGCTCCGGGTTCGTAGACCTGCTCAAGGACCTCGTCGCCATCGGCATCGGCCTGGCCGTGTACGGCGCGCTGTTTGCCTGGGTTGGCGCGCAGTTCAAGCGGCCGCTGCTCACCGGCCTGGCCTTCGTCTTCGCGTGGGAGCCGGCCATCCTCGTCGTGCCGGGCTACCTGAAGCAGTTGACCGTCGCGTACTACCTGCAGGGCCTCGTGCCCCATGCGCTGCCCGCCGATGCCAGCACGCTCGGCTTCCTGCAGGCGCTCTTCCAGGAGTTCCCGTCACTCGGATCCGCACTCGTGTCGCTGGCGTTCATCGCCGTGGTCACGCTGACGCTGGCGAGCCGCGCCGTCTCACGCAGGGAGTACGTGCTGGAGCAGTAGGGGAGCTCACGCGGACTGCTGACCGCCTACCGCTGCTCGCTTACCGCTTACCGCTTGCCGCGCGCCGGTTGCCGAACGTGGCGAGACTACGCGGCCGCGAAGGCCAGGCCAATTGCCGCGCCGGCGGCGACCAGCCAGGCCGAGTTGACCCTGAACATGACGAGCGCCACGAGACTGGCGAGGGCGAGGGAGGCCGTCAGGCCATCAGCGATCGCCGCGGCGGCGAGCTGCCACGAGACGACGGCCATGAGCGCGAGCGAGGCGACGTTCACGCCGTCGAGCACGGCACCGGCGACAGGCGAGCGGCGCAGGCGCGGGATGAGCGGGCCGGTCAGCGACACGAAGACGAACGCCGGCAGGAAGATGCCGACCGTCGCCACCAGCGCGCCGGCTGGTCCTGCCAGGACGTAGCCGATGAACGTCGCTGTCGTTGACAGGGGGCCCGGCGTGACCTGGCCGATGGCCACGGCGTCGAGCAGCTGCGCCTCGGTCAGCCAGCCGAGTCGTTCCACCAGGTCGGCGCGCAGGAACGCGAGCAGGACGTAGCCGCTGCCGAACAGCACCGCGCCCGCCTTGGCGAAGACCAGGAAGAGCGGCAGCAGCGGCACCGGGGGCAGGGACATGCCCAGGGCGGCGTTGCCGGTGGCCGGCAGCACGCTGCCCTGGGTCCCCGCGACGAAGACGAGCGGCAGGAGGCGGGCGTGTCGCACGTGCGCGAGGATCGCGACGATGGCCGTGAGCCCGCCGGCCGCGGCGAGCACGGCGAGTTCGTGGACGCCCGCTGCGGCGGCGACGGTCGCCGCGGCACCGACGACTGCGAGACGCCACGACTTGACGGCCGACCGCCCGAGTCGCCACAGCGCCTGGGCGACGATGGCCATCACGACAGGCTTGACGCCGTAAAGTATGCCTCCCGCCTCAGGCAGGTGGCCATAGTGGACGTAGCCCCACGCAACCGCGGCAACGATCAGGAAGGACGGCAGGATGAAGGCCGTCCCGGCGACCAGCAGGCCACGCCAGCCGCGCCGGGCGTGGCCGATGTGCAGCGCGAGCTCTGTCGAGTTCGGCCCTGGAATCAGGTTCGTCGCCCCGACGAAATCGAGGAACTGGCCGCGCGTGAGCCATCCGCGGCGCCGCACCACCTCGTCTTCCATCATGGCGATGTGGGCCGCCGGCCCGCCGAAGGCGATGGTGCCCAGCCGGGCAAACAGCCGAGCGAGGTCGCGAAGCGAGGTGATGCGGCTCGTCGCCGCCGGCCGGTCTCCCATGCGGCGACTACGCTACCGCACACCGGCAGGGACGGCGCTCCGCGCCGTCCGCCCTCATCCCAGCGGAGCAGGACGCCCCGGGAACTTTCCCCGTCGCAGGTACGTTACAGTGGTTATTGCGAGGTTTCCCGATGAGCCATTCACGGACCCGGTATTTCCTTCTCGGCTCCGCTGCCATCGTCGTGGGCGGGCTGGCGCTCGGCACGGCAGCGTTCATGGGCGGCATGTCCACGAGGGCCCTGGCCAGCCAGGCCGGCCCGGCCGAGCTGTCGCTGGTGCCCCCCGGCGCGGCGATCGTCGCCTACGCCGACGTGCAGGAGGTGATGGCGTCGGAGGTCCGCCAGAAGCTGACCGGCGCTGTCGACTCGAGCGGCGAGAACCGCCGCGAGTTCCAGGAGCAGACGGGCATCGACATCGAGCGCGACATCGACTCGGTGGTCGTCGCCGCGCTGCCTGACGCCGGCACCGACGGTCACGACTTCGGCTTCGTCGCGCTGCGCGGCCGCTTCGACACGTCGCGCATCGAGGCCATCGTCACGGCAAAGGGCGGACGGATGGACGAGTACCGAGGCGCGCGCCTCCTGCTCCCGCCCGTCGACGCCGACGACGAAGAGTCGTCCGACAACGACGGTGATACCGATGTGCCTGCACGCCGGCACCACCACGACGAACCTCCGGCTCTCGCGCTCGTGAACGCCAACCTCGTCGTGCTCGGTACGCTCGACGCCGTCAAGGCGGCCATCGACCGCGACCTGGACGGCGGGTCGAGCATCCTGAGCGACGGCGAGTTCGTCCGGATGCTCGAGAACCTCGAGAACTACTCCACCATGTGGGCCATCGCGCGGACGTCGGCGCTGGCCAGCACCGACCTGCGTGACGAAGTGGCGAGCAAGCTGCCGGGCGTGAAGTGGGTGGCCGCCTCCGGGTACGTCAACGGCGGTCTGCGCGCCTCGCTCATGGCCGAAGCCAGCGACGACGAGGCCGCGAACAACCTCCGCGACGTCGTGCAGGGCGCCCTGGCCCTTGCAAGGCTCCACGCCGACGGCAAGCCGGAACTCGAGCCGCTGGTGCAGGGCCTGCAGGTCGCGGGCTCGGGCCGCACCGTGTCGGTGAACGTCGCGATGCCCTCGGCGGTGATCGACGCGCTCATCAGCCAGGCGCAGCGCCACGCGGGGCAGATCAGCGGCGGGGAGCACCGCGCCGAGGAATAGGAACGACCCCAACGCGTACGTCCCACAGGGACGCCACGACGTGCGCCATCCGGGCCGGCCGATGCCATTCGGTCGGCCCGCATGTGTTTCTGCTAGACTACCGGTTTCAGACCCGCCGCAGCGACGCGACAGCGCGAGGCACGCCGCGGCCGACTCGTCTCGTGCAGCATCAGGCCGCCAGGCGCGGCGCCCGGTTCCCGTCCACGCGCTGCCGTGAGAGGTCGAGCCGCGTGCGCCCCTTGCGACCCACCGAGGATCCGTGATCGCCGACGCGTTCTTCTATGGCACGCTGATGTCCGGCTTCGACCGGCGCCGCCGTGCCGGCATCGAGGGCATGCTCCGCAACCGCCGCCGCGGCTGGATTCGCGCGGGCCTCTTCGACCTCGGCATCTATCCGGCCGCGATCCCCGATCCCGACGGCTGCGTCTGGGGCGAGGTCTACGCGATGGACGACCCGGTGGCCGTGCTCGCCGCCCTCGACGAGATTGAAGGCTTCACCGAGTCGGATCCCGACCGGAGCCTCTACACCCGCCACGTGACCTCCGTCACGCTCGACACAGGCGAGCAGCTCGACGCGTGGGCGTACTTCTACAACGCCCCGCTCGGCGGGGCCCAGCGCATCGATTCGGGCGACTACCTCCGCCACGTGCGCGCGCGCTGACGCGCCTGCCGGGCCTTGCCCGTATACTGCCGCCGATGCGCACCTTCCCAGCCGGCCTGTGGATCACGGCGGCGCTCTGCCTCGGGACGCCGGCCGTCGCCCAGGAGCCGGACGTCGACCCGGCCATCGCCGCCGTGCTCGAGCGCGTGTCGCCCGAGCGGCTCCACGCGACGGTCAGCACGCTGGCCGCCTTCGAGACCCGTCACACGCTGTCCGACCAGGACCACGCGACGCGCGGCATCGGCGCGGCCGCGCAGTGGATCCACGATCAGTTCGCCGCGATGAGCCCGCGGCTGCAGGTGTCGTTCGACGCGTACGACATCCCGGCCCAGGGTGCGCGCGTGACGCGTGCAGTCCGGCTGCGGAACGTCATGGCCGTCCTGCCGGGCCGATCGCCGAGGCGGATCTACCTGTCGGCGCATTTCGACACCGTGGCCAGGCTCGCTGACGGCAGCTTCGACTGGACGCGTGCCGACAACCCGGCGCCCGGCGCCAACGACGATGGCAGCGGCACGGCGCTGGTGATGGAAGCGGCGCGCGTGCTCTCTCAGAGCGGGATCGAGTTCGACGCGACGCTCGTCTTCATCGCGTTTGCCGGCGAGGAGCAGGGACTCGTCGGCGCCCATCTCCACGCGCAGCGCGTCCACGACGAAGGGCTGCCCGTCGTCGCCGTGCTCAACAACGACATCATCGGCAATGTGGTGGACGGCAACGGCGTGACCGACGGCGAGACCGTGCGCGTCTTCTCGGAGGGACCGGAAGACTCGTCCTCGCGGCAGCTGGCACGCTACGTCGCCAGGCAGGCCGCACGGTACGTGCCCGGGCATCGCGTGCGGCTCATCGCGAGGCATGACAGGTTCGGCCGCGGCGGCGACCACACCGCCTTCAACCAGCGCGGCTTTGCCGGCGTCCGGTTCTCGGAGGCCAACGAGCACTTCGGCCGGCAGCACCTCGTCGCCGACACGCCCGACGGCGTGGACGGCCCGTACCTCGCCCGCAACACCAGGGTGAACCTGGCGGCGGCTGCGGTGCTGGCCCTCGCGCCGCCCGCACCGGTGGTGAACGACGAAAATCGCCGCCCGACGCTCGGACGCGGTACGAGCGGCTACGACGCGCACCTCGAAT
Organism: Acidobacteriota bacterium; assembly: GCA_044508265.1. Lineage (GTDB taxonomy): Bacteria > Acidobacteriota > Vicinamibacteria > Vicinamibacterales > Vicinamibacteraceae > JAEZDP01. Next base: position 47,187 of record JBIQIB010000021.1, read on the forward strand.
GGCAGGCGTCGCCAGGGGCAGTCGGGTACCGCATCTTCTGGCGTGACGCGTGGACGCTCGACTGGCAGCACGAGCGCTTCGTCGGCGACGTCACGGAAGCGGTGCTGACGGGACTGTCGATCGACGACCACGTGTTCGGCGTCGCGGCCGTGGGGCCCGGCGGCCACGAAAGCACCGTGTCGGTCTACGTCAACCCGCCGCGCGCGCCCGTGACGATTACCACAGCCCCGCGGTGAGGCCGCCGGCCGCCGCGGGCCTGGGACCTCGTCCGGTACCGCCCTGCAGCCGGCGCAGCCACGGCCGATTGCCTGAGGAGGCCGAGAGGACCACTCATGGACGAACGACGTACCCCGCGCCATCCCATTCACCGCGAGCTGACCGGCGAGGTCACCGTGTTCCGCCCGCTCGCCGTCAGCGATCTCTCGGTGACCGGCGCGCGGGTCGAGACGTCGGATGCCCTGCGTATCGGCTCGATTCGCGTGTTCCGCCTGAACCTTGGCGACCAGACGGTCGTCGTCCGTGGACGCATCGCCCACGCGCGCGTGCGCACGCTGGAAACGCAGCAGATCGTCTACACGTCCGGCGTGGAGTTCGTCGACGTGGCACCGGCAGTGCGGGCCAGCATCGACGCGTATCTCGCACGCAACATCCCTGCGGCGTCCATAGACGGGGAGTCGCGGATGGACGACGCCGGGGACTGAGCAGGCGCCGCCCGTCGTCCCTCAGCCGCCGATCTTCGCGAGGAGCTCGCGCGCCTGGGCCTTGAACACGCGATCTTCGGGCCCCCAGTCCGGGTGGACCGGCGCGTC
>JBIQIB010000271.1:0-1530 GCA_044508265.1 Acidobacteriota bacterium
CTATGCACAGGCGCAGTTGTCGGCGGACAATCCGGAAGCGCCGCTCGACGCCAACGATGAGGAAAACTGGCTAGCCTATGGCGCGAACAATCACGCGACGCGCTTCAGCCCGGCCGGGCAGATCACCAGGGAGAATGTCGCCGGCATGCAGGAAGCCTGGCACTTCCACACCGGCGATCTGCCTCCGAGCGACGAGCCGACCCTGCCGCCCGAGCACGGCAAGATCCGCTACGGCTTCCAGAATACGCCGCTCAAGGTCGGCAACTTTCTTTATGTCTGCACGCCGAGCCAGCAGGTGATCGCACTCGATCCGGCCACGGGACAAGAACGCTGGCGCTTCAATCCGGAAGTGGACACGGCCGCGCTTGCCAATGTGACGACATCGACCTGCCGCGGCGTCGCCTATTATGAATCCCCGCAGCCGGTTGAAGAATGCCAGCGCCGCATTGTTTACGGCACCATCGACAGCCGGCTGCTCGCCATCGACGCGGAGACCGGTAAGCCGTGCATGAGCTTCGGCGAGAACGGCGCGGTCGATCTCAACGCCGGTATCGGAGACACGGTGCCCGGCTTTGTCTCGATGACGTCGCCGCCCACCATCGTACGCGGCGTGGCCGTGGTCGGCCATCAGGTGATCGACGGCCAATACCGCAACGCGCCGTCCGGTGTCGTGCGCGGCTACGATGCGGTGACGGGCGACTTTCGCTGGGCATGGGACATGGGGCGGCCCGGCGTCACCACCGAGCCCGGCCCGGGCGAGACCTACACGCGCGGCACGCCGAATGTCTGGACGATGACCTCATCCGACGAAGAACTCGGACTTGTCTTCCTGCCGACCGGCAATTCCGCCGGCGACTATTTCGGCGGCGACCGCACGGAGCTCGAGGAGCAGTTCTCATCGTCTCTCGTCGCGGTGGATGCGACGAGCGGCCAGGTGCGCTGGTCGTTCCAGACCGTTCATCACGACATCTGGGACTACGACCTCGGCGCGCAGGGCACGCTCGTCGATTTTCCCACCGAAAAGGGTCCCGTACCGGCGGTGATCGTCGCCACCAAGCAGGGCCAGATTTATGTCCTCGACCGCGCGACGGGCCAGCCGCTGACGGCGGTGGAAGAGCGCCCGGTTCCGCAGGGCGCCGTGCCCGGCGACTGGACCTCGGGCACGCAGCCGTTCTCCGTCGGCATGCCGGACCTCGTCGGCGCGCTCTACAAGGAAAAGGACATGTGGGGCGTGAGCCCGATCGACCAGCTCTGGTGCCGCATCCAGTTTCACCGGCTGCATTACGAAGGTCCATACACACCTCCGCAGGTGGACCGCGCCACGATCTTCCAGCCCGGCTTCAACGGCGGCGTCGATTGGGGCGGCGTGGCCGTCGATCCCGAGCGCGGTCTCCTGATCGTCAACAACAACAGCCTGCCGAATACGGTGCAGTTGCTCGAACGGGACGAAGTCAAGCAGCGCGACATCGTGCCGATCGGCGTCAGGCCCCAGCGCACGACCGGCGGCCTGTATGCGCAGGTCGGCCTGCC
>JBIQIB010000133.1:0-10557 GCA_044508265.1 Acidobacteriota bacterium
GCAGCATGAGCCAGACGATGCCGTAGGCCTTCACACGCGGCGTGAGCCAGCTGGTGGCGGCCCGCTGCCGCAGCGCGACCTCGCTCGCGTACCGGATGAGCCCCTTCGGCTTCCCGACGCGCGTCATCACGTCGTCGCAGGCGTCGATGCAGGCGGTGCACGCGACGCACTCGAGCTGGATGCCGTTGCGGATGTCGATGCCCATCGGGCAGACGGTGACGCACTGGTGACAGTCGATGCAGTCGCCGCGGCCGGTCCGTTCAACGCCGCGCACGAGCTTCCCGCGCGGCTCGCCGCGATGTCGGTCGTACGCGACGGTGATCGTGGACTCGTCCACGAGCGCGCCCATCACGCGGCCGTACGGACAGGCCAGCGTGCAGGCCTGCTCCCGGAAGCGCGCGAACACGGCGTAGAACACCAGGCTGAACGTCGTGATGGCGGCGAGCCCGGCAAGATGCGCCGACGGCGGGTCGGTGACGATCGCCCACAGCGCCTCGGCCCCGATGACGTAGGCCAGGAACACGTTGGCAATCCCGAACGACAGCGCGAAGAAGATGGCGTGCTTGAGCCCCTTGCGCCACGCCGTGTCGAGCGTCACCGGGGCGCGGTCGCGGCGGAGCTGCTGCTGCGCGGATCCCTCGATCGCGTACTCGATCTTGCGGAACAGCATCTCGAGGAAGATCGTCTGCGGGCACATCCACCCGCACCACACCCGCCCCACCGCCGCGGTGACGAGCGCGACGGTGACGAAGCCGGTGAGCACGCACAGCACGAGCAGGTAGAAGTCCTGCGGCCAGAAGACGAGGCCGAAGACGACGAACTTCCGTTCGAGCACGTTGAGAAGCAGCAGCGGCTGCCCCTGCACCTTCACGAACGGCGCGAGCATCAGGAACGCCAGCAGGAACCAGCTGACGATCGTCCGGGCACGGTAGTAGCGCCCGGACGGCTTGCGCGCGTAGACCCACCGCCGCCGGCCGTCCTTCTGGACGCTGGCGAGCTCGTCGCGGAAGGTCTGATGGGCCTCGTCGAAGGCGACGCCGGCCCCGGGGCTGCTCATGACGGATCGCAGGCTTTCTCACGCTCCGGGTCTACGGCGCGCGGGTCGGGCGGATTGGTGCCCGTCCTCGACAGGATGTAGCTGACCACCTGCAGCAGTTCCTCGTCGCTGAGCGCCGAGCCGCTGCCATACGGCAGCATGCCCTGCGTGGGGAACCCCGTGGCGATGTTGGTCACGAGCTCGCCGGGCGAGCATCCGTGGATCCACAGGTCGTCGGTGAGATTCGGTCCGACCAGACCTCCGAGATCTTCGCGGTGGCACGCGGAGCACAGGTTGGGCCCCTCGTAGATCGCCTTGCCTCTGGCCAGGCTCTCTTCGTCGGTCAGGGCGGCAGCGACGGCAGGTGCGGCAGCTTTCGGCCGGCTGGCCGCGAGGCGCTCGGCCTCGGCCACTGCGGCGTCGTACTCGGCGACCATGCCCGGCTTGCCCCAGAGCGGCGTGGGCAGCACGTGGTAGTTGACGACGTACACGATGCTGAACGCGATCGTGAAGTAGAACCCGTAGAGCCACCACCGCGGCAGCGCGTTGTCGAACTCCCGGATGCCGTCGTAGTCGTGATCGAGCAGTTCGTCCTTCTTCTCGCGGGTCACGACTCGACGCCTCCACGCGAGGCGCGGGCCTGTACGGCGCGCGCCGGTTGGGGCTCCTCGTCGAGCGGCAGGTGCGCGTAGTGCGAGAGCCGCGCCCGATCGAGCCGGGTGACCCAGACGAGCATCACCACGAACACCGTCAGGAAGACGAACAACGACAGCAGCGGGAAGACCTCGATGCCTGCGATGGTGCGCAGCACTTCCTTGTACATCAGCGTGCTCCCTGGGAATGGGCGGGCAGGAGGGCGGCCTGCGGTGCCGGTGTGTCCCTGATGTCGGTGCCGAGGCGCTGCAGGTACGCGATCATCGCGACGATCTCGCGATCCGGGGCGATCTCCATCCCGGCGGCCGCGAGCCGTCCGGCGATCTCCTCTGCCTGCGCCCGCATGTCGTCACGGGCCTGCAGCTCGTACCCTTCCGGATACGGCACGCCGAGGCGGCGCATCGTGATGATCTTTCCCTCGATGTGGCGGTCGTCGAGCGTCCGCTCGTACATCCACGGGTAGCCGGGCATGATCGACCCGGGCGACGTCGCGCTCGGCGTGCGCATGTGGAGGAAGTGCCACGAGTCGGGGTACTTGCCGCCCACGCGGTGCAGGTCGGGCCCCGTGCGCTTCGACCCCCACAGGAACGGGTGGTCGTATACGTACTCGCCCGGCTTCGAGTAGTCGCCGTACCGCTCGGTCTCGGCGCGCAGCGGCCTGACCATCTGCGAATGACAGCCGACGCAGCCTTCGCGGATGTAGAGGTCGCGTCCCTCGAGTTCGAGCGGCGTGTAGGGCCGCACGGAGGCGATCGTCGGGACGTTGGCGCGGATGAGGGCCGTGGGCAGGTACTCGACCACGCCGCCGATGAGCACCGCCACGAACGTCCAGACGGCAAACTGCGTCGGCTTGCGCTCGAGCGCGCGGTGCCACGACGAGTCGCCGTCTGCCGGCAGCGGCCGCAGGGGCGGAGCCGAGGCGCTCTCCTCGTGCAGGAAGCTGCCCTGTTTCGCCGTGCGATACAGGTTGTGGAGCGCGATCACCGCGCCGGTGAGGAACAGCGTGCCGCCGGCGGCCCGCAGCGTGTACATCGGCAGGATGCGGACGACGGTCTCGAGGAAGTTGCCGTAGCGGAGCGCGCCGTCGGGCGTGAACTCCTGCCACATCAGGCTCTGCATGATTCCGCCGATGTAGAGCGGGATCGAGTAGAACAGCATGCCAAGCGTGGCGAGCCAGAAGTGCGTGTTGGCCAGCCGTACCGAGTGGAGTGACGTCCGGTAGATGCGCGGGACGATGTAGTAGAGCATCGCGAACGTCAGGCCGCCGTTCCAGCCGAGCGCGCCGATGTGCACGTGGCCGATGACGTAGTCGGTGTAGTGCGTGATGGCGTTGACGTTCTTGAGCGACAGCATGGGCCCTTCGAACGTCGCCATGCCATACGCCGTCACGCCGACGACCAGGAACTTCAGCACCGGGTCGCGGCGCACCTTGTCCCACGCGCCCCGCAGCGTGAGCAGGCCGTTGACCATGCCGCCCCACGACGGCGCGATCAGCATCACGGAGAAGACGGTGCCGAGCGTCTGCGCCCAGTCGGGCAGCGCGGTGTAGAGCAGGTGGTGCGGCCCCGCCCAGATGTAGATGAAGATCAGCGCCCAGAAGTGGATGATCGACAGCCGGTACGAGAAGATCGGCCGGCCGGACGCCTTCGGGATGAAGTAGTACATGATCCCGAGGAAGGGCGTCGTCAGGAAGAACGCCACGGCGTTGTGGCCGTACCACCACTGCACGAGCGCGTCCTGCACGCCGGCGTACAGCGAGTAGCTCTTGAGCAGGCTCACCGGCAGCTCGAACGAGTTCACCACGTGCAGCAGCGCCACGGTGATGAACGTGGCGAGATAGAACCAGATCGCCACGTACATGTGCCGCTCGCGCCGCCTGTAGATGGTGCCGAGCATGTTGATGCCGAACACCACCCACACCAGCGTGATCGCGATGTCGATGGGCCACTCGAGCTCGGCGTACTCCTTGCTCGTCGTGATGCCGAGCGGCAGCGTCAGCGCCGCCGACACGATGATGAGCTGCCAGCCCCAGAAGTGCAGCGCGCTGAGGCGGTCGCTGAACATCCGCGCCTTGCAGAGCCGCTGCAGCGAGTAGTAGACGCCGACGAAGATCGCGTTGCCGGCAAAGGCGAAGATGGCCGCGTTGGTGTGCAGCGGCCGCAGACGGCCATAGGAGAGCTCCGGGATGACGTTCAGGAACTCCGGCGCAATCAGCTTGATCGCCACGATCAGGCCGACCAGGAACGCGACGACGCCCCACACCGCCGTCGCGACGATGAACTTGCGGACGATGGCGTTGTCGTAGGCGAACGTCTCGACGTGCCCGGTCCGCGGGGCGGCGGCGACGTCGGGGCCCGGCTCGACGCCGGGCTTCTCTGTCAGGTCATGCATGGGGGTGGTCCTTCACGGGAGGCACTCCTTCATCGAGCAGCACGCGCACCGCCGGCGTGGCGGTGTCGTCGAACTGGCCGGACCGCACGGCCCAGACGAACGCGGCCAGGAAGCCGCCGGCCACGACGGCCCCGGCGGCAATCAGCATGAAGATGACGCTCACGGCCGCACCTCCCGTGGGGCACGGAGGCGCATCAGCCCGACGCTCAGGCCCACGACGGTGAGCGAGCTGACGGGCATGAGGATGGCGGCGGCGAGTGGCGAGAGGCGGCCGGCCAGCGCGAGGCCGATGCCGACGACGTTGTAGACCATCGACACCGCGAAGCACAGGACGATGACGTGCTTCGCGCGCCTGGCGTACCGGAGGAACTCCGGCAGGCGCGGCAGCTGGTCGCCACGCACGACGGCGTCGCAGGCCGGCACGAGGCAGGCGGTGTCGTCCGACACGGCCATGCCGACGTCGGCCGCGGCGAGCGCGCCGGCGTCGTTCAGCCCGTCGCCGATCATCAGGACGTGCCGGCCCGCCTCCCGGTGTGTGCGCACGAGCGCCAGCTTCTCGTCCGGCGACAGGCCGAAGCGCATCCGATCGCCGAACACGTCCTGCCAGACGGGAGCTTCGGTGCCGGCGTCACCCGAGAGGAGCCACGCCTCGAAGGCCTGCGACAGTTCGGCGACGGCCGCGTGCATCCCGGGCCGCGCGCTCGTCGTGAGCTCCAGCGCGCCCGGACGGCCGTCCACCGCCGCGTACGTCCGTCCGGCGACGCCCGCGATGGCGGCGCCGGTCTGGGCCGAGACGTACGACGCCGATCCGATCACGACGTCGTGGCCGTCCACGCGGCCGCGGATGCCCTGCCCCGGCGCGACGTGCACGTCCTCGACGCGTCCACGGAGGGGCACGCGCGGGACGAGCGTCCGGCTGATCGGATGGATCGACTCCGCTGCCAGGCGCTGCACGCGTGTCCAATCGTCGTCGGACAGCCCGCGCCGCTCGACGCCATCGTCTGTACCCGCCGTCGTCAGCGTGCCGGTCTTGTCGAACGCGATGGTGTCGATGCGGCTCAGGTCGAGGGCGACGGCGCCGTCCTTCAGGTAGCAGCCGGCGAGGCCGAGGCGCGCGAGCGCCGTCCCGAGCGTGATGGGCGCCGCCAGCGTCATGGCGCACGGGCACGCAATGATGAGCACGGCCGTCGCCACGTGCGCCGCCACGCGCGCGTCGGGCCACCAGGCCGCGGCGCCGATGGCCGCCAGCGCCAGGGCGCTGATCGTGAACCAGTGGCCGAAGCGGGCCGCTACCGTCGTCAGCCAGTGCTCGCGCCGACGGGCGAACACCGGGTGCTGCCAGAGGCCGGCGAGGCGGCTCTGCGAGATCGGGCGCAGCACCTTCACGTGCATTGCGTGGTCGGCCACACGGCCGCCGGCGCTGATGAACGCCCCGGCCGCGACGTCCACCGGCGCGGCCTCGCCAGTCACGAACGCGTAGTCGAGCCGGCCCGTGGCATCGACGAGCGTCGCGTCGGCAGGGACGATCTCGCCGGGCCGCACGAACAGGACGTCGCCGGGCACGAGGTCTTCCACGCGGCGTGTGGACAGCCCGCTTGCGTCGCGCACGCGCACCGACAGCGGCAGGAACGAGCGCACCGTCCTGTCGAAGGCGATGCGGTCGAACGTCACCTGCTGCGCGAGGCGTCCGATGAGGAGGAAGAACACGAGGCCGGCAAACGAGTCGAGGTAGCCCTCGCCCGCGCCTGTCAGGATGTCCACGACGCTGCGCGTGAACAGGACGGCCAGGCCGAGCGCGACGGGCACGTCGAGCGTGATCGCCCGGAGCCGCAGCGCGCGCCAGGCCGACGTGAAGAAGTCGGACGCGCTGAAGACGAGCACCGGCAGCGCGAAGAGCACGTTGAGCGTGTCGAACAGCCGCTGGAAGGCCGGCTCGAGCGGCGCGCCGTTGGCGTAGCGCGGGATGCTGAACAGCATCATGTTGCCGAAGGCGAACCCTGCCACGCCAAGCTTCAGGAGGAGCGTGCGGCGCTGCGCCGGCATGCGGCCCGCGGCACGTTCCGCGTCGACGACGGGCTCGTAGCCAAGCGACGCGAGCCGCTCCGCGACAGCACGGAGCGAGATGCGATCCCGCCGGAAGGCGACCCGCACCGTCCGCCGCAGCAGGTCGGCCTCCGAGCGTCCGATGCCCTCGTCGAAACGCCACAGCTGCTCGAGCAGCCAGAGGCACGACGCGCAGTGCAGCGACGGGACGTTGAACGTCGCGTACGTGAAGGTGCCGTCGTGGCCGTCCACGAGACGTACGGCGACCCCGGGGTCGTCGAGGACCGCGAACCTGTCGGGCGGGCGCGCCGCCATGGCCTTCTGCGAACGACCCGCGTCGGGCGCGCACGTGTAGAAGCCGGTCAGGTCGTGCGCGGCCAGCAGCGCATGCACCGACGCGCAGCCCGTGCAGCAGAACGAGCCGGCCTCGTTGACCACGCCGGCGTTGTCGCAGGGGTCGCCGCAATGAAGGCACTCGGCCTGAGCGACGGGCACCACCGTCGTCAGGCCGAGTGTCTGGGAGGAGACGGTCATCACGAGTCACGGGCACCGGAGGAGGTGCCCGCTACGTGACGAGGCAAGTTCCGCGCCACCGGCCGTGGCGCGCTCGTGTGCCGGAAGGTGCGGGGCCCGCGGGCGCCCGGGAGCGACCCGCGGGACAATTCCCCGGCGGCTGCGGAATCTTTCAGCGGCGCGGCACGCGCCTGCCTAGCGTTCGGGGACGGCGACGAAGAGCGTCTGCCCGCCGCGGGTCACGGCAAGCACCGACGGACGCCCGCGCCGCTCGGCAAGCGCATCCTTCAACGCTTCGACACTCTCGACGTCCCTGCCGTTGGCGCGCGTGATCACGTCGCCTTCCCGCAGGCCCGCCGCCGCACCTGGGCCTGCCGGGTCGACGCCCATCACCACCACGCCAGTCACCGTGCGGGGCAGGTCGAGGCGCGCTGCCAGGTCGGGCGTCAGCGGCGCCGCGGAGATGCCGAGCCGCGCATCGTCCGCGCCGTCGCGCGAGTCCCTCCCCGGCGACGGCCTGCGGCTGCCTTCCTGCGGGGCGAGGGTCGCGGTGACCTGCCGGGAGTTGCCGTCGCGCAGGACGTCGAGCGCTACCGACGTCCCCGGCCGCGTGGACGCCACCTTGTTGCGCAGCGCATTGGCGTCTGTCACCTCGGCACCGTCGAGCGCCACGATGACGTCGCCCGGCTGCAGTCCTGCCCTGGCCGCCGGGCTGCCCGGCGACACCTCGTTCACGAGCGCGCCGCGCACGGCGTCGAGGCCGAGGCCCGCGGCGAGATCCGCCGTGAGCGGCTGCACCATCACGCCGAGCTGTGAGCGTTCCACGGTGCCGTGCTCGATCAGCTGCTCGGTCACCGAGCGCACCATCGCCGACGGGATCGCGAAGCCGAGGCCGATGTTGCCGCCGCTGCGCGAGAGGATCTGCGAGTTGATGCCGACGAGCTCGCCCGTCAGGTTGACGAGCGCGCCGCCCGAGTTGCCCTGGTTGATCGGCGCGTCGGTCTGGATGAAGTCCTGGTAGCTGCCGTCGCCGAGGCCCGTCGTCCGGCCGGTCGCGCTGACGATGCCCATCGTCACGGTCTGTCCGACGCCAAGGGGGTTGCCGAGCGCCAGGACGATGTCGCCCGCCTTGACGTCGGACGAGTCGCCGAGCGGCACCGTCGGGAGATCGGTCGCGTCGATCTTCAGCACGGCAAGGTCGCTGGCCTCGTCGATGCCGACGACCTCGGCGTCGAACGTCCGCTTGTCGTGCAGCTCCACCTGCACGCGTTCGGCCCGGCCCACGACGTGGGCGTTGGTCACGACGTAGCCGTCGGGCCGCAGGATGACGCCCGACCCCAGGCCGCTCGCGCGGCGGGGCGGCAGGTCGAGACCCGGCGGCAGGTCGCGGCCGAAGAACTCGCGCAGCATCGGCGGCAGCGACGTCTCGGTGGGCCGTGCGCGACCTTCGACGCGCACGGTCACGACGGCGGGCGCCACCTGCTCCACGACGGGGCTGTACGACCCGGTCGCCGGCAGTTCACGCACGATGGCGGGCCGCTCGGCCTCGGCGGAGCGTGCGGCCAGCGGCTCGGTGGTGCCCGCGACGAAGCCGACGGCTCCCGCGGTGATGGCCACGACAAGCGCAAGCGAGGCGCCGAACCAGCTCGGGGTCCGACGCGACGGTGTGGTTCGTGTCTCGTCTCTCATCAGTGGGTCGTCCCTTTCCGACGGCGGACGCACCTGCGGCCGCCATCACCTGATAAGACGAACGAGCACCTTGCGGGGAGGTGTCCGGAACCTTACATCTGTGCAAGGTTCGCGGCGGCGCGCGCCGGCAGCCGCAGGGAGAAGCGCGAGCCCCGGCCGGGCGTGCTCTCGACGTGCACGGTGCCGCCGTGCGCCTCGACCAGCGCGCGAACGAGGCTGAGCCCGAGGCCGAGCCCGCGGGACGAGCGGCTGCGATCACCGCGATAGAGCCGCTCCCAGATGTGATCCAGGTCGGCCGGGTCGATGCCCGTGCCCGTGTCGGTGACCGCTATCACCACGTGGTCGCCGTCGGGTTCGGCCGTCAGCGACACGCGTCCCGGCGCGGCATCCCTGGCGCCCGCCGTGTATTTGACGGCGTTGTCCACGAGATTGGCGACCGCGCGGCGGAGGCGGACGGCGTCGCCTTCGAGCCAGAGGTCTTCCGGCGCGGCAACGTCGAAGGCGAGTCCCGCGTCTTCCGCCGCATCGACGTACAGGTCGTGCACGCCGCGCAGCAGGGTCGCCACGTGGACACGCGTCGTCCGCAACTGCATCACGCCGCTGCGCGCCTCGGCGATGTCCATCAGGGTGTCGAGCATCGCGGTGATGCGGTCGGCGTCCTCGACGCAGCCGGCAAGGGCGACCGCGAGCGCTTCCTCGCGCGACTCACCCGGGCCGTCCATCGCCAGTGCTTCTTCGGCGCGTCCACGCAGCCGGGCCAGCGGCGTGCGCAGGTCGTGCGCGACGTTGTCGAGCGAGGCCTGCGTCGACTCGACGAGCCGCGTGATGCGGGCGAGCATCGCGTTGACGAGCACGCCGAGGTCGTCGAGCGGGTCGCCGCTCGCGTCGGTCTCGACGCGCACGTCGGTGCGTCCGGTCTCGATGATGGTGCGCACGGCCTCGGTCAACCGGCGCACGGGCTGCATCGCTTCCCGCGTCAGGACGATGCCCCCGACGATGCCCGTCGCCACGACGATGCCTGTGACGAGCAGGAGCACGCGCCGGAAGCGGGCCAGCAGGTCGTCACGGCTCTCGGTGCTCTTCCCCACCTGCAGCACCGCCCCGTCGGGCAGGCGGGCCGAGGCCACCTCCAGCGTCGCCGGCTGCTCCGCCGACGGCGCCTTCAGCCACCTGCGCGTGCTGCCGTCGCCGAGGCGTTCGACTTCGAAGCCGCGCCACGCCTCGGGCAGCATGACGAACAACGCCTCGCCCCGATGCGAGATCACCCGGACGAACAGGCGCTCGCGCAGACCGGTCCGCTGCTCACGATCGACGGCGGCAGCGACGGCGCGCAGTCCGCCGCGGGCGTAGGCGTCGGCGTACGAGCGCAGCGTGCCGTCGACGATCTCACGGTCGCGCTGCGCCAGCGACGTCGCGAGCAGCACGTACGAGATCGCGACGAAGACGGCGATGCTCACCGTGAAGATGGCCGCGTACCAGATCGCCACGCGCGGCCCGAGCGCGCGCTGCAGGCGGCTAGTCCACGCGGAGGACATAGCCCACGCCCCGCACGGTGCGAATCAGCTTCTGCTCGAACGGACGATCGACCTTCTCGCGCAGCCGCGACACCAGCACGTCCACCACGTTGGTGCCCGGATCGAACTGGTAGCCCCACACGTGCGACAGGATCATCGTCTTCGACAGCACGCGGCCCGGGTGACGCAGCAGGTACTCGAGCAGGGCGAACTCGCGCGGGCGCAGGTCGATGGGCGTGTCGCCGCGCATGACGCGGCGGGTCACGAGGTCGAGCGAGAGGTCGGCAAAGCGCAGGACCGTCGGCTCGGTGGTGCCGGTGGCGCGGCGTATCAGCGCCTGCACGCGCGCGAGCAGCTCGGCGAAGGCGAACGGCTTCACGAGGTAGTCGTCGCCGCCTGCCTGGAGCCCGCGGACGCGGTCGTCCACCGAGCGCCTGGCGCTCAACAGGAGCACGGGCGTCGTCACGCGGCGGCGGCGCAGTCCCTCGACGAGGTCGAGGCCGCTGCGACCGGGCAGCATGACGTCCACGATGGCGACATCGTAGGGCTCGCGGACGGCCATGGCGAAGCCGGTGTCGCCGTCGTGCGCCTCGTCGACGGCGAAGCCTGCTTCGCGGAGGCCACGCGCGACGAAGGCCGCGATCGTCACGTCGTCTTCAACGACAAGGGCGCGCACGTCGGTCACAGAGTACAGCTCGTTCAGCGGATCAGCTTGCC
>JBIQIB010000134.1:0-10525 GCA_044508265.1 Acidobacteriota bacterium
CTCTTCACCTACCTCGATTACGCGGTGGTGGCCAGCAAGCCGTGATACGCGTCGGCTTCGACGTCACGTTCGCCAACCGCGTGGGCACTGGCGTCGGCGTCTACGCGAGGAACCTCGCCGCCGCGCTCGCCAGGCGATCCGTCGATCTCCGCCGCTGGGAACATACGCTCGCCCGCGCAACGAACCGCAGGCGCCGGATGACCAACGGCGTGCGGCTCGCCGCGTGGCAGTCGGTCGGCTGCGCGCGGCAGGCACGGCGCGACGCGGTTGATCTCGTGCACGCCGCGGCGCCCATCGGCCCGCTCGGCGTCGGCTGCCCCGTGGTCATGACGGTGCACGATGCGACGGGCGTCACCATGCCGCTGCGGACGAACCCGGGCGACAGCCTCTTCCATCGCGTGTTCTCGGAGCATGCAGCCCGCCGTGCAGACGCGCTGCTCGTCCCGTCCCGTGCCGCCGCAGACGACGTGGTCGAGCACTACGGCGTGGACGCGTCGCGCATCCGCGTGGTGCCGCTGGGCGTCGCCGACGCCTTCCGCCTGGTCACCGCCGACGACGTCGCGACGGTGCGCCGCGCCTACGGTCTGGACCGGCCGTACGTGCTGTACGTGGGCGCCGACACGCCTCGCAAGAACCTCGACAGGCTGATTGCAGCCAAGGCCTCCGATCGCCGCCTGGACGAGCTCGATCTCGTCATCGCCGGTCCGCCTGCACGGAAGGCGGGCAGGCTCGAGGCTTTCGGCAAGGAACGCGGCCTGCCGCGGCCGATTCGCTGGGTGTTCGACGTGCCGGATGCCGCGTTGCCGGGCCTCTACGGCGGCGCCGCGTGCCTGGCGTACGTGTCGCTCTGGGAGGGGTTCGGCCTCCCCATCATCGAGGCGATGGCCGCCGGCGTGCCGGTGGTGACAGCCAACCGTGCGTCGATGCCCGAAGTCGCCGGCGACGCGGCGCTGCTCGTCGATCCGACGGACGTGCCAGCCATCGCCGACGCACTTGCCAGGGCCGTCCACGACACGCAGCTTGCCGGACACCTGCGACGGCTCGGCACGGCGCGAAGCGCGGCCTTCACCTGGGACGTCACGGCCCGGCTCACCGAAGCCGTGTATCGGGATGTGACGGGGAGGGGAGACGTTGTCGAGGAGTGGAGGAAGGGAGGAGTAGAGGAAAGGAGGATGGAGGAGCGGAGGATGGGAGGAGGGGAGGAACGGAGGAGCGAGGAACAGAGGAGCGAGGAACAGAGGAGCGAGGAACGGAGGAGCGAGGACCGGAGGACGCATGGGACGCGAGCGACGACGCGTTGACGCAGCCATCCTCGTGCTGCTGGTGCTGGCGGCGGGGATCGCGACGCTGGGTGCGCAGCGGCCGGCCGCGCGCGCCGATCGCCGGGTGCCGTTCTCTGTCGGTGAGACCTTGAGGTACGACGTCACGTGGGCGGGCCTGGTCACCGCGGGCACGGCGACGGTCACCGTGCGCGAGCGTCGTCCATCCTACGGCTCGACCGCCTGGTACATCGTCGCGGAGGGCACGCCGACGCCGTTGCTGTCGAAGCTGTACACGCTGTACTACAAGGCCGACACGCTGCTCGAGACGCAGACGCTGCTGCCGCAGCGCGGGTCCATCTTCAGCCGCGAGGGTGACAGGCAGCGCATGAAGGAGATCCTGTTCGATCACCGCGCGCGCCGTGCGACGTACCACGTCACGACCAGCACGACGGTACGCGAGGACCAGCAGCTGCCGGGCACCACCCACGACGCGCTCTCGGCCATCTACGCCCTGCGGGCGATGCCCCTGGCACAGGGGGCCACCGCGCAGTTCGCCGTCGCCGATTCCGGCGAGATCTACTCCGTCTCGGCGCGGGTCCAGGGCCGCGAGAACCTGCCCGCCGGCCAGGGCGAGGTTGCCGCGTGGAAGATCGTCCCGACGGTACGCGACGAACAGGGCCAGCCGTTCGGCGAAGGGCTGGCGCTCTGGATCACCGACGATGCACGGCGTCTGCCGGTGAAGCTCGCGGCCACGCTGCCGGTGGGCGCGTTCGTGCTCACGCTCGCGGCCGACTCGTCACGCTAACGCGCCGCACTGCGATCCGCGTCCTCGCTCGCGTCTTCCGACGCGCAGCCGAACGGGACCATCGGGACCTCGACCTTGCTGCCGGCCTCCCGGCTCAGCACGAGCACGGACAGGGGCCTGGTGCCGCTGTCGTGCTGCTCGACCCTCGGATTCACTTGCGCGCGGAAGACGTCAGGGAGGGCGCGCTGCTCGCAGTCGAGGCCCGGCGGGCTCGCTGGCGACTTCACCGCGAAGAAGGTCGCGTAGTTGTCCACGAGATCGCGGTCCTCGAAATCCTCGAGGATGTTCCCTGCGGAGATCCGTGATCCGTGATCGCCATGGATCAGGACGATCGCGTCGCGATACCTGTCGGTCCGGGAAATGGCCGTGAGGAGCATGTCGAGCTGGTCGACCACACACCGCACCTGCGCGAGATAGGCCGCGTAGTACTCGGAGCGCTTGTCGTCCAGGTCACTGCGGGGATACCGCGTCGACAGGTAGTAGCCCGCGTCGTAGACACCGCCGAGGGAACAGTCCTCGCGCAGCAGATATGGCGCGTGTGGGACGAGGAAGTGCGCGAAGACGTGCGTGCCTCTCGGAACGCTGGCGGCAAAGGTCGCGAACCGCCCGAACCACGACGGAAACTTCTGGACGTCGAACCGATCGGCGACGCCCAGCACGCCGACGTCCGCTCCTGCCTCATGGGCCAGCCCCAGCAGACGCCTGCCGACGCTGGAGGAGTAGCTCGGGTCGTACGTTCGCAGGATCACCTGCAGAAGCTCGCTCGTCCGTGCCGCCAGGGCCGCATCGGCGACGCCTGCCGGATCGAACGAGTCCAGAACCTCGCAGTGATCGACCGCGGGACTCGTGCAGAAGTTCAGCAGGGCACTCTGAAACACCACGGTGCGGTAGCCGCGAGACTCGAGGTCGTCGAAGTAGCTGTTGGCGCTGAAATCCTGCTGCTGCTCCAGAAACACCTGGTCGATGTCTGTGTGGCCCTCGTACGCCGGCGAGACCAGGTTCGGCAGCGCGATGGCCGAGAAGAAGTGCCGGCTGTAAACCGAGTCGAACAACGTAAGCCGATGCTTCTCGGCCAGGGCCTGGAAGGCCTCCCGTGT
Source organism: Acidobacteriota bacterium (assembly GCA_044508265.1). Classification (GTDB taxonomy): domain Bacteria; phylum Acidobacteriota; class Vicinamibacteria; order Vicinamibacterales; family Vicinamibacteraceae; genus JAEZDP01. The sequence continues at coordinate 3,165 of JBIQIB010000134.1, forward strand.
CTCCGCGCCCCCGGGAAGGTCATCGGTCATCGCGCCCGACGACATGAGCTCGTCGAACACGAGGTGCAGGACGATGGGGAGGTCCTCGAACGGTCCCTGTTCGGCCCAGCGCGCGGAGAGATCGCGCGCCTCGGCGCTGTCGGTCCGCGCCGCGTACGCCTTCGGCGTCCTGGTGATCACGATCGAACCGGCGAGGACGACGAGAAAAATCGCAAGGGCTGCGGACAGGTGCGTGCCCGCCTTCCTGACAGCGGCGAGCACGCCGCCTGACACCGCCATCAACACCAGGCCGGCGCCCAGCCGCTGGCCCGGCACGACGCCCTCGACCACGCCGCGAAGGCCGAGGAGCGTGTCCAGCAGCACGACGACGCAGAGCGTGAGCACGATCGGCCGCACGACGCGAGGACGCATGGCAGCCGCCGCACCAGACGCAGCGGCGAGGATCAGAGCGACCGCCCCCAGCACGAGGGTCGCGTCGTAGGTCAACGGAATCTGGAGTTCACCGAGGGCATTGAGCAGCAGGGCGAGCACGGTCGCCACGGGCACGATGAAGGCTGCAATCCTGTCGTTCATCTCGGTGACGCACACCGCCAGCGTTTGAGCTGCATCACCCTCGCCCCGGCTGGAACACCTCGTCTGGAGGGTCCATGTTAACGGCCGAGCTCGGCGACTTCAAGGCAGCGGAAGGTCCGCCACGTCTGCGGCCCCTCGCCTCCCGTGCGTCGGCCGATGGCCCTCTCGCGCGGGAATCGGCGAGTCGTGCGATGATTTCGGCGATCATGGCGTCGGCGCGTGATCGCCGACGAGGCTGCAGACCGTCGACGTCAATCCTCAGCGGCAGCCCGTTCTCTCGACCTTTCTATGCATGCGCTCATCACCGGCGGCGCCGGGTTCATCGGCTCACATCTCTCGGATGCCCTGCTGGCCGACGGCCACACCGTCCAGATCATCGACGACCTCTCCACCGGCTCGATCCAGAACATCGCGCACCTCAAGACCCACCCGGGGTTCAGCTACGTCGTCGAGAGCGTGAACAACGAGCCGCTGCTCGCCGAGCTGGTGGACGCGGCAGACGTCGTCTTCCACCTGGCGGCAGCGGTCGGGGTGAAGAAGATCGTCGAGGAGCCGGTCTCGACCATCGAGACCAACGTGCACGGCACCGAGGTCGTGCTGCGGCAGGCCAACAAGAAGAAGAAGCTCGTGGTGCTGGCGTCCACATCGGAGGTGTACGGCAAGAGCGCGGACGTCCCCTTCGACGAGGAGCAGGACCTCGTCATGGGCCCGACGCACAAGCACCGGTGGGCCTACGCGTGCAGCAAGGCCATCGACGAGTTCCTCGCGCTGGCGTACCACAAGGAGAAGAAGCTGCCCGTCGTCATCGTGCGCCTCTTCAACACCGTCGGACCTCGGCAGTCGGGACAGTACGGGATGGTGATCCCCAACTTCGTGCGCCAGGCGCTCCTCGGTCATCCCCTCACGGTGCACGGCGACGGGACGCAGTCGCGCAGCTTCACGTACGTCGGCGACGTGGTGCGTGCGCTCATCGCGCTGGCCCGCGAGCCCCGGGCGGTCGGACAGGTCTTCAACATCGGCAACGGCGAGGAGATCACCATCCTGGCGCTCGCCGAGAAGATCAAGGCGATGACCGGCAGCGCGTCCGAGATCCAGCTGATTCCCTACGAGCAGGCGTACGAGTCGGGGTTCGAGGACATGCCGCGGCGTGTGCCGGACATCTCGAAGATCCGTGGACTCGTCGGCTACGAGCCGCGGGTCAACCTGGACGAGATCCTGACGTCGGTAATCGAGTACATGCGCTCCTGAGACGCGCATGCCCGTCAGTGACGGGGTCGGCGCACCTGCGCGAGCCGCGCGGCGATGACGCGACCGGTCCACTGGTCTGAGCGCACGGAGGGTCCGCTTGGCTGAGGCAGCGACGGACGATGCCCCGCGTCCACAAGCGCCGACGGGCCGTCGATCGGCCGCCTGGTCCACGCTGATCGCCAACGGACTTACCGTCGGCCTGACCGTCGTCCAGGCCTTCGTCCTGATCCCGCTGTGCCTCCTTCACCTCGGCCCACAGGCCTACGGTGTCTGGCTCGCGGCCACCGAGCTCCTGCTGTGGGTCCAGCTGCTGGACGGCGGGCTGCCCAACCTGCTGATGCAACGTGCGGGCGCGCTGGCCGGCAGCGGAGACATGGACGCGGCGGCGCGCTGGTCGTCCACGACGCTGATGCTGCTCCTGCTGATTGGGACCGGCGTCGGCGCGCTGGCGCTGGGCGCCGCACCGTTCGTGGGTGCCTGGGCCGACGTGCCGTCGGGGCGCCACCACGAGTTCGTCGGAGCATTCCGCGCGAGCGTCCTGGCGGCGGTGACGCTTCTCTGGTCGAACGGGTGCGTCGGTCTGTCGCGCGGCCTGCAGCGCACGATGCTGATCAACACCTGGCAGGTCGCCGGCGCGGCAGCGGGCCTGGTGACGCCCATCGTGCTGCTGCCGCAGGGATGGGGCTTCTGGGCGCTGGCCGCGGGCCTGCTCGTCCGGTCCGCGCTCACGCTGGTCGGGGCGCTGTCGTTCCTCAGCGCGCTGCCCCGCACGGCCGGAAGCTGGTGGGCTCACCCGTCGGTCGCATGCGCGCGCGAGATCAACGCGCTCGTGCCCTCGATGGCTACGGCCAACGTCACGCACGTCGTCGCGACCAACTCCGAAATTCTGCTCGTCACGTCGATCTTCGGTCCCCTGCCGGCGCTCACGTACGCGCTGACCAGGCGGGCTCTGGACGGTGCAAGGAACCTGCTGGATACGGTGGCCTGGGCGACGTCCGGCGGGTTCGCACATCTCGTAGCTGCCGGCGATCGCCACCGCTCGCGGCAGGTGCTGGCGGAGATCCTGTGGCTCCGGCTGGCGCTGGCGTGCGTCGTGGCAGGAGCGATCACGGCCGTCAACGAGGCCTTCGTCTCGCAGCTCTTCGGCGCAGAGCACTTCGGCGGCCTGCTGTTGACGACGATACTCGCCCTGCAGATGATTGCGACGGGGCACAGCTTCCTGGCCAACTACCTGTGGCGCTCGACCGGGGCGGTTCGAGAGGGGTCGGTGCTGCTCACCGCGGAATCCGTGTTGCGGATTGTCGGGATGTACCTGGGCCTGCGGCTGTCCGGGATGGAGGGAGGCGCGTTGGCGACTGTCTGCGTGAGCGTTCTGGCCCTGGCGATCGTGCGCGTCCGCCTCGACACGTCGCTGCCTGCCGGTGAGGCGGACGCCGTCAGGGTGCCACGCAGCGTCTGGCCCCTCCTGGTGTTCTCGCTCGGTGTCGCGACTGCCGTCGCCGCTCCGGCCAGTTCCTGGCCGGGCATCATCCTGACCGCCGCTGTCGTCACCGTGGCCGGCGCGTTGGTGTCTCTCTGGGCCCTCGGACCGTCTGCGCGGGAAGGGATCCTGGGATGGAGCCGCTAGCGCACCCGGTCGCCGACGGCCACGAGGTACACGCGCCGGGCGAAGCGGCCCGCCTGCTGCTCGGCGGGGCCTTCCTGACCTACTACATCCTCACCGTCGCACTCTTCTTCGGAGGGCCGTGGGAGTATCCTGTCACCGACGGGCGCGGCACCTTCATCGCCTTCCTCGCCGCGGTGCACGTGGCATTTGCCGTCGGGTACTTCACGGGCACGCGAGGCACCCCGAGGCCGGGGCGCGTGTCGCTGGCCATCGGGAGCGTCGTGCTCGTCGCTGCCACCGTGGATTTCCTGCTGACGTTTCCCACCTCGCTGGTCAACACGGGAACGTGGGTGCCGCACCCGTTCCGAGCGATCGAGGACTTGGCGGCGGCGTACACGGGCAGCCTGTCGCTAAGGGATGCCGGACGCCCTTACGTGAACTACGTGCGTATCTTCGTCGCGCCCGTCATCGGCCTGGCGGCCCCGCTGGGCGTCTTCTACTGGCGTCGACTGGGCTGGCCCACACGGCTCATGGTCGTGGCCTCCGTCGTCGCGACGATCGCCCTGTTCGTGGCGATGGGCGCCAACGCTGGGGCCGGGCACTGGATGGCCCTGTTCCCGTGGTTCGTCCTGTCGGCCCACCTCGCCGGCGAGAACCGGCTCGGCCCCCGTGGATGGGCGGCGGCAGTGGCCGTCCAGGTGCTGTCTGTCGTCCTGTTCGTGGTGCTCTTCACTGCCACGATGAACCAGCGGAGCGGCTCCTTCGCCAAATTCGGGGCGATTCCCGGGATAGGCGCCGAGCTCTCGGCAGGCGACGTCGACGGCGGGCCGATGGCATCGGCGCCGCGCTCTGCCGCGCGTGTCGGGGCGGATGGCCTTGCCGGCTACTTCACACAGGGGTACTTCGCCGTCTATCTCAGTCTCAAGGAGCCATTCGTCCCCAACTTCGGCGTCGGCAACTCGATGTTCCTGCAGCGACAGGTCGCCCGGGTGGTCGGCCCCGACTTCCTCGATCGGCCGTACCCGGCAAGGATCCAGCGCGCGGGATGGAACGCGTACGGCTACTGGGCGACCATCTATCCGTGGATTGCCAGTGACGTCACCTTCCCCGGAACGGTCATCGTCATGTTCGCCATCGGGTGGCTGGCGGGCCGTGTCTGGCTCGACGTACTCGGGGGCCAGAATGCCTTCGCGGTCGCATTCTTCGGGCAGCTGCTGATCCTGCTCTACTACGTACCCGCGCACAACAAGGTGATGCACAGCGGCGAAGGCGTCGTGGGCTTCTGGGTGCTGCTGGCAGCGTGGGCCTTTGCGCGACGGCGTCACGGAACGTAATGGCAGAGGCCGGAGGAAGGCCGCGTTCGACAGCCATTGCCATCGTCGGCTGCGTCGTCCCTGACGATTCGCGGTTCCACGGCCCGGCCTTCAACCGAGCCGCCCAGATGTTCAATGACGAGTTGATCCGCGGGCTGGCCAGTGGCGAGCTCGGACCGGCGACGACGTTCAGCGTCGAACCGCTGCCGTCGTTCCCGCGAGGCAGCAGGCTGTTCGGGCGGATGGGCTCGGAGTTCCTGCGGGCAGGTACCCGCGTCCGCCTCCTGCCGTTCATCAACGTCCACCCGCTGAAGGTGCTGACCGGCGGCCTGTCGACGTTCGCGGCCCTGATGGCGTGGGCCTTCAGGCATCGCGCCGACAGGCGCGTCATGCACGTCATCAACCTGACCATGCCGCCCGGGTGGGCCGTGTGGCTCGCGGCCCGCCTGACGCGCAGCGTCGCATCCGTGTCGGTACTCGACGTCTGGCAGCCCGGGGCGCTCGTCCCGGACACCTACGCCCGCCGGCTCGACTTCGCGGTGCAGCGGTGGCTCCTTCCGCGCTTCGACCGCCACATGGTCGTCGCTGAGGCGATTGCCGACGACTTCTTCCCTGGCCGCCGCGTCTGCCTGCTCGAAGGGGGTGTCGCCCCGGACCGTCTCGGCGCAGGACCTCGATCCAGGGAAAGCCTCGACCCCGCCCCCTTTCGGATGGTCCTTGCCGGCAGCCTGGAGCCCTACAACGGCATACGGCTCGCCCTTGCCGCCCTCGCCATCCTGCCCCCGGACGTCGAACTCGTCGTCGCCGGCACCGGTTCGCTGGCCGGTGAAGTGCAGGCGGCGAGTGGCCGGGAGACTCGTCTCACTCACCGCGGCTTCCTGAGCTTCGACGAGGTCATGGACCTGTATGCTTCCGCCGACCTCCTGCTGAATCTCCGGCTGACGGCCGACCGCACCACCCGCTACTTCTTCCCGTCGAAGCTGATGGAGCTGCTCGCCTCCGGCACGCCGGTGCTGTCCACCAGTTCCGGACACACGGCATCGGAGTACGGGCACGTCCTGTACCTCCTCGACGACGAGACCCCCGCAGGGCTGGCGCGACGCGTCCTGGAAATCCGCAAGGTGGCCCCGACGGATCGCCGTGCGCTCGGAGCGAGGGCACGCGCCTTCATGCTCGAGCACAAGACGTGGGCACGACAGGGCGCGCGCCTGGTCGCCTACCTCAAGGAAGGGCTCTCACAGGACCGGTGACGGCTGCGGACCGAGGTGCTCGCGCCGTCGCATGGCGTAGAGCACCCTGGACGAGCCCGGCAGGGCTTCCCGTCTGACCGTCTCGAACAGGGGCGCAAATGCTGTCTCGAAGCCCTCGACGGTGTAGTCGGGGAAGACGTCCTCGCGCGTCGCCAGCATCCGCTGCACCTGCGAGTCGTCCTTCGGCACGAACTCGATGACGAGTCCGGTGACGATGGCCCCGAACAGCGCGGCGATGCGCGCGAGGGGCACGTTGTTGCCGATCGCGAGATGATGCACGAGCGCCAGCGCGAGCGCCGCTCCACCCTGCATCCGCGCCAGCGCAGACTCGCGCTCCTCGAGCGCCCACCCGAGCGCCGGCGCGGGGCTGGTCAGGTCCAGCACGAGTGGGAGCACCTCCTCCGACCCGTCCGCTGCACGATAGGCGCGATCGACCGCCAGTTCGTCCACGTCGTGCGCGACGACGTAACGACCTGATTGTGCCGCCAGGCGGCTGAACCTTCCGGTATTCGCACCAAGGTCGTGCACGATGGTGGCGTCGCCCGCGACGGCCTCCAGCATCCCGGGAACGAGGCGCTCCTTCGCGGCCATCGCCTCGTCGGTGTAGTTCGTGTCGTCGTAGTACCCACTCCACTCGGTCTGGAGCTCCGGCAGGCGACAGCCCTCGACGGTCGCCCTCAAACTCGAGGTCAGTGCCTCGAGCCGCTGGCGCGACAGACTGGGCACCGCGGGCGCACGCGGGCCGCTCCTGCCGGCGTCCTGGTGCCGGCGCTGACTGCGTGCGTGCAGGTGGACGTGTGCGAGCAGGCCGTAGCGCAGCTGCGTGCGGCGCGGAAGCAGCGACGCCACGAGGTCGAGAGGCACGCCGTCGATGAACGTGCCGGCAAGTCGTCGCAGCCGGAGATCCCTGTGGGCCATGAACGCCAGCGGGCCGAGGAAATGCTCGCAGAACTGGCGATACGCGATCCACGGTCTGCCCTCTTCGTACGTCTCGAACGAGAGCGTATCGATGAAGACGGGGCGCGCGCCGACGAACTGCACGTTGTAGGCCGACGCGTCCTTCAGCACCATGCCGAAGCCAAGGCTCAGCCTCTGGATGTCGAGCGTCAGCAGCGCGGCGTCCTTCAGCTGCGTGAAACACCACTCGTACGGGTAACTGACGTACGGCACGCGACGGGGTTCGAGGACACGGTACGCCTCGCCCTGTCCCGGGCGCTCCACGTGAGGCACGAGCCAGCCGCGCTGGACGAGCGCGTCGTACAGCCCCGACTGCATCAGGCGGTCGTAGTGCGCCGCATAGGACGGGTTCACCTGTCGAAGGAGCGTGTCTCCGTCGAAGTAGACGAAGCCGGACGGGTCACGGAAAGACGA
>JBIQIB010000135.1:0-10518 GCA_044508265.1 Acidobacteriota bacterium
GACAGGCTGACAAGCTGACCTGCCGTTTGGCCCCGCAAATGCTTGACCGGCATCGTGGATGAATAGTAGAAGCTTACAAATTCATCGTGAAAGGTGAGTCCTTCGGTGGCATGCCCGAAGGAGCTCTTCTCCATACGGGCACCGTCGCGCGACGTGACACCCGACACTCCAGGCAGGACGACAAGTGAACGTGAAACGCCATCTGACAGCGACGATCCTCGCGCTTGCCGCCGCGACGCTACCCGTCCCGGCAGCAGCCGCCCCCGTTCAGCTCGATCAGGCGGCGTGGGACGCTGCCGTCGCCGGGCTGACCGTCGTGAACGAGGACTTCTCCGGCTTTGCGCTGGGCTCCTCCACGGGCCCGCTTACGCTGGTCAACGCTACGTACACGGCGACAAGGCCGTTGGTGGCGTCAGGAGAGATGTTCGTCGGTACCTGCTTCGCCGACCGGGGCAACTGCCTCAGCGAAGGGTTGACCATCCTCGACCCGCGTACCTTCTCGGATCTCCCGGTGGGCACGACAGCCTGGGCCGTTGACGTCGGGTACCGGGCTCCGGGTGACCTCATTCGCGCCACCGTGACGGGTGGCAGCGGCACACAGGTGTTCGAAGGCGTCAATCAGGAGTTCTGGGCCTTTGGCGACCCTCTGGGGCTGCATCAGGTGACGTTCGAGACACTCGGGACCGGCACTTCGCACCGCAACTATTGGTTCGACGACGTCCGGACCGCCTCGCGACGGGTCGCGCCCGTCCCGGAGCCAGCGACGCTCCTCCTGCTCGCTCCGGCCGTCGCCGCCGTGGTCGTACGGCGTCGGCGCTCGTGACCGCGAAAGCACACCCGAGGCGCGCTCATCCCGCACCTCGAGAGGCCACCGGCCCGGTGACGTCTCAGCTGCGCCGGCGGGTGGAGGGGCGGCTCCCGCTCTGCCGGCGGGACTTCACGCGCTCGTTGGCCTCAACACGCAACCGCCATGCCGTGCGCAGCGCGCCGCGCAGTTGGTCCTCGTCGGCGTGCGCCAGCACGATGTGCGTCATCCCCATGCGTCCCCAGCCGCCGGGGATCGGGATGAACAGCGCAGGGGCCTCCTCGACGAACGCGGCCTGCACCTCAGGGGTGAGCCGCAGGTTGCCGTAGCCCTGCGCCTCCGCGGCGAGGGTGGCGAATATCCGTCCGCCGACGCGGAAGTCCGCGGCTCCCATGTGCGCGCCCTCCTCGACCCCTTCGAGACTGAGAGCGATCCGTCGAAAGTCGTCTGCGGTCATCGGCGGACGGGCGTCATTCACATCAGCTTCTCCTGAACGGCCTGGTAGACGGTCCTCACCGTGGGCCGAAAGCCGAGGCTGCGTGCGCGTGACCCGTCGACATGAAGGTGCCACGGATTCTCCAGGGGCTCCGCCGATGGCTCCAGCGATGCACCCACGACGTGCGCGAGCTCGTAGAGCGACAACGGCGCCTCGTCGCAGACGTTGACGATGCGGCCGTCGAACGCGCCACTCAGGGCAAGGTTGACGGCGGTCGCGATGTCGCGATGGTGAATCGTGCTGATCTTCCTTGCCGGGTGCCACTTGCCGCTCGAGGCGTACTTCGGCAGGCCCTCGAGATGGCCGTCGCGTTCGCCGTACACGAACGGGAAGCGGAGCACCGTCCAGGTGAGTCCGCTCGCGCGCAGTTCGCTCTCGGCCGCAGCCTTGCTGGCCGGATAGGCATGCTGCGGGGCGACCGGATCGTCTTCGCGCCCGGGGTGCGAGCCGTTCATGTCGTAGACGTTGCTCGTGCTCGCGAGAATGAACCGCGCGCGCGACGCGTGGGCGTGGACCGCCGCGATGAGGTTCCGCGTTCCTTCCAGGTTGCTCTTCCAGATCCGCTCGGTGTCCTGGGTGCGGAACACCGCAGCGAGATGGATGACGTCCGAAACGCCATCCACGGCACGCGCAAGCGTAGCGGGTTCGAGGAGGTCGCCCTCCACGGGCATGATCCCAGCCGGTACCTCCTTCCCGCCGCGAACGAGGGCGCGGCAGTTCACTCCTGCCGTAACGAGGCGAGGCAGCAGGCGGGCGCCTACCAGCCCTGTCCCACCAGTCAACAGGACGGCCATGTGCTTCAGCTCCTCTCGATGTGCCTTTCAAGCCGCTCGGTGGCGGTCTGGAGCACGCGGACGGCGACGGCGACGTCCGCGGCATCCATGCCCGTGAACGCGATGTCATGTATCACGGCGAGGTCGGGCAGCCGTTTCCACCGCGTGGCGCCTGCCGCGGTCATCCGGAGCAGCTTCTGCCGCTGATCGACAGGGTCGGGCACCTGCTCCACCAGCCCCTTGCGGACCAGCACGCTGATGATCGCGCTCAGGGTCGCACGCTCGACCTGAAGCGCCTTCACGAGATCGCGCTGCATGGTCGGCCCGTCGTGAGCCAGGTGGTACAACACGTACCACTGCGTCGTTCCGAGGTCGTACGGACGGAGCATGGCCTCCATGGCGGCACGACCGGCCAGATGGCAGCGCTTCACCCAGGCGCCGACGGAACCGTGCTGGCGCCGTCGTAGTTTGTCAGCCACCTGACGAGACTGTCAGGCGCCATACAACTTGTCAAGTGCTGCTGCGAAGCTCCTGGTCAATCCAGCGTCGGAGAAGCCAGCGATCCACCGACCATGGACCGGCGCCCTCGATGAGCAGAAACACCGACGCCAGCGCCATCGACCAGTCGGTCCGTGCCTCGTGCGCCATCGTCCAGAAGCCTCGGTCGAGCAGGATCGGCACCTTGGTGCTCACGATGGCCACCGCCATGATGGTCAGGAGCGGAACCACCGCCAGCCGTGTCAAGCACCCCGCCAGGACGAGAACGCCGCACACAACCTCGACGCATCCCACAAGCGGGGCCAGCAGTTCGGGTGCCGGCAGGCCGATCCGTGTGAAGCGGCCCGCGCCCAGCTGGTCGGCGAACAGGAACTTCTGAAGGCCTTCCGACAGGAACACCGCGCCGACCATCACGCGGAGCACGATGACCGTGGCCGGTGCCTGGATGCGCAGGAGCTTCGTTCCATCCCACCGCAGAAGTGACGCCAAAGTCATCGTTGCCCTCCCGTGTGAAGCTGCAGTCTATCGAACGCGCCCTCCGCAATATCTCGCGTGCGTGGAGCCGGCGGACGCACCTGCGGCACGGCACACATGAGCTGCAGAAACGCTATGCGTCGATGTCAGAGGAGTAGACTTCGCAGACGCGCCAGCAGGACGAGCAGCTCCTCGCGTCTGTCGAGCGCACGCCTGGAACGTGCCATGACCAACCAGACCGACCTGTCCCACCTGCGGCGCTGTATCGAACTGGCGGAAGAAGCGCTGCGCGACGGCGATCAGCCGTTCGGGTCTGTTCTCGTGAGCGCGGACGGGCGTGTGCTCGCCGAAGACCGCAACCGCGTGAGCTCGGGTGACGGGACGCGCCACCCGGAGTTCGAGCTTGCGCGCTGGGCGGCCGCACACATGACCGTCGAGCAACGCGCCGCCGCCACGGTGTACACGTCCGGCGAACACTGCCCCATGTGCGCTGCGGCGCACGGGTGGGTGGGCCTGGGCCGCATCGTGTACGCCTGTTCGTCGGAACAGCTCGCCACGTGGCTCACCGAGATGGGGGTACCGCCCGCGCCGGTGCGAGCCCTGCCCATCCAGACCGTGGTGCCCGGCATCGTCGTAGAGGGACCGTTCGAGGAGCTCGCCGAACAGGTGCGCGCGCTGCACCAGCGGTTCCATGTCCGCGCGTGAGCCTGGCCGCAGCCAGAGCAGGACGGTTGTTGCCATCTCGCGTGCCGATCGTGACGACGGCCTCCGCCTCTCTCGCTCCCGTCTGGACGGCGCATGGGCACCTGCAGAATGATCGCGCGTGTCGCCACACGCCGGGGCGAGACAGGAGGTTCAGATGACCAGCAGCCGACGCCGCTGGACGGCCACAGGGTTAGGGGTTCTGCTCGTGACCGTGGGCGCGGGCGCCCAACCGCCCCACACGCACCAGGGCCACGGGGACGGCGCCGCGACGACGGCACCGCACCTCAGGGTGGACGCGTTCCTTCGTGAAGCGGAAGAGGTCATCGCCGGCGGTCGCGGCTTCGGCATGGCCTTCGCCGCCGATCAGAACGGCTATCCGGGACCGATGCACGCCCTCGAGCTCCGTGAGCCACTTGGCCTGACATCGGCGCAGGTGACGACGCTCGAGACGCTGACCGAGTCGATGTTCGAGGCGTCACGGCCCGGATCGAGGATCCTGCTGGACGCCGAGACGCGGCTGCGCAGGCTGTTCGCAGATCGCGAGGCGACCACAGGATCGGTCGAGGCGCTGGTCCGCGAGGTCGAGCGTGCTCGTGCCGACCTGCGCCTCGTGCACTTGCGTGCGCACCTCCAGACGTTCGACGTACTCACACCGGAGCAGCGGCGGCGCTATACGGAAATCCGATGGGGCACGCGCTGACCTGACGAGCGCGTGGCAGGGACGGCTCGCCGAGCCGTCCTTGCGCCACACCGTGACGCAGACGCCGTCAGTGGCTCGCCGCCTCGAACACCTCGATGGGATTGCCGTCGGGGTCCTCGATCTGAATCTGCCTGCCCCCGGGGCCTGACTCCAGCTCGTTCCTGAAGCGCACACCGGCCTCTCTCAGGTGTGCGATGCACGCATCCAGATCCCCTGTCTGCAGCACCACACGGTTCCAGCCACCCGGCTCCTGTTGCCGGCCGTCAGGCAGGGGCCTGGATCCGGAAGCGCCAGGACCGCTCAGGATCAGCTTCAGCGCGCCCACCGAGACCTGCGCGAACGCGGGCAGCTTCTGCATGTCGCTGGTGAAGCCGAGCGTCTGAGTGTAGAACGCCACGGCCCGTGCGACGTCGGTGACCTGGTATCGGACGCCTCTAAAGTCGAGGATTGGATTCATGTTTCGTACCCTGTCGATGGGACCTCGAGGCGCCGAGCTGGCGTGAGCAGGTCGGCCGCCTTCAGATCGGCGCGGGTGCCATGGTAGAACGGCGGCTTCGCGTCGCTGGCGTAGGTCATCTGGGCCTGCCGAGCCGTTGAGTCCGTGCGGCTCTCATGAGGACCGCAGCATACCTGCCCCACGCATCGCCTGAAAGGGATCCGACTGACCGTCTGAGCGTGCGTCAGGACCTGCGACGTGACAGGAGGAAGGATGATCGTTCGCGACCGCTTCCTCGTGGACCGCGACCTGCACGTCAGCCACTACGAGATCGCCTCCAACACCGTACGCGCCTGAGGGCGCGTCGCGCTCCCAAGCTGAAGTGCCCGCGCGCAGGTGCGTCCGCCCTCCGGCGCTTCCAATTGGCGAAGCGCGATGTGCAGCAGGGCACGCTCGGCCTCATGGTGCTCGAGACGCTGGAAGTTCTGGGGCCGCTGCAAGCCTGGATGCAGACCGTGGCGCTCATGGATCGGTTCATCGCCGGCTGGACGGCGGACGCTGCGCGGTCCCCGGCACGTGCGCCTTCCCCCACGCGATCAGCTCGCGCAGCACCGGCTCGAGCGCACGTCCGCGCGACGTCAGGTGGTACTCGAATCGCCGTGCGCCCGGGCCGATGTGACGCTTCTCGACGATGCCGCACTGCTCCAGCCGACGGAGACGCGCGCTGAGGATGTTGGTGGCAATGCCCTCCGGCGAGTCGAGGAACTCCGCGAACCGTCGCTTGTCGAAGAAGAGCAGGTCACGAATCACGAGCAGCGTCCACGTGTCGCCCATGACGTCGAGCGCTCCTGCGATGGGGCACGGAGAGCGGAGGGGACGTGCGGGCGCGGGACGGCCGGACCTCGCCATGCACCGACAGTATCACGATGCTTGCATCATGCAAGTGATGCCGTTATAGTGCGCGGAAACAATCACTTGCAACCTGCAAGTCTTTGCGGAGGAGGTTACCTGATGCTGCCTGCCGTACACGCCCTCATTACGGAGCTCGAGGCCGAAGCCGGGACGACCCGCCGTGTCCTCGAGCGCGTTCCAGCCGATCGGTTGGACTGGAGTCCGCACCCGAAGTCGATGACGACGGGCCAGCTCGCCCGGCACATCGCGACCATTCCGGGCAGCATCGCGCGGGTCATGGCGTTCGACGGGCTCGACCTGGCCACGCGGCCGGTGGAGTACCCGCCCGCGGAGAGCACCGCGGCGCTGCTCGACGCGCTCGAGGCGTCGGTAGAGGCCGCGCGCAACCTGCTGGCAAGCCTGGACGAGGAACGCGCCTTCGCCACCTGGCGGCTGACGTTCGGCGATCACGAGGTCTTCTCGCTTCCCCGCGTGACTGCGTTCCGGACCATGGCGCTGAACCACTGGTATCACCATCGCGGCGAGCTGGTGGTGTACCTGCGCCTGCTCGACGTGCCGGTGCCCGTGGTGTACGGCCGCAGCGCGGACGAGAACCCCTTCGCGTCGCGTGTCGCCTAGCGTGTGCCGCATCGGCCGCGCCGCGGGCGGCCCGTCGCGGCGGCCGCGTGGCTTCAGCGCGCGCGCCGGTAGTGCATCGCCACAGCGCCGTTGCTGAGCGGCAGGGCCGACACCAGTTCGAGTTGTCGAGTGGCAGGCAGCCCCGTCCCGAAGAGGACGGGGCCGTGCCCGGCAATCCTGGGGTGGACGAGGAACCTGTACTCGTCGATGAGTTCCAGGCGGTCGAGCTCGGTGGCCAGCCGGCCGCTGCCGACCAGCACGCCGTCGGGCGTCGCCTCCTTGAGCGCCTGCACGGCGGTGCGCAGGTCGCCGGTGAGGTGGTGGCTGTTGGTCCACGGGAAGTCGGTGCGCGTCGACGACACCACGTACTTGGGCTTGGCCTCCAGCTTGGTCGCCCATTCGCGCATCACCGGCGGCGCCGGTTCGTCGCCGCGCGCGACGGCAGGCCAGTAGCCCTCCATCATCTCGTAGGTGACCCGCCCCCACAGCATCGCTCCGGCGTGATCCATGAGGCCGGTAAAGAAGGCGTGCGTCTCGTCGTCTGCGATGCCCTCGCGGTGGTCGACACAGCCGTCGAGGGTGACGTTGATGCTGAAGGTGAGCAGGCCCATGCCGCGAGTCTACCGTGCCGGCCCGCCACCTGTGGCCGCGCCGACATCCTGGCAAGCCGACCTGCCGACGAGCTGACAAGCCGACCCGCCGACCCGCCGTCGTTGACAGCGGCACCTCGCTCGACGCACACTCTCACTTGCATAGATTCTCTATGCAAAGAGAAGCTGATGAAGAAGCCCGCCACGAGAACCAGGCAGGAGCTGTTGCCCGGGACGCTGGAGATGCTGATCCTGAAGACGCTCTCCATCGCGCCCATGCACGGCTACGCGATCGCCCAGCACATCCAGACGCTGTCGGCCGACGTGCTGACGATTGAGGAGGGATCGCTGTATCCGGCGCTCCAGCGGTTGCTCGTCAAGGGCCTGGTCTCGGCCGAGTGGACGATCTCCGCTGCCAACAGACGCGCGCGGGTCTACACGCTCACCGCCGCCGGACGAAAGCAGCTCGGTGTCGAGGAGTCGCGCTTCAACGAGGTGTTCGGCGCCATCAGGCGCGTGATGCGGACGACGTAGTCGACGCGAAACACGAGGAGTGCCGCCCGTGGGTTCCATGCTGCGACGTCTGCTGTTCCTGTTCCGGCGCCACCAGTTCGACTGCGATCTCGAGGAAGAGCTGCGCTTCCACGAGGACATGAAGGCGCGCGCGCTGGCCGACTCGGAGGGCATGAGCGACGGCGAGGCACGCAGCGTGGCGCGGCGGCGGGTCGGAAACCCGCTGCGGTTGCGGGAGCGTTCGCGGGATGCGTGGACGTTCGTCACCCTCGAGACCGTCGCCCAGGACGTTCGCCACGCGCTGCGTCTGATGCGGCGTAACCCGGCGTTCACCACCACCGCCCTCGCCACGATTGCGCTGGGCATCGGCCTCAACACGGCGATCTTCTCCGTTGCGTACGGAGTCCTGTGGCGTCCGCTGCCGTACCCCGATGCCGACCGCCTCGTCCTGATTGCGTCGGCGCAGCAGAGCGAGCGTGGCGTGAGGACGTTCTCCAGCTGGTCGCAGGCGTCGTATGACGGCCTGCGCTCGCACGCCACCGCGTTCGATCACCTCGCAGCCTATACGCCCATGAGCGTGCGGCTCACCGGCCGTGGCGAGCCGTTGCAGGTGCCGGCGGCTGACGTCAGCCCGAACTTCCTCGAGACGCTCGGCGTGGTGCCTGCACGCGGCCGCGCGTTCCTCACCGGCAGCGCATCTCCAGACGACGAGGGCACCGCCGTCGTCAGCGATCGGCTGTGGCGCACGTCGCTCGGCGCCGACCCCGCGATCGTCGGCCAGTCGATCAGCCTCGACGGCGTGCCGAGGACCATCATCGGCGTCCTGCCGCCTGACTTCGTGTTCCGGCCGGTGATTCCGATCGGCGCCCTGCCCGCGGTCGACGTGTTCCTGCCCCGGAGCCGGGCGGGCGACGACGCCGAACGCGCGTCCGTGTTCCTGCTCGGCCGCCTGAAGCAGGACCATACCAGGGCCCGCGCAGAAGCGGAGCTCACCGCGCTCGTCAACGATCCATCGATCGCGCCCACGGGGGCGCTCGCGATGGAAGGCGTCCGCTCGGCGGACGTCCCGACGCGCGCCCGGCTCACCGGCCTGCAGGAGTCGGCAGCGGCGCCGATCCGCACGCTGCTCCTCGTCCTGCTCGGCGCGGTGTCGGTGGTCCTGCTGATCGCCTGCGTGAACGTCGCGAACCTGCAGATGGCGCGTCTCACCGCGCGACGCGGCGAGCTGTCGGTGCGCGCGGCCCTCGGTGCGGACCGCTCCCGCATCGCACGTCAGCTGTTGACCGAGGCCGTGGTGCTGTCCGTGGCGGGCGCGCTGCTCGGGCTGGGGCTGGCCCATCTCGTGATCCGCTTCACGCTCCCGCTGGTGCCGCTGGCCGTCCTGCCCCGTCTGGGCACGATCACGATAGACGCGCGCGTGATGGCGTTCTGCCTGGGCCTGTCGCTCGTGTCCACGCTGCTGATCGGGCTCGTGCCCGCCCTGCGGATGGGGAGAACCGCGCATGGTGCGGAGGGGCTGGGGCTGAGCACCGTGACCCGCACGACGGGTGACTACCAGGGTGAGCGGCTCCGGACGCTGCTCGTGGCCGGGCAGGTCGCCCTGACCCTCGTCCTGCTCATCAGCGCGGGCCTCCTGATCCGCAGCTTCGTGCGGCTCACATCGGTGTCTCCCGGCTTCGAGTCGACCGGTGACGCCGGCGTCGTGCAGATGGTGCGTGTGACGCTGCCCGACGATCTCTACGACAGCCCCGAACGCATCCACGCCTTCGCGCGTGACGTGCTGGATCGCACACGGTACCTGCCTGGCGTCACGTCGGCGAGTCTGGTCAACTCGGTGCCCTTCGCGCTGATGTACATCCAGGGTGACTTCGAGATCGAGGGGCAGCCGAAGCCGGATGGAGACGTCGGTATCCCCAAGGTCGAGGCGGGTTACTTCCGGACCATGGGCATCCCGCTGCTCGCTGGTCGCGAGTTCGACGCCAGCGACACGGCCGACGCGCCGAAGGTCGCCATCGTGAGCGAGAAGGTCGCGCGCGACCATTTCCCCGGGGGCCC
Organism: Acidobacteriota bacterium; assembly: GCA_044508265.1. GTDB lineage: Bacteria > Acidobacteriota > Vicinamibacteria > Vicinamibacterales > Vicinamibacteraceae > JAEZDP01. The sequence continues at coordinate 9,576 of JBIQIB010000135.1, forward strand.
AGGGGAGGCGCTCGGACGACGCGTCCGTGTGTGGGGCAACAGCGAATGGCTCACCGTCGTGGGTGTCGTTGCAGACATCCGGCAGCGCGAGCTCGCGAGTGACGTGCAGCCGATGATCTACGCGCCGTTCCAGCAGGATCGCAGCGGCCTGATCAGCCACGTGTCGTTCGTCGCGCGGACGACGACGCCGGAACGCGTCGCCGAGGGCATCCGGGCCGAGATCCGCCGGGCCGCACCGGACCTGCCCATCGCAGATGCCGCCACCATGGACGAGGCCGTCGCATCGTCACTGGCGGCACCTCGCTTCCGGACCGTGGTGCTGGTGCTGTTCGCGACGAGCGCACTGCTGATCGCGACGTGCGGCATCTACGGCCTGATGGCCTATACCGTGTCGCAGCGCCGCCGCGAGATAGGCATGCGCATGGCGCTCGGTGCCGATCGCGGTGACGTCATCCGGCTCGTCCTGGGACGCGCACTCCGCATCGTCGGCATCGGTGCCGTCGCCGGACTCTTCGGCGCCGTCGTGGCGACGCGTGTCCTGCAGCGGTTCCTGTTCGAGGTCACGCCGACAGACCCGATCGTGTTCGGCAGCGTCACGCTGCTGCTGATGGCCGTCGGCGTGGTGGCCGCATGGATGCCTGCGCGCCGCGCCACGCGCATCGACCCGTTCGTCGCGTTGAGGGCGGAGTAGCACGACCGCAATCGCCTTTCACGGGCCACCCGCTACCTCGACGGCGACGTCGGTTCGAGTTCGTAGATCCCGCCGTCCGCCTTCAGCGCCAGGAAGAGACGTCCGTCGCGGACGACGTAGGAGCTGACGTTGCCCCACTGCCTGACGATCTGATCGTGGAGCGAGTCGGGCGGACACACGGCCCTGGTCAACGCCATCGGGCCGAGCTCGAGGCTCGACCCGTCCGACTTCCACGTGCCGCGGCCGCGGTTG
>JBIQIB010000136.1:0-9975 GCA_044508265.1 Acidobacteriota bacterium
CTCGCCATGCGCGTGCTGCTGCTGTCGATGCCCGACTCGTTCGAGCACACGCCCACCGTCGGCATGTGCATGCCGAACGGCGCCCTGGCGTCGCTTGCGGGCAACGTCGACCCGCACCACGAGACCGCCATCGCCGATCTGGTGCTGGTGCAGCACGACGTCGCAGGCACCGTGCGGCGGCTCCTGGCGGAGCAGCGGCCGGACGTCGTCGGCCTCTCCGCGATGACCTTCCAGCGGCGGACGGCGCTGCGGCTCGTGCGCCTGCTCAGGGAGTGGTGTCCCGATGCGTTCCTGGTGGCGGGCGGCTACGACCCCAGCCTCGCCACCGACGCCTGGACCGGCGATGACGGCGTGGACGCTGTCGTGTGCGGCGAGGGCGAAGTGACCTTCCGCGAGCTGCTGCGGGCGCTCGAGCGAGGCGACGGCGATCTCTCCGGCATCGACGGCCTCGTGTGGCGCGCGCCCGGCGGCGCCGTCATCCGGAATGCGGCCCGCCACGTCGTGCCGTCGCTCGACACGTTGCGCCTGCCGCGTCGCGACGCCCGCGTGCTGCGCGGGTACACGTTCCTCGGTGATCCCGTGGACGTCGTCGAGACTTCACGCGGCTGCACGTACGACTGCAGCTTCTGCTCGATCATCGAGATGCGCGGCCGCAACTTCCACGTCGGGTCGTTCGAGCGCGTCCTGGCCGACCTGGCCGACGCCCGCCGGCACGGCGCGCGGGTGATCTTCCTGGTGGACGACAACATCACCCTCGACGTCCGCAGGTTCACCGCCCTCTGCGAGGCCATCATCACGGCGGGTCTGCACGACCTGCGCTACATCGTCCAGGGCATGACGTCCGCCTTCGCCGCCCACGGCGAGACGCTCGTGCCGCTGATGGCCCGCGCCGGGTTCCGCTACGTCTTCCTCGGCATCGAGAACGTGCTCGACGACGACCTCGCGTTCCTGAAGGCCGGGGCGAAGAACGCGGCCCGTGAGGGCGGGCGCACCGTCGGCAACGCTTCGGTACGGGCGATCGAGCTGCTGCACCGGCATGGCATGTACGTCGTCGGCGGGCTCATCGTGGGCAATCCCGACGACACGCGCGACGCCATCGAGGCGAACCTGGCGTTTGCCCGCCGGCACGTGGACTGGCCGTACATCCAGCATCCCACGCCCTATCCGCGGACGCCGATGACGCAAGACTTCCGGCAGCGCGATCTCATCGTGGACGAGCGGCTGGAAGCCTACGACGGCACCACGGCGGTGGTGCGGACGGCGCACCTGCCGGCCGAGGAGGTCGAGTTCCTGCGGTGGCGTGCCGAGCGCTGGATGAAAGTACGGCACCTGCCCGCGGCGCTGCGCCAGCATCCGCGGTTCGTGCTGCGCCATGGCCTCTCGCTGCTGGCGCATACGTTCCGTGGCAGCACCTGGCGGTCGTGGGTCGGCCTCGAGGACGCCCGAGCCACCTTCGCGCGCTACAAGGCGATCCGGGCGCAGGAGCGCGAGTATCTCTGAGGGCCCCTCACCGCACCGGAGCCCTCGATATGACACACCGTCGGAGAGCCCCCTCGCCGCGGTTCGCTATGATCGTTGGGCGCCCGCTGTCGGGCCGTCCCAATGGCAGATCTGCAGTCAATCGACTGGCCGCCGGATGTCGCCGACGTCGTGGCGGCCGAGGCCAGGCGCCGCTATCCCGAGGAAGGGTGCGGGCTGCTGCTCGGCCGGGACGGACGGCTCGTGTCGGCCGTCGCAGTGCCCAACGGGGCGCCGGCGGAGGAACGGCGTACGCGGTACCTGCTCTCGCCCGGTGCGTACCGGCGGGCCGAGCAGCAGGCACGGACCGACGGCCTGGAGGTGCTGGGGGTGTTTCACAGCCATCCCGATCACCCGCCCGAGCCGTCGCCGACAGACCTTGCCGAGGCCTGGCCGGAGTGGGTCTACGTGATCGTGCCGGTGCCGGCCGGCGAGCCGGGCCCACCGCGGGCCTGGCGGCTCGCCGCCGACAGGACGCAGTTTGTCGCGGTGCGGTTGCACGCACACGCGTAAGGAGATCGTTGTGGCTCACGTCGTACACATCCCGACGCCCCTGAGGGCCTTCACCGGGAAGCAGGACAGCGTCGAGGTCGAGGGCGGCACCGTTGGGGAGGTGCTGGCCGCGCTCACGGCGAAGTACCCGGATCTGCAGCGCCACCTGTACAACGAGCAGGGCCGGCTGCGGCACTTCGTCAACGTCTACGTCAACGACGACGACATCCGCTATCTCGAGAAGGAGGCGACGGCGCTGCGCGACGGCGACACGCTCAGCATCATTCCGTCGGTCGCGGGCGGCAGCGGGGCTGCCGGCGTCGCGTCCACACTGCCGGCGCTCGAGCACGACGAGGTCGAGCGCTTCAGCCGCCACCTGATCCTGCCTGAGGTCGGCATGGAGGGGCAGCGCAGGCTCAAGGCCGCGAGCGTCCTCTGCATCGGCGCCGGCGGGCTCGGCGCCCCGTCGCTGCTGTACCTCGCCGCGGCCGGCGTCGGCCGGCTGGGCATCGTCGATTTCGACGTCGTGGACGTGACCAACCTGCAGCGGCAGGTGATCCACGGGACGTCGGACGTCGGCCGTCCGAAGCTCCACTCCGCGCGCGACCGGGTGCTCGAGATCAACCCGAACGTGAAGGTCGAGCTGCATGAGGTGGCGCTGTCGTCGCAGAACGCCCTCGAGCTGTTCAAGGACTACGACATCATCCTGGACGGCACCGACAACTTCCCGACGCGGTACCTCGTCAACGACGCCTGCGTCCTGCTTGGCAAACCGAACGCCTACGGCAGCATCTTCCGCTTCGAGGGCCAGGCGAGCGTGTTCGCCACGAAGGGCGGACCGTGCTATCGGTGCCTCTATCCCGAGCCGCCGCCGCCGGGCCTGGTGCCGAGCTGTGCCGAAGGCGGCGTCCTGGGGGTGCTGCCGGGGATCATCGGCATGATCCAGGCCACCGAGGCCATCAAGCTCATCCTTGGTGCCGGCGAGCCGCTCATCGGCCGCTTCCTCATCTACGACGCGCTCAGGATGCGCTTCCGCGAGCTGAAGCTGCGGCGCGACCCGGAGTGCCCGGTCTGCGGCGACAATCCGACGGTCACCGAGCTCATCGACTACGAGCAGTTCTGCGGCCTCAGGCCCGCCGCCAGCGCGCCTGCCGCGGCGTCCACGCCGCAGCAGGAGATTCCTGCCGTCACGGTGCAGGATCTCAAGGCCCGCCTCGACGCCAACGACGACGTGCTGGTGCTGGACGTGCGCGAGCCGCACGAGGTGGACATCTGCCGCATCGCCGGCTCGACGGTCATCCCGCTCGGCGAACTGCCGTCGCGCCTGGCCGAAGTCCCGCGCGACCGCGACGTCGTGGTGCACTGCAAGATGGGCGGCCGCAGCGCGAAAGCCGTCGGCATCCTGCAGGATGCCGGCTACGACCGCGCCGTGAACCTCACGGGGGGGATTCTGGCCTGGGTTGACCAGATCGATCCCAGTCAACCGAAGTACTGAAATACGGCGAGGACTGGAGGAACGGAGGAGCGAAGGAATGGAGGAAAGGAACGGAGGAAGGGAGGAGGGGAGGAATGGAGGTTCTCTCCTCCGCTCCTTCTCCTCCGCTCCTCCTTTCCTCCTCTCCTCCACTCCTGCTCCTCCGTTCCTCCCCTCCTCCTCTCCTCCAGTCCTCGTCTGGGTATACCTTGACCTGACTCCTTCCCCTCCCGTCCTGTACAATGTTCCGGTCATGCTCCGCCTGTCCAAGAAGACCGACTACGCCCTGATGGCCATGAAACACCTGGCCCTCCACGGCGACAGGGGGGCGGCGAGCGCGCGCGAGATCTCCGAGCAGTACGACATTCCGTCCGAACTGATGGCCAAGGTCCTGCAGCGGCTCGTTCGCCGGGGACTGCTCGCCTCGCACCAGGGGACGCGCGGCGGCTATCTGCTGTCGCGGCCGGCCAGCGAGATCTCGATTGCCGACGTGATCCAGGCCGTTGACGGCCCGCTGACCGTGACCGCCTGTTCGACAGACGACCAGGGCTGCGTCCAGTACAGCAAGTGCAACGTCCGCGATCCGCTGTGGCGCATCAAGGACCGCATCCTGCAGTCGCTGGCCGGCTGCACGCTGGCCGAGATCGTCGTCGACGAGGCGGAAGCCGTCGCGGCGGTCGCTGACGGACCGGCGCCGCTGGTCTTTTCGCGTCGCACCCAGCCGGCGGCCGTGCCGCGGGCCTGACGGCCGACGCGCGTCCGCCGGTGTACTTCGACGCGCACGCCACCACACCCTGCGATCCCGCCGTCGTCGAGGCGATGGCGCCCTACTGGACTGACACCTTCGGCAACGCCGCGAGCCTGCAGCACGCCCACGGGTGGGCGGCCAGCGAGGCCGTCGAGACCGCACGCGCCGACGTCGCGGCCCTCGTGGGCGCGCGCCTTCGCGACGTGACCTTCACGAGCGGCGCCACCGAAGCCGACAACCTGGCGCTCAAGGGCGTCGTCGAGGCGGCCGGCGCCGCCGACGCCGAGGTGGTGACGGTGGTCACCGAGCACACGGCGGTCCTCGACCCCTGCCGGTGGCTCGCCGCGGAGCGCGGCGTCCGTGTCGCGTATCTGCCCGTCGGGTCAGACGGCCTGCTCGACCCCGACGCGCTCGCGCGCGTGCTGACGCCTCGCACGCGCCTCGTGTCCGTGATGGCGGCCAACAACGAGATCGGCGTGCTGCAGCCACTCGCCGCGCTTGCCGACGCCGCCCATCGTGCCGGCGCGTGGTTCCACACCGACGCCGCGCAGGCCGCGGGCAAGGTGCCGATCGACATGGAGGCGATGGGCATCGACCTCCTGTCGTACACCGCGCACAAGATGTACGGGCCCAAAGGCGTCGGCGCGCTCGTCGTCCGGCGCAAGTCCAGGGTGCCGATGGCGCCGCTCCACCATGGCGGCGGCCACGAACGAGGACTCCGGTCGGGCACGCTGAACGTGCCCGCCATCGTCGGATTCGGCGCGGCGGCGCGCCTTGCACGCACGCGGCTCGACGCCGACGCCAGGCGCGCGGCGGCGCTTCGCGACAGGCTCTGGACATCGCTTCGCGAGCGTCTGGACGGCGTGCATCTGAACGGCGCGGAGCACCCGCGGCTGCCGCACAACCTCAACGTGCGCATCGACGGCGTCCGCAGCCGCGACGTGCTGCTGGCGCTGCCGGGCGTGGCGATCTCCCCGGGGGCCGCATGCGCCTCGACGAGTGCCGAGCCCTCGTACGTCCTGAAGGCCCTCGGGCTCTCCGACGACGAGGCGAAGAGCTCCCTGAGGTTCGGCCTGTTACGCACGGCCACCGAAGGCGAGGTGGACGACCTGGCCGGCCGGCTCGTGGAGGTCGTGCGCTCACTGCGGTAAGATCAAGGGACGGCCATGATCTACATGACCTTGAACGCGGCTCGCCAGATCCACAAGCTGCTCGACAAGCAGGGCATGCAGGGCGGAGGCCTGCGCGTCGGCGTGAAGGCCGGCGGGTGCAGCGGCCTGAGCTACGTCTTTGCCTGGGAAACTGCCCCGACGGAACGCGACCAGGTGTTCGAGGGGCCGGAGGGCGCGAAGCTCTTCGTCGACCCGAAGAGCCACAAGTTCCTCGAGGGCACCCAGCTCGACTACGACACGAGCCTGCTGAGCAAGGGTTTCTTCTTCAACAACCCCAACGCCAAGTCCACCTGCGGCTGCGGCACCTCGTTTTCCCTCACCTGACGCGCAAGGGCTCGGCCGGGTGCGCACATCCGGGCCGCGGATCCGCCGCGCCGGGACGTCATGCGTGGACCGCGTGGCTGCCGGTCTGCGCCTCGTCCGGTTCGGGGACGTCCATCCGGCCCACCTCGCCGGCGCGCGTGAGCGCCGCGCGGAAGAGGATGGGGCCCACCATCTCGTGCATCGCGATGAGCGCCACGATCAGCGCCTGAAGCCGGCCGCCCCAGTCGGGGAACTCCGTGCCGATGATGATGGCCAGCCCCAGCGTCACGCCAGCCTGTGAGACGAGGCCCATCCACGCGAGACGAGGCGGCTGGCCGTCGAGCCCGGCGACATAGGCCCCTGCCTGGGAGCCGTACCGGATCAGCGTGCCGCGCGCGATGGCGATGATCACGGCCACCAGCCCGAGCGACGCGAGCGCGTCGAGGTGCAGGTTCGCTCCCGCTGCGGCAAAGAACAGCACGAGCACCGGCAGCGCGCCCCGCTCGACAGCCGATCGGAGCACGTCGCCCTCGGGCGGGGCGATGTTCTCGACGACGAGTCCTGCGGCGAGCGCGGCCAGGAGCGGCTCGAAGTGCCACAGGCCCGCCAGCTCGCTGAGCACCGAGCTCAGCGCCAGCAGCGCCACCGTCACCTCGCGCCCGACGTAGCGCAGGTACAGCGCGAACAGCGACCCGACGATCCCGCCGAACGCGAACGATCCGAAGATCTCCCACGCCAGCCCCGACAGCAGGTTGTGGCCTTCGCCCGACGTGCCGAGCGCGAAGCGCACGGTTTCCATCGAGAGCGTGAACAGCAGGATCAGGACGAGATCGGCCAGGACGACGAGGGCGAGCACCAGCTCGCAGAGCGGTCCGCGTGCCCGGCTTTCCGTGATGACGGCGATGCTGACCGTCGGCGAAAAGCTCGTCGTGACCGTCGCGATGAGCCCCGCCAGCGCGAGGCGCGCGGCGCCGGTCGCCTCGGGGAGGATCGGCAGATACGGCCAGGCGGTCCAGAACCCCAGCGTCAGCGTCACCCACATCAGCCCGATGGTGACCCCGCCCATCGTCAGCATCGCGCGCAGCTGCGGCCGCAGGCGGTGGATGTTGATCTCGAGGCCGGCGATGAAGGCGATGAGCGCGATCGCCAGGCCGTTGACCACTTGCAGCTCGCGCGCCATGGTCGGCGTGATGATCGCGCCGGCGTACGGTCCGCACAGCATGCCGAACAGCAGGTAGCCGGAAATGCGCGGCAGCTTCACCTTCTCGACGAGCTCGCCTGTCAGCGCCGCCGCGATCAGCGTGAAGCCGATCGCCAGGCCGGTGCCGCGCAGGCCGACGCTGCCGCCGGCCTCGGCGCTCGTCACCAGCGCCGCGATCGTCACCACGATGCCGAGGGCCAGGAGGCGGATCACGGCGCGTCGTCCTCCTGCGACGGGGAGAGCACCACGGCCAGTGCCTCGCTCGCGAGCGTGCCGACGACGACGGCCGTGAGCAGCGCCGTCGCGCCGGGGAACTCGAGCACCTGCCGGACGTTCAGCATGAAGGCAATGCCGAACAGACCGGGGGCGACGAGATGCGCCCCCAGATCACCAGGCGTGAGCTCGCGTTCCATGCGCGAGGCCACCCAGCCGCCGGCCAGTTTTCCGGCCAGCCGGAAGAGGACGAGGGGCGCGCACAGCCAGACCGCCGCCAGCGAGTACGTGCACAGCGCGCCCGCCACCAGCAGCAGGAGCACGATGAGGGGGTGCTGGATCCGGCGGAGGTCCTCGCGGACCACCGCGTCGGCGGCCCCTGGCGTCAGCGTCCAGAGCATGCCTGCCGCGAGACCCGCGAGCAGCGGCGACAGCGCCAGGTACGCGGCCGCGCCGCCGAGGAGCGCGACGATGCCCGCGATGAAGACGTAGCGCTCGGCACGCGAGTGCGCGCGCTCGAACAGCAGCGTCCCCGCGAAGCCGATGCCCAGCCCGAGGCCCATCGTGATGCCCACGGCCGCGAGGCTGTCGAGCCACCCGGTGCCCGGAGGGGCCGTCACCCGCACCACGACGAAGCCGCCGAGCAGGATGGGCACCAGGTCGTCGAAGTCGGCGATGCGCGACGCTGCCAGGTGCGCGTCGTCCGGGGCGTCCTCGTGCCAGAGGGCCGCGGAGGCGGACGCGCTGACGCCCAGCGCGAGGCCGACCAGCAGCGTCGGCAGCCCCAGGGGCATCTCCCAACCCGAGAGCAGGAACCAGAAGGCGACGGCGACGATCCCGACGGTGAGCAGGGCCTCGACGGACGCCGCGCCGAGGAGGCGCCGCTGGCGTTCGCCCTTCAGGTCGACGGCCAGCCCGACGAAGACGCCGAGCACCGCAAGGGCTACCGAGACGGCCGTGTCGAGGTAGGCCAGCGTCAGGGGCGACAGCACGTTCAGGGCGTGCGGTCCGAGGAGCATGCCGAGCGGGACGAACACGAGCGCGGGCGCTGCCGTGGGCGCCAGGCCGAGGGCCGCGCGGTTCTTCAGCGGACGCAGCCAGCGCTGCAGGGCATGCGGCCGCGGACGGCGGCCGAGGGCCTCGTCGATGGGATCCGCGCCGCCGGCCTCACGCCAGTCGGCTCGTGGCGGCCTCATCTGCCCAGCACCACCACCCGCGGGTGGCCGTCGCGCTCCACCCCGAGGAACAGCGAGCCGCCCTCGGCCAGGGCGTCCCACGCCTGCTGGACCTGGGCCGGAGACGGCTCGCGTTCACGCCCCACTGCATGGATGAGGTCGCCCTCCAGCAGCCCGCCCAGCCCGGCCGCCGACGACTCGCGGACGCGCACGACCTGGGCTCCACCCGGGGCCGCCCGCAGGACGAGCCCCAGGTCGCGTGCATCGGCCGCCGCGGGTTGGGCCGCGCCAGGCGCATCCGGCGAGGCGCGCACGACGACGGGCACCGAGACGTAGGCTCCGCTGCGCAGCACCGTCAGGGTCAACGAGGCGCCGGGCTGCGCCCGGGCGACGCGCTGGCGCAGCGATTCCGGGCCGGGTACGGGCTGGCCGTTGACGGCCGTCACGACGTCGCCGATCCAGAGCTGGCCGTCTGCCGGCCCGTCGGGCTCCACGAGCGCGACGACGGCTCCGGCGGCGGCGCCCGTGGCGCGCGCCGTCCGCGCGTCGAGATGCTGGGCCTCGACCCCGATGTCGCCTGTCGTCGTGATGGCGCCCGCAAAGATCTGGTCGACGGCCGCCATCAACGCGTCAGACGGAATGAGCAGCGGCGCCCCGGACGCCGCCGATGTCGTGAGCCCGACCAGGCGTCCGTCCAGCGAGAAGACGGGGGCACCCGGCTCGGCACGCGCGCCGGGACCCAGCGTCAGGAGGGGTGCGTCCCAGCGCGGGTCCGGCTGGGCGTCGCTGCGGCTGACGAAGACAGGCTGCAGGGCCACGCCGCCGGCCGCCGCCGACGCGAGGGCGACGTACCCCGGTGCAGGCAACGGCGATGCCCCTTCCCTGAGCGTCAGGACCGGCGCCGGTTGCGCGGGAATCTGGACGAGCGCCAGCTCGCGGACCGGATCGTGGCCGACGACGCTGCCCGCCCCTGGTGCGCCCACCACGCCTTCCACGTGGGCGTCGGCAGGGAGGTGCGTCACCGCCACGTCGTCGCGCACGCGAATGCCCGGCACGAACAGCGTCCGTGGCATAAGCGCCTGCGACGCCGGGTCGCCGTCCTCGAGCGACACACGCAGGACCACGAGCGACGGGCCGACCCTGGAGTTCAGCTGTCCGACGGCAAGGGACAGGTCGTCGAAGGCTGCGCGCGAGGCGAGCCGCGCCAGCGGCTGCGTCTGGACGGGCTCGACGCCCAGTTGCTGGCCATCGGGGAAGCGGAACCGGCCGAGCACCAGCAGCACGAGCACCGAGACGGCGATCGTGGCGATGAGCAGTCGGGTCTCCCGGGAAGGCCTGCGGACTTCGATCATGCGCCCCGCGAGAATACCCGTTGCGGGCGAGGTGGGCCAAATGACGCCGCACGCCCCCGCGACGGCCGATCGAACGCTATGATCGGCCGCATGTCCCGCCAGACCAGGATGGCCCTGGTTGGCCTCGTAGCTGTCGCGCTGGCGCTCATGGCGTACGACGCGACGGCTCCCTGGCGCGTCGGCACGCCCGCGGCGCCTCCCGCCGCGCCCGCCCTCGAGCCGACACGCCCGGAACTGCAGCGCGGGCTCGACAAGACGCCGCTCGTCTATCCCGCGCAGTTCGTGGACGCGCTCGTCACCCGCCTGCGCGCCGGCCTCGTCACCGCG
>JBIQIB010000022.1:0-46312 GCA_044508265.1 Acidobacteriota bacterium
GGGCAGCGGGAGCGGGCGCCACACTTCGAACGGTTGCGGGATCGTCCGGCCGCCGAGTGCGTCGGGCACCGGCCGGATGAACCACCGCTTCAGCCAGCCGTGCCCCCGGTTCCCCGGGTTCGACGTCAGGACGATGCGTTTGCGAGCGTTCCGGCCGGCTGAGCGCACGCGGGTGATGAGGTACGCGATCTGAAACTCGGTGAAGTGCGAGGCTTCGTCGACGAACAGGGCGATCCACTCCTCGCCCTGGTAGTTGAAGACGTCTTCTTCGTTGTCCGCGAAGCCGAACCACAGTTCCGAGCCGTTGAAGAAGCGCGCGACGTGCTCGGATTTGTTGTACTTCGCGACGAACGTCGGCACCCACGTGCGGAACCGGAAGATCGTTTCCTTGTGTTGCTTCAGCGTGCGGCGGAACAGCGCGACCTTACATCCGGGGTTCGCGAGGGCAATCGTGACGGCCTCGACGAGCGCGAACGCGGACTTGCCGCCACCGAGCGCGCCCCCGTAGAACAGGACGTCGGCGAGCGAGACGTGCGCGAGGGCTTGTTTGGGCTGTGGCAGGCACCGTGAGCCGGGCGCATTGCCGGCCGGCGTGCAGGGGGGCGTATGCGGGCAGGCGCCGTCGGGGTTGAGATACCCCCAGGTGAACTCGCGCGGCGGTGCCGCGGTCTTACGGGCGAACTGGACCATGCCCCGCACCGGACGGCGATGCGGGATCTCCCCTGTGAACAGCGTTTCTAAGCCTTGCCGCCGCTGCTTCTAGCTGTGTGGCGATATGTTCAGCCTCAGCGATCTCCTCCTCGCCACCGATAACACCTGACTCTGGATAGGCCAACCCTGCGATCGTGTCATTGACAACGCTCGCGAGATCAAACGACAGAACAAAGAACTCGTCCTGATCATCCTCAAGCGCGCCGGCCTGGAGCCACTCTTCCGTGGCCAAAGACGACACCAGTTCGAGGGAGCCACATTCAGCGGGACCGGGCGAGTGAAGGCGCGCAGCCGCAGGAGAACACAAATTACCACCCAGGGAGACATCACCAATAGCCGGAAGCTCGCCTTGTATGAACTTCGGCACGTACCCAACGTCGTGGAGGAAACGCTCCCTCCATGCCTCGAATCCAGAGAGATTGTCTCGCTTAAACTTCGCCGCGGCTACATCGCGAAGCCTCATAAGTATAGAAAGCGCTTTGTCCACGCCCTCAACTGGGCTCTCGCTGTCCACAGAGCCGCACGCGAACAAGATGCCTTCTAATACCTCTGGCCAACCGTGCCTCATTCGTGTCATACCTGCCCCTTCCGCTTCTGGCGCGCCTTGACCGCCGCCTCGCTCGCATGCTTGGCGCGGGCTGAGCGCGCTTCTGGCGTGAGTTTGTCCCACGACAGACGCCCCCCCTTTTTGCCACCAATCGACCCCTGCTCGCGAAAGTAGTCCCTGACTTCCTCTGGCATGGCAGCGGCGTGCTTCCGCAGCATCGCGGCGACGGGTTTCTTGGTCATCGGCGCATGATACCACCAAGACCCGGGGTCTTGGTGCTCACGCTCCCACCTCACCAGCCGACGCCACCGCCGTATCCCCAGGCCTCGGCACGGCAATGTTGATGATCGCCGGCCCGGTGTGCACGTGAACCTCCCCGCTGCCTTGATTCTCGCGGCCGAGCGTCCCCGCGGCGTGCTTCAGGAACAACTCGGCGTGCTCGCGGCTGCCGCGCAGGCCGAGCATCGCCATCTTACGCACGACCGGCCCGACGAGGTCCGCATTGCCGGCGAGCAGGTGCTCGGACACCCAGGCATCGAGCCCCGGCCACCGCAGGCGCAGCTTCCAGAGGTTCGTGCGCGTGACGCCCATGCGCTTCGCGATGGCCTGATAGGAAACGGGCGCCCCCTCCTCGAGCAGCTCCGAGTAGGCCCGCAGATACCGGAAATGCGCCGGCCGCGGCTGAAATGGCCCCGTCCGCGCCAGTGCTCGGCGGCGTTTCGCTTCCGCTGCCCGGTCAGGCGAGCTTGAGACGGCTGCGACGCTGGCGGGCTTCGCCTTCCGCGATGGCGACCGCGAGGTCTTCCGCGTCCGTGACGGCCGCGCCGTACTTTTCGATTTCGGCATAGAACTTCTCCGCGTCATGTGGCCGCAACTTCAGGATCGGCCGGCCGTCCTGGCCGAGCTTCGGCACGCCCGTCTCCTCGTGCTCCTTGGCCGCGACGTGACACAGCTCATGGAACATCAGCCGCTCGCGGCGCACCGCGTCGAGACTGTCCCACACGGCACGGTCGATGAGGATGACGAAGTCGGGGTCTTCCCCCTCGAATAGCGGCCGACAGAACTGCCCAATCAGGAACCCGACCAGGTGCCGGAGCGGACCCTGCATGTAGGTCGGCACGGCAATCAAGGCGTGGCAGGGTCCGCCGTGCAGAAACAGCGCGCGTTCCGAGAACACGCACGCGATGCGCGCGAGCCCGAGGTGCGCGAAGTCGTCCTCCGTCGCAATGAGTCGGGCGGCGACGGCTTGCGGCTCATCGGCCAGGCGAAAGCTGTCCTCGAGGTGCTCCACGTGGAACATCCTACCTGACGGTTTCGTCAGCGTCCGGCGTCTCCTCGAGGCCCACGCCCCGGCAGTCGGCGCATTCGTACCGACGCCAGCTGCCGCCAAGGTCCCGCTCGACGGTGTAGCCGGCCCCATGGCAGGCGGCGCAGGGCGCCACATGCGACGGTCGCTGCGCTTCTCCCGGCTTCATCGTCTCAGTCATTACTCTCCGTCCTTCGGGGGATCGGCGGTGAGGTTCATAGTGCGAGCGCCTCCTGCGCGGGCTGAAAGTCATAGGTGGCTGGCGCGTTAACGGCTTCAACGCGCGAGCGCATCAGTTGTGTCCGGCTTTCCTTGGTCGGCGGCGCATACGGGCCTTGCCACGCTTGGTCAATGCCGATATTCCGGCCGATGTTCGTCGAGTCAGCGGACGCGAACGGAAAGCGGCTGAAGATGCGCGGGTCCAGCATCCGCAAACCATGCAGGCGACAACGCGGCTGGCCCGCGTCGTCGCAAATGACCCGCATGGCTTCGTGCATCCGCCGCCACCACCGGTCGGTGCCAATCTGCGCGTAGGCGCCGGAGCTGCCGAGACACACGCGCGGCCACTCATCCGCCAGCCGATCCAGCCGACCGAGGGTCTCGTGTAGATGCCAAACGGGCGCGCCGAACCACCGCGGCAGCGGCCACTCGGCTACGAGCGCGTCGTTGTCAGCTTCAGCTCCGTCGATTACATCGGGGATAACCGCGAAATCGCACGACGGGATACGCTTTCCCGCCGCTGCCCATGCGTAGTAGCCGGACCAGTCAGTCACCGCCTCCCCCTTGCGCCACGCGGAGAACGCGCCATTGTCTAACGCGAACGACTGGCAGGCCGCGACAACTAACCCTATCTGGCCCGGATGCGCGAACGAAATGAAAGCATGCCCCGCGCGGATCGCGACCTCTGCCGCTGTGGCTGGCGTGATCGGAAGGCCGTGATAGTGGATCACTTCTCCTCCGTTGGATCGGCGGCAACATCGCAATACAGGCGCTTGCCGTCTCGTTCTACCCGCACCATCCGACCAGCCGCGACCTCTTCCTCGCTGTGCCCAGAGAACACCTCACGGCACACAGGGCAGGCTCGCAGGATTAATCCCGACACAGCACGCGTGCGGTAGGCCATCGTCTCAGTCATTACTCTCCGTCCTCCTTCGGGGGATCAGCGGCGACATGTGCGCGGAGTGCGACCACCGACTCAGTGTCGTCGCCGAACAAGGCATCGAGTGCAACAGCCCGCAGCGCGTCAGACGCGCGCTGTGCCATCTCCTCGGGCGTGACACCAGCCATGGCTTCCGACCACGCTACCGACAGATACGCATCGGCCATCCGATCGCACACGCCGGGAGTGAGCCTCGACTCGACGCGTTGGCGCACGGCGGCCCGCTCGGCTTCGATCTGCTTCACGTCCATCACTTGACCTCGACGGGCGCGTACGGAAACAGCCGCCGGCCGGCGTCGAGACAGCGGGAGCGGCGCGTGTAGCCCTCGCCGGAGTCCGCGAGGATGTTGCCGTTGCGGTGGCGCAGGCGCCAGCGCCACTCGCGGCGACGGTCGCAGAACACTTCGAGACGCACGTGTCGAATCAGTCGAATCATCGGGAAACCCTCCTCGAGGAAACCCGGCGCGGACGTCGCGCGCGGGTGGTGTGCAGGTCGATGGCCCGTAAGGGCGAGAGCGGCATGCCGAGCAGGCGGCCCGCCAGCCAGTCAGCGGCCAGCCCCGACGTCACCTGCTCGGGCAGCACACGCAACACGGTCCAGCCGAGGCGGAAGGCTTCGCCGTACTTCACGCAGTCCTCACGGAAGCCGCTCGCGTGCACGTGCCGGCCGGTGAGCTGCCCGCCCTGGCCGTAGACGACCCCCTCGACCTCGAGCGCAACTTTCGCGTCCGGCCAGGCGAAGTCGAACCGCCACATGCGCAACGGGTGGAACGGGAGCTCCTGCACGGGCGCCGGCAAGCCGAGCGTGCGGCACTGCAGGAGGAAGCCCGGCGCCAGATCGACGGGCGACTTACGCGCCATCGCGCACCGCCTTCCGCTGTTGATACCGGCGTTGGTCGTAGTTCGAGCGCCGCGCGCGGCACCGCACGCACTGGAAGAACGGCTCCCAGGTCTTCGGATTGATCGTTACGCGGCCCGTCGGGCAGCGCGTGCACCGGCCGGCCGCCCGCCGGCGCTCACGCGAGGCCGTCACACTGGCGACGTGTCGAGCGCGCCGGGTCATGACACGACGTCCTTTTGCGTCGAGGTGCTGTTCACGGGAGGGCCTCCGCGGTAAGGCGCCGATACAGGGCTCGAACACGTCGCGCTGTCCGGACCGTCACCTGTCGCTGTCCGACCTGAAGGCTGTCGCCGCGACATCCGAGCCATCGCGCAAGCCGTCGCTTCGGCCAGCCTTCGTCGATGAGCTTGTTCAGCAACCGCCATGTCGGCGCTGCATCGACGAGCGCGTGATCTCCCAGGCTTGGCTGTACCGCCAGGATGGCGCGGGCGCGATGCGCGCGAAGCTGCGAACGGCGGCCGGATAGAAGCGCCCACATCGTGGCCTGACTCACGCCCGCAACATGGGCGACGCGCTTGTAGCCCATACCCTGCTCGCCAAGTGCCCTCACGTGGTCGACCACAGCGCCAGCGGGAACGAGCTCGCGAGTGTCGCCGTATGCGCGTTTTCTGGCGCGTTCCGTCTCGTATCGACTGTTCGCGGCGCGGCAGGGGACGCACTTGCACCCGGCGAGATACCGCAGGCGGGTCCCGTGCGGGCGCTCAATAAATCGTGAATGTGCCGGCAAATCGCGCGGGCGCGCCATCACGAGGTCACCCCGGCCGGCGCCACGAGGACGCGGCCGCGTCCCTCACATGCCGAGCATTTCAGGCCGAGTGTCTGCGCGTTGACGGCGCTGTCAGTCGTGACCGACGACCTCGACGTGACATGGTCCTCGGCGCGCCGGCGGTTCATGCCCGAACCGAGACACACACGGCAGGTGGCGGTCGGCAGGTCGTAGGGCCACGTTTTCACCAGGCGCTTGGCCATCACCGCACCCCGGTGGCGTCGCCGATGATGAGCCGCTCGCGTTCTTCCTCGAGGAACGTGCTCTTTACGGGCTGGCAGTGCTCGCAGAGCCGGCCGGCTTCGTGCGCGACGCGCCGCGTGCCGACGCCGTAGGCGATCTCGTGTTCAACTAGCTCGTACGTGCCGGCGACCTTCCGCGCAAGCGCCTCGCGGTCGCGCATGAGCAGGACGGGCTCGCCGTCGAGCTCGAAGTCGATGCCGGCGTACTTGCCGAACGCGACCAGGTCGCCGGCGTCCACTTGCGGCGTCACGAGCCCGACGCCTTCCACAAATGCGCCGGGCCCGACGGCCACGACGATACCCTGCTGCGGCCGCTCGCGATTGTTCTCGGGCAGGATGAGCAGGCCGGTCGCGGTGCGGTCGGCGGGAATGAGTGCGCGGACGAGGATTTGATCAGCGAGCGGTTGCCAGTTTTTCATCGAGCGGTGTCTCCTGTTGGGCTTCGCGGAACACGCGAAGGTCGTGTTGGTTGCGGTTGGGGCACGCCCCGTCGTGGTCACGCTTGCAGTCGTGCCACCAGGACATGCCATTCGGGCTCGAGGCCAGCCCGGACGTCGGCGGCCGCTCGCCGGCGTCGATGTCGTCGTTCCATCGGTGTTGGTTGAGCCACGTCGCGGCGTGCGGGATGTAGGCGCCGCCGTCGCGTTGCCATTGGGGTTGGCGGCAGTGCTGGCGCAGCGCGTGCACGATCAGCACCGCCGTGTCGGCAGACGGTCGCAACTTGCGCCACGCACGTTCAGCGCTCACCTTCGCGACCTTCCGCGGATACGCCTGCCAAAAGGCGTCGAAGCCGTCGTCAGCCCCCTCAGGGGGTAAGGGGGTGTGATCTGGATTGGTTTTCAAATCCAGATCACTTAGGAGATCGGAAGAAGGAATGCGACGTTCTCGCGACTCGCCCGCGACATGTTCTGCGATCGCTCCCGCGACACTTTCGCGAGGCGTCCCGCGACGATTCCCCCACCGCTGCCGATTCCCTTTCGCGCCGGCCTCGGCACGCTGCTCGCGAGTCTTTTGCAACTTCGCCCGCTCTTCCTCGACGCGCCGGTTGCGATACCCGCCCTCGACGGGCTCGAACTTCTCGCGCAGGCGCGCCCAGGCATCGCGCCACTGCCGGCGGTCGGTGCAGCGCGCGATCTGCATCTGCTCGACTTCGTCCTCGGGGATCGGGGCGTCGGCGTCCCACTGGTACAGCAGCAGGTCGAGGTAGAACCCGCGCGCCTCCGGTCGGAGACGCGCGGTGCCCTTCAGCCAATCGCCCACGTGGAGCGGAAACGCGAATGCCGTGGTCTTGCCCATGCCGCTACCGGCGCGCCGTCCCGACGGGCTTGCGGTCGTTGTACGCCCGGACGCCACGGATGGTCGTGCGGTCCTTCATGGCGGACACGACCTTGCGGATGGCGACTTCGTCAACCTTGAGGTATTCGCGCGGAATCAGCGACAGATCCGGCGTATCCCGCGGGCGGCCGTTGGCGTCGACCCACTGCGGGATCCAGTTGTCGCGGTAGGTCAGGCCGCTCGCGACAGCCGGCGCCACGCGCACCGTCGACACGGGCGCCGCGACGACCTCGTCGGCCTGCTCGAGCACGTCCATCGCGGCTTCCACGTCGGTGTCGGCGAGGGCCTCAGCCTCGGCCTGCAGCCGCGCGCGGTCGGCGGCCGCGAGTTCCTCGGCCTTCCGGCGCGCCTCGGCGGCGGCTTCCTCCTCGAGCTGGCGCTGCACGCGCCCGCACTCGATGCGCAAGTACTTCCGGGCGTCCTCGATGGGCTTAATCAGCTCGGCGCGCTTGCTGGTCGCGGTCTTGTGCGCCTTGAACGCCTGGTCACAGATCGGGTCGAGCACTTCGCGCACCCGCTTCTCGGCGTCGTTCAGGGCGAGGATGAGATCCTCGGCGTCGAGCTTGGTCTGGCGCGTGACGACGAACGCGCGCGCGCGCTCGGCGAGCTCGAGCTGTTCGGTCACGTGGGGGGTCTGGTCCACAGGCAGTTCGGCGGTCAGGGTCGTCATCGGCGTGATCTCCTCGGATGGGCGTGAAACACGGTTAGTGCCGCCTTGAAGACGGCGGCGTCGTGGCGGTTGTCGCGGTACGGGTCGAGCGCGAACCGCCCGGTCGGAAAGAGCTGGACGCATTCGCGTTCCATGGCGTGGTAGTAGGGGGCGAGACCGGCGTGCTCGACGAGCAGGCCGTACGCGGCGGTCTGGTACTGGCCGGCGGCGTCGTCAGGGTCGCCGCACTTGATGTCGGGTTGGACGATGGTGCCGGTGAGCGTGCGGCCGATGCGGTCGGGCGTGCCGGCGAAGCGCAGCACGTCATGCGCGAGGGGCTTCTCGATGAGCAGCCACTCGACGATCTGCCGCTCGCGCACGTAGCGTTCCCACGCCTCGACGTAGCCGAAGGCGGCCTCGTCGAGCGTGCCCCAGGCCAGCGTGCCGACGTCGAGCAGAGCGCAGGCTTCGTGCACGACGGACCCGATCTCGCGCTTCGCCTCGGCCGCCTCGCGCACCGACGGCGGCATGCGGCTCCAGTCCGTCGCGAGACCGACGGCCGACAAGATCCGCGTCACGGACGGCAACTCGACGCCGTCCAGTCGATACGTGTGGTTTGAACTGTCGAAATCGACAGCGGCGAGTGTCGTCGTCATCGTTTCTTCGCCTTTCTCCTTGGTGACTTGGCCGGCATCGCGCGGTGGATCGACTTCAGCGTCTGCGGAATCCCGGTGAAGTTCGGGCAGCTCAGCAGCGCGTTGAGCCGCTTCATCTCGTCGCGGATGTCCATGAGCACCGCCAGGTGCGCGGCTCCACCATCGACGCTCCCGATCCCGCCGGCCAGTGTGGTCGGCAGGTTCCACTCGGTGTCCTTAAACCGCGCCATCACTTCCTCCCGCTGGCACTGAATCGGTTGGCTTCCCGGCAGTCACGGAAGTGAATCGATTCGAACGGCACGCGCCAGATCTCGCGGCCGGTGGTCCGGTCCTTGTCGCGTTCGTACGGGATGGGGTCGCCGCTGAACGGCATGTTCTTGCCGCGGGCGACGGTCTCGGCGAAGAAGATGCGGGCTCGGCACGTCGCCGCGCGGCACTTGCCGACGCGGATCGTGTTGGCCCAAATGGCGATCATGCGTGTCGAGCCGACCATTACCCCTCCTCGCCGGGCTGCCGGTCCCGCGGCTTGCTCAACCCCTCGAGGCCGTCGAGGACGTCGTCGTAGAAGCTCCGACGAATGCGCGTGAAGTGCGCCTTCCCGTGTTCGTCTTTCGTGCCGGGATACCGGCCGCCGACATGCGCCCGCAGATCGGCTTCGCTGATGCGCAACTGCTTCGCGCGGTCAATCAGGCGGCGGACCTGCGGTTCGCTGATGTAGCCGTCCTCGGCGTCGACCGGCGCCTGGCCGCGCTCCTGCGGCTTACTGACGCGCGAGCGGCCGTCGCCCTCATCCTCGAGGCCCTCGGGCCGGTCCTCGAGGTCTTGCGCGAAGATCGAGCCGGCGGCGGTCGCCATGATGACGCCGTGCACGTAGGCCCGTTTGTGCGCCATCTTCAGGACCGTGTTGGCGACGTCGGCGGGCTCGACGCGCACCTGCTTCCAGACGTCGCCCTTGCGTGTCCACTTCTCGCGGCGGCGGTCTTCCGGCGCGGCGTCGTACTCCTTCGGATGCACGGGCCGGCGCCAGCGGTATTTCTCCTCCCCGGTCGAGCACTCCCCTACCCCGACCGCGACGACGGTGCCGTCGGCCGAGCGGATGGGCACGCGCACCCGATACCGGATGTCGCCCGACAACTCGGGCACGGACTCGATGTCCGGCGTGTCGGCCGACAGGCGGAACGTGACGCAGATCTTTTCCGCGCCCGGTTTGAGCAGGGTCGGCTTGTCGGTGCCGGGAATGACGCCGAAGTCGACCTCCTTCTGCATCACGTGCTGAAGCACGTCCTGAATCACGGCGAGGCGCGACCGGACCTGCTTACTGGTGAGCGGCTGCCCGAACTCGGCGGGCGGCAGCGTGGCGATCTCTTGACTCATGGCGGTGTTCTCCTCGGGAACGGGGCGATTACGAATGTGCTTCGTGCCGGCGCGCGATAGCGCGCAACCGGTCGACGTCTTCAACTTTGCGCACGAGCCGGCGGTGGGCGGCGAACCCCATGAACCAGCCGGCGGCGAACGCCAGATGCACGACCAGCACAGCGACGACGGTCACGACGGCGGCGGTAGTGGCGTCCATCAGTGCACGTCCGGCAACTTCTGCTGGCGCTCGTCGTCGTCCATGAACCGTTCCTGCACGACCTCGCCGGAGTCCTGGCGGACCTCGGTGACGATCGCGCGCAGCCGGTCCTTGATCACGATGTCGACCGCGACGTCACGAAACTCACGTCGCTCCTGAATCTCGGTGCGCAACTGCGCAATGCGGCTGGTGATTTCCGCGACCCGCTCCTTCATCGCGGCCTTCTGTGTGTCCTGCTTCTCGCGCTCCTCATCGAGCGCACGCAGCGCGGTCGCGAGGGCGTCACCCTTGGCAAGCAGTTCGTCGTTCGTGAGCGGGCACGGCAGAGTCCGCCGTTCGGTTTTCAAGATGGTGGCAGTCAGGGACATGGTCGGGTTCTCCTCGGGGATGAGACGGGCGCCCCTATGGGCGCCAGCCTCCGTCGGTGTAGCAACGCGCGCCGGGAAACGGCGGGTTCGGGTAGCCCGGGCAGGCCGTGCCATTGGCCGTCGGCTGTGTCGGGGTCGAGGGCGGCGGCGGGGGCGGCGGGGGGACGGTCCCGGGATTTGGCGCCGGCAGCGTCGGGAACTCGACGCCCACGGGCGCCAGAAACACGAAGTCAAAGATCGTCGAGGGCTGCGCGCCGGGCACATAGCGCGCCGAGACGGACACGAGCTGCCAGCCGACGTACAGGCCTTGATTCGCGACGGCCTGCACCAGCGTTTCGCCGGTGGTCGGGTGGATGTAGCCGGTGTCGCCGAACGCCAGATGCCGGTAGCGGTAGACGGGGTCGGACGACTCGGCGCGCACGGGCAGCGCGACGGCCACGATGGCGATGGCGACGGCCGCGAGCACGGCCGGAACGAAGCGGGCAAACAGGGTCATGTAGCAGGGCTCCTTGGTTACAGCCAGAACTTCCAGGCGCGCGCGCGACGGAACGCGCGCTGCTCCCGCTCGAGACGCTGGCGACGCTCGAAGAACGCCGCGTCCGTGCGGCAATCGGGGGACTCAGGCCAACAGATGGGGTCGTCATCGTCGTCGCCGTTCAGGCCGGCGATGCAGACCCCAAGCGCCACGGCCGCGACAGCGACCAGCACGATCACGAGCGCCGAGACGAACAGGTGTTGCTCCGGATTCAGATCAGGCATGACGCACCTCGCGGCGGCGCTCGAAGGGCAATTCCTGCTGCCCGCCCAGGGCGGACATCTGCTCCATTGCCTCGGCGAGCGCCCGAGTGGCCGCGGCAATGGCCTTCATCTGTGCGTGGGGCGTGGCCAGCGCGACGCCTCGCGCCCGCGCGAGCGCCACCAGTAGCGCGTCAAGAAACTCCTCGGGCAGCCGGTCGAGCCGCTGCACGTGCATCCGGTGGCCGTCGCGTCCCTCGCGCTGCCGCGTCCACTGCTCCGGTCGCACGCCCTGCAGGGCGGCAAGCTGGTGCTGCGGCAGTTGCAGGGCCTCGAGGGCTTCAAGGACGCACCGTGTCAACGTCTGGTCACGGGGACTGTCCGATTGGTCAGGCGTGGACACAGGTTCCGCGTGCGAATGGCCTCGCATGGACAGGATCCGGGCCTTCAAGCTGGCCTCCTATGCGATGGCTTCATGTACTCGGGTTGCAACGCGGCGTCGATGTCGCGCCGGAAGTAGAGAACGCGGCGGCCGCGGCGGCACTTCGGCAGATGGGCGCGGTATGCCCACTTGCGGAACGCCGGGACCGATACGCTGCGGGTGTAGCGAGCGGCTTCCGCAACCGTGAGATAGACCTCGCGGCTCAAGTCGAGCGGCGCACCGTGCAAGTCGCCAGACTCAACCGGCGGCTGCGCCGAGCGGCGGCGGCCTTGGCCGACGACCTTGCCCGCCTTCACGACGCGGCCCCGACTTCCGACGGCACGATGTCGGACGGCGAGCACTCGAGCACGCGCGCGAGCGCGTGAAGCTCGTCGTCGGACGGCTGCCGGTAGCCGTTCTCGATTTCCCAATAGCGGGATAGCGGCATGTGCGCGCGAAGCGCGACGTGACGCTGCGTGACGTTCTGTCCGACGCGCAGGACCCGCAGGCGTTTCGTGATGTCTCTCATGAGTTGGAGACTGTAATGCTGCCAACATTACCATGTCAATAACATTTTCTTGCTGTCCGCAAGTTATTGACCCTAGCATGTTTACGCGGATAGCTTCAGCCGCAGTGACATACGGAGAGCGGTTTAGAGAAGTCCGTAAACAGCTCTGGAAGGGGCGTGTGGTTGACCTCGCTCAAGCGCTTGGGGGCGACCACGCACAGGTCGTGTACGGCATCGAGGCGCGATGGAAGGTGCCTTCCCTTACGACGATTCAACAGCACGCAAATGCGCTTGGTTGCCCGGCGTGGGTGCTTCTCGACGGCGTCGAAACAGAGTTCGACGTCGCGCGCGCCCTGAACGGATTGCCCGCTGCCGTCGCAGCGCAGAGGTGGAATGCCCTCATGGCTCGATACGAGGGAGCGAAAAGCACGAAGCGGGCGAAACGCACGAAGGTGCCACAGGACGCACGAACCGCCAGCGGTCGTCGCGCGAAGCCCGCATGATGCCTCCCCATCAGTCAGGTCTTTGCTCGAGGGTCGTCGGGCTGCCGCTGGCGGATGGATCTTGCGCGCGGTGCGGGCGAATCTCTCTTTGCGCTAGGAGGTCGTAGTGAGCGGAATCGCGGCGTTGATGTTAGTGGGCGTGCTTGCTGGAGTGAGCCAAGGCTCCGCTGGCTTGATTCGGGATCTCGAAGTTCGGGTGGCTCAACCGTTGCCGGTTCTGGTCTACGTCTCTCATAGCGGCATGGACTCCGTAGGCCGAAGGCTTGCCCTGCAAGTTCGGAACCTTCTGAGAGACTCAAAGTTATACCCGCTGGCAGCCACCGCGCGCGACGCCCAGGTCCGCATCGACATGGTCACGATGGATTCGGACGACGGGGAGCGATCTGTTGTCGCCCAGGCGATTGTGCTTCAAGCCAACGATACTCTCCTCCACCTAATCGTCAGGACAGTAGGACGTTCCGCCGTCGATCAGGCTGCCGAGTCGATCGTCTCGGATGTCGACGAATTGGCAGTGAGAATCCGCGAACAGTACGCCCAATGACCACCCTCGCCCGCCTGGTCAACCGAGCGAAGCCCGCGTTTGGCAGCTACCGCGCCATCGGGGAGGCGGCCGGCATTTCCGAGTCCGCCCTGATTCGCGCCGTCAAGAACGATCGCGTGCTCGGCACCGACAAACTCCTCGCGCTGGCCGAGGCGATTGGCGCGTCGCCGACGACGGTGCTCCGCGCCTGCGGAAAGCACGAAACGGCCGAGCTGCTTGAGCGGCTCTATGGGACGCCGCCGGTTCCCTTGTCGGCGGTCGACCGTGCGCTGGTCGCACTGCCGGCCGCCCGCAAGCGTGCGCTCCTCGCGGTCGCATCGTAGTCGTGGCGCTGTATATCCGGAAGGGCTCGCCGTACTGGTGGGTCGACATTGTCCCCCCCGACGGCGGCCGCCGTATCCAGCAGTCGACGAAGATTCGACACACCGCATCGACGCCGGCCTTGCGCCGCGAGGCGAAGCGGCTCGCCGAGCGCGTCGAGCACGAGTACCACCTGAAAGCGGCGAAGCGTCTGCACGGCGAGGTGGACCCGAAGCCGGCCGCGTCGTTCTCTGCCTTCGCCGATTGGTACGAGGCCAACGTGACGGCCCATCATCGCGGCGCCGCCCGCGAGCGTGAGATCCTCGAGAACCTGCGCCGGCACTTTGGCCGCCGCTTCCTGGCCGACCTCGCGGCCGCCGACATCCTCGAGTGGATGACGCGACGCCGCAAGGACGTCCGCGCCTCGACCGTCAATCGCGAACTCGACGTCTTGAAGCACTTACTGGCGGCCGCGGTGCCGACCTACCTCGAGGCGTCGCCGGCGGCCCACATCAAGCGCCTGCGCGCCGAGAAGCGCGCGATGGTGGTCCTGTCGCCCGCCGACGAAAAGAAGCTGCTCGAGCACATCGCGCCCGCCGACCGCGTCATCGTCATCGCGGCCCTCGACACGCTGGCCAGGGCCGGCGAGCTGCTCGCGCTTCGCTGGCAGGACGACCACAAGACCCACCTGACGATCCTGAATCCGAAGGCCGGCGACAGTCGGAAAGTGCCGGTCTCATCGCGCCTTCGCACGGCGCTCGACTCTCTAAAAAGTGCGAAAAACCGGAAGGGGTACATCTTCGCGCACCGTCGAGTAGGCAAAGATGCGCGCACCTGGTCGAACAGCCTCAAGCAGATGCTCGAAGACGGGTGCAAACGCGCCAAGGTCACGTACGGGCGCAACACTGACGGCATCACGTTTCACGGCCTGCGCCACACGGGCGCGACGCGCATGATCGAAGCCGGGGTGTCGTTGCGCATCGTGCAGGCCATCGGCGGCTGGAGTGACCTGCGGATGCTGACGCGCTACACGCATCCCTCGGACGACGCGATGGCCGCGGCGGTCGAGATCATTTCACGCAACACGTGACGTGACAAATTTCGATTCACGTCTAAATTTGGAGTAAAACGCGCCATAATTCGCGTTCGCATCGCGGAGGTCGCGAGTTCGAGCCTCGCGCCGTCCACCACTCACTTTCCTTAAGAAATTCGGGCAAAAACAAACGCGCCGTGCTCCTCGAGCCGGCGCGTTCGTGTGTGTGGTGTCACGTGGAGTGTCGCCCCCGAAATCCCATGAATGGACAACGTGTGGACGCGAGCGCGTGACACTCACCGTGACACGATTTCCCCGCGGTTCCACGTCCGGCAGGACGGGCAGAATCGACGCGGGGCGACGACGCGCCCCTGCTCCACGGTCGCGCTGTCAGTCCCGACCGTGATCGGGTTGTGATGGCAGCGACACCGAAACCGCCAGAGCGCGTCGACGAGGTGCGGCGGCACGGTCGGTGGCACTTCATCGTGCCCGGCGTGCTTCGCCATCAGGACGCGCACCAGAAACGCGGCCGCGCCACGGTTCACCATGCCGTGGTCATGCGGGCGCCGGCCTCGTAGCCGCCGCCCCACAACCGTTTGGCATACCCACCGAACACCAAGCCCCACGGCCCGCGTTGCGCGACCGAGACATCGGCGCCGGTCAGACTGACATTGACCGCGACGTGTCCCTGCTTCCCCGCCGGCAGCGCGGCGACGGCGTGGTCTATGGACGCGCGGAGACTCGAGGTCAACACGGGCGTCGCGGGGGTCGGCGCGCCGCTCACTTCGCGACCTTCGGCGCCGGCGTCTTCAGGGCCTTTCCCAATTCGCGCAGACCTGCCGCCGCGCCGATGCCGAGTTGGGGTAAAACCGCCTGCACGATGGCGGCGGCCTCGTCGCGGTCGACGCGCGGCAGTCGGTCGGTCACGGCCTCGAGGGCGCTGCGGAGTTTCTCGGCGCCGCTCGTCACGATGCCCGTCTTCTTCAGGCGCTCTGCCGCGAGTTCCTCCTGTCGGAGTACTTCCTGCTTCACGACGTACTCGAGTTGGGCCTGCCGGTCCGCGTCGAGCGAGATCCCGATCTTGCGCAGCACGAGCGTGGCCAGCGCGACGCACAGCGTGGCGAGGACCGTGCCGAGGTAGCCGAGGGCCTGCTGAATCAGTTCATCCATAAATCGTGTCTCCTGTGAGGGTCGTGCGTGTGTTATCGAGCAGCGGGCAACGGGAACCCGTCGCCGACGCCGCACTCGATGCCGTACTTGCGGCACTCGCTGACGCCGAACGTCGTCATGCGCGTGAACAGATCGGGGTCGTGGGCTTCCATGCGATCCCACCACCAATGAAACGTCGCCAACTCGAACAGCACGAAGGTGCGGTCGCCGCCCGGGCCGCAGCGGCCGCCGTGGCCGTAGTCGTCGGTGCAGATGCCGGCGCCGACGCGCGCGATGGCGTCCGACGTCTTGTTCATCCAGCAGGCCTCTTTGAACTTCCACCCGCGACCGTCGTGCTCGTTGCGCAAGGCGTCGCTGGACCAACGGTCGACGCCCGGCCGCAGGCCCCCACACTCGACATCCGAGAGGGTTCGAGGCGGTTCGGCTTGGTAGAGAAACATCTGGAAGGGGCTCAGAGACGGGTCCCAAAACTTCGTCCAGGCCCCGTACCTGGCGCCGTCTGGTTGCGGTGCGTCGAGCCACATGTCGTCGTTGTTCGGGTTGTAGGGATCGTTGCTCGCGCCGTTGCTTCTGCCCACCCACGAATGCCACGCGAGGATCGTCTGCGGGAACCGCCGGCGGGCTTCCCACGCCGCGTCGTAACACTCACGCGGACGCCACTCGTAGGACTCCCACCCGCAAGGGACGACGATGACCTCGCGTTCGATGCCGCGCAGCGCGACCTCGAGGGTGGGATACAGCACGGCAAGGCGCGGGCCCGGTGTGCGGCCGCCCCCGTCGGTGAAGATGACGGGAATCAGCCCGTGCCCGCGGACGGTCGGCGTGCGGCGCAACTCGTCGATCAGTTGCCGAATCGCGCCGGGGTCGCGGGTCCAGTCCGGGTTGCTCCACGTGACACCGGGGTATACGTCGCCGTAGTCGAACGGGCCGACCGGCACATGCGTCACGCCTTCCGACGCCAATCGAGCCAGCCACGCGGCGCGGACCTCTGGCGGCGCGCCCGCAAGCGCCGGCCCCCATATCCGCCGCCCATCGGCGTCGCGTAGTCCGCCGAGCTTGCCGCGATACGCGCGCACCTCCTCGAGGGACGGGCCGCGGAGTTCGACCACGGGCGGCGCCTCGACGGGCACGTCGACCGGGGCTTCCAGGGCTGGCGGTGGCGTCGACGGCGCGGGCCGCCACCCACGCGACGGGCACGCCGCCAGCACCAGCGCGGCGACCACCGCCACGGCCAACGTCCGCCCGAGCACCATCATTCTCTGTGTCCTCACGGGAACTCCCTTCTATTGCGTCAGTGCGGACTGACCATTTCGTCAGCAGCCTACACCCGCGGATTCTCGATGTCGATCCAGACCTCGCGGCCAGCCTCCTGCTCAGCCTCGAGACGCCGGAGCAGCTCGAGCTCGGCCGGCTTCGAATCGAGCACGACCGCATGGGCCCGCTGGAAGCCGACGAGGATGCACCCCTCGGTGTCCTGGGGACGATTGCCGCGGTGAATCCGGATGCCTTCGAAGCCCGGCACCGCGACCAGCAGCGGCAGGACACGGTTGAACCGGGGCGACCACGTCACCATCACGCGGTACCGACCGGCCGGAATCGCGGTGTGGCCGTGGACCTTCCAGCTCGCGACCGGCGCGCCGGCGACCTCGCGAATGGGATCCTCGAGCGTGAAGCTGAAATACACCCCGTCGCAGAACAGGACGCCGAGCGTGGCGCCGCCGATGGTGGGTTCTCGCACTAATCGCAGCTGCATTACGAGCCCCCGAGCTTGGCCTTGAGCCACTCCCACCCGAGCAGCGCGAGCAGACCGGTCGCGCTGCCGGCGGCCGCGCCGGTCATGCCGGGCCGACTGGTGCGTTCCTTGAGCGTCGCGACGTCAGCCGACATCGCATCCTGTTTCGACTCGAGGCGTTCGAATCGTTTGTTGGCACGCTCGTCCATGTCCTCGAGGCGGCGATAAATCTCGCCGGTGGTCACGTCCTGGGGCATTGTCGGATCTCCCGTCATCGCGATACCGCTGTCATTTCCCGCCGCGTCGGACGTGTCCGTCGGAGCGGGGCCCGGCCGAGCGCCTCCCGGGCAACAGCGACCATCGCTTCATGGATGGCTCGGATCTCGTTCGCCTTGTCGGTCGGCGTCATGTCGCGCGAACCGCGGACGGCCGCGAGGTCGTCTCGCAGGGCGTCCATGCGCCGCTTCCCGTCATCGAGTCGCCGGACGACGAGTCGGGCTTCCCCGCCCGAGCCAGGCGCGCCGGTCGCGTCAGGAAACCGGTCAAGCGCCTCGAGGTACGCCGCCTCGTAGCTGCCCATCCCTTCGCCGCCGGCCCGCTTTCGGAGCGACGACACGGTCGCCTGATACGCCTCCAGTTCGTCGTAGAACTCCTGAATCGACCGCGAGCTACTGGAGTAGCCGCCTTCCTTGGCGATAGCGGCCAGTCCCGGAATCCGCCGCGTCAGGGGCAGCGCCGACCGCTCCGGCTGGTTCCGACCGGTCAGCACCCGCGAGGCGGGGTCGGCGATGCCGACCGCGTCACGGGCGAGGCCGCCCCCGAGGCCGTAGACGACATGCTCGAGCTTGGCCGGCGACACGCCGATGGGCTTGGCCGCAAGCCGAGCCGTGTCGCTCGTCCAGTCGCGGACCTGCAGGTCGGGGTCGAGCCCGGTGTCGTACGGACTGACGATCGGCCGGCGCGTGAAACTCGAGTAGTTCGCCGCGGCCTCCACGAACGGCAGCAGCCCGGTCGGCGCGAGTTGCCAGACCAGATCCTGTGCGTCGCCCACCGGCATCACGTCGACCGCATCGAGGTTCTCGTCGAGCGCTGCCTCGACGAGGTTCGGCACGAGCGCCCATTCGAATGGCTTGGCGATCCGTGCCCACCCTTCACCGAGGGGCGACCGGATCCACCAGTAGTCGCGGCGCTCCTGGTCGGAGAGTTCCTGGTACTCCTCGTCGTCGTGATTGAGCACCCAGAGGGCCGCGCCGAGCGCTGCCAGCGTGCCGACCGTTAGGCTGACGCCGACCGGATCCCGCCGGAAGGATTCGACGATGCGCACGTACCCCTGCAGCCGAGCATTGAAGAACGCCTTGAACTGACTCAGCTCCTTGGCGGCCGTCCCGCCACGGGCGAAGTCGATCGTGACGTCACGCGCCGCGAGCGCGGCCGTCGTGAGCACCCGCTCGGTGATGGGCGTCGTCCGCTTCTGGCGATCGGTCAGGCGTTGCGCGAGGCCGAGCACGCCGGCGCGCCGCTCTCGCCCGCCCGTGTCGAGTGCCAGCTTGAATTCGCCGAGTCGGGCCGCCTTCTCACTGTTCTCCGATAGCCACCGGAGCAGCTGGATCGGACGCGTCACGCGCAGCACGTTGTGCCGCAGGCTGGACGGCTGGTTCATCTGCTCGATGAACTCCCGGATCCGGTCACGGTCTTGGCCGAGCAGCGACGACGACTGCACACCGAACGCCATGAACCGCTGATAGTCCGCGTCGTTGCGGAGCATCCCGAGGTAGCCGCGTAGGCTGTCGTAGACCGGCACGAAGCCGTGCCGGCTCTGGAGCATCGCGCCGACCGTGTCTCGAATTAAGTTCCGGATGATGAACGACGGCCGCAGGGTCGCACCGGCCCGCAGCGTCGCGGTGGGCTTCGCGGCCCACTTCACGATCTCGCTGGTCGATGTCAGGCCGACGGCCGTGATGTTCTGGTACAGGGCCTCGTCCTGCACCTGGTAGAACACGCGCTTACCGCGCTCCACGACCGTAATGATGCGGTCGCCGGGATCGCCCACCACCGCCGGCGTGAAGATCGTCACCATCCGGTCGAACGGCGAGACACCGCCCTCGGTCATCGGCAGTTCCACGCCGAGCAGCTCGAGTTCCGCCTCAATGCTCTTGGCGATCTGCTGCATGTTGAACTGCGTCGCGACCTGCGGCGTCGGGATGGGCACGAGCCAATCCGCCGAATGCTTCGAGGCCCGGGCCTGCTTCACCAGTGCGACGGCCGCGCGGTTCTTCTCGACCGCGTTCACGAGGGCTTCGGTGTTCTTGACGATGGACTCGATGGGGTCGATGATGTCGCGCCCACTGCCCTTCAGGCGCTTGATCGGGCTCGTGCGATTCGCGATGCGCGAGGCGCCGCGCACGCGGTCGGCGACGTCGTCCATGACACGCTGCATGGGCACGTAGAACAGGGACCGGCCGAGCTTCGCGTCGAGCGACGCGGTGATGAGCCCGTACTGCAACGCGTACGTGCGCAGCCCCTCGAGGTAGCTGTACACCCTCTTCGCCGCCTGCTTGAACGCGGCGGCCTCGGGGTCGGCGTGGGTCTGGTCGACAATCGCGCGAGCCTCGTCCGGCGACAGGCCCGGCCATCGCCCTTTGCCGTCCGCGTGCAACTCGAGCGCGCGCAGCGCGACGAGGTACGTCGCAAAGTCCGGCTCAGTCCGGCCCTCGCGCGGATACAGGCGATGCCGGATCGGCGAAAGCGCGGCCTTGAGGCTGCTGTGCGTGAACTGGCCATCGACGCCGCGCGGACCGTGCGTCAGGAAGCCTTCCGCCATGCCGGACGCGCCCTCGGCGAGCCGTGTCAGCACGTAGGCGTTGTCGGCGACGTCGAGCGGCCGCCCCTGCGCGGCGGCCATGTCGGTGACCGCGCGATTCATCGCCGTGTGTCGGTCCACCCACAGGTGCAACAGGCGGTCAAACCAGGCGTGCGGGTCGCGCAGAACGGCCGGCAGATTGCCCGTGTGCTTCAGTGCGGACGCGAATCGACGCACGAAGCCGCCGGCGCCGGCGCGCATTTCGGAGACGACATCCTTGGCGCGGCCCGCGACGCCGGCCGGCCGCACGTTGACGCGCGCGCGACCGCGGACAATGGCGGGCTGCGCATTGTATCGACGCACGACAGTCTGCGCGGCGAGTAGTTGTGCCCCGCCGGCCGGATGCTGCTGAATCCAGTCTTCCAGAGCGGCCGTGAAGTTCGGCGCGGCCGCGTGCGCCTGCGCCGGGTCGGCGAACCACGTGCGGAAGTACTCGGCGATCCCTTCCTCGAAGTTGTACTTGGTGCCGACCTTGCCGGGCGGCGTCGTGGCGAGCCCGAGCTGCATGATCTCGTCGCGAAACAGGCCGGTCGGGCGGGTGCGGCCGAACAGCCGGAAGCTGATCATGTGGCCGAGTTCATGCGCCATCGTCGGCAGGTCGAACGCGCGCCGCAGGCGGATGAGGCCGGAGTCGAGCTGGTAGTGTCCGTACGCGTTCGGCCCGACCTTCCCGACGCGCGTCGGGTACGCCGCGCGGGCGGTTCCGACGACCATCCGGATCCAGCCGGGCGTGACGCGGTCGACGCTGAAGATGTCCCGTAGACGGTTGACGGTTTCCTGTTCGGAGATGGGCCGACCGCCGGCCTGCTGGCCGGTGAGAGGTGTCGCGGTCTTTGGCACGTAGAGCTGTCGCGTCGGGGAACCAACCGATTGGTGCACCGACTCGGCGAGGATGTTCGGATTCGATCGGTCGAACGTGCCGCGATTCCGGGTCGCGTGCTTGATGGCGCCTGAGTCGAACACGACGAACACCGTCGTCGGCTTCGACCGCTTCTCCGTGTTGTACGTGTCGATGACGTTCCGAATGATCACCCCATCGTGCCCGGCCGCGCGCGCCGCCAGGATCATCTCTCGCGTACCTTTCCACGATCCCCCTTCGCGATCGATGACCATCGGGTTTTCGATTCGCAGGTACGCCGGCACGATCCCCGGCACCGCGTTCTGGTAATCCCAGGCCCGCCGATCGCTGGCATAGGTGCCCGCCGTCCTCGTGTCGGCCGCAAAGAAGAACGCGCGCTCGTCGTCCTCGATGCCGTGCCGTTCCTTCAGCGTCTGGAACACGCCGCTTTCGGTCACGAACCTTGTGTCGGGGGCCCCGTGGTACACAACCAGCGGCTTCCCCTTCTTGTCGACCACCTTCGACGCGCCGAACCACTCGCGAAAGGCGGCTGAATTGACCGGATCGGACGATTCGAACATCGCGCCGCCACCGCTCCCGCCGCGCGACGACTTCTTTGTCGCCGGCGGCTTCGCCCCCTCGGGTGCGCCCGTGAACATCGTCGGCTGATGGCCAAGGCGCTGTTCGATCTGTTGAATCAGTTCGAACCGTTCTTCTGGCTTCTCGAGCGTAGGCTGCGCGATCTCCTGATCGCGCACGTCGCCGACGTCCCCAGGGAGCCGGGCCTGCTCCTCGCCGGTGGAGAGCGTGTCGGTGCGGGGGCCAGCCGACGCTACTTCTTCTGGCGCTCGTTGTGCTGGCGGGAGATCTCGTTGAGCGTGTCCATCGTGGCTTGCTGCATCCGCCTGGTGAAATCTTGCAGACGGGCTGAGCGCTGCTGCTTGCTCTCGGGTGACTCGTCCGGCGTCGACTTCGGCCGCGAGGGCGTCTTCGAGGCGGGCTCGGAGGGCATCGCGGTCATTGTAACGCGCGATCTGCTGCTTCAACCAGTCGAGATCCCGAGCGACCAGCGCCTGCCCGCTCCCGTTCTCCACGACCGAGATCGCGACGTCGAACTCGCTCGCGTACTCCTCGGCCAGCTTCAACAGCGTGCGGGGCGCATTGAAGTGCGTACTGGCGTGCGTGAACGTGGTCACCGGACGCCCGTTCTCCGGATCGACCAGGCGCGTCAGGACGCCGTTGACGAACGCATCGACCGGGTCGCGGTACGTGAAGTTGATCGCCACCGCGCGCCCGGACTGCCGGGCCGCCTCGATGTTGCGCTTCGTGCCGGCGTAGTCAGCCAGCGTCGAATCGAGGACGAACGCCGTGTCAGCCGGCAAGTTCTGGACGACGGAACTCTTGCCCGAGCCGGTACCGCCGCCGGTGAGTACGACGACATCGGCGCCCCCGTCGACGGGCTCCGCGAGCGCGGTGTTATAGAGCGCCTGCACCATCGCGCCGGCGCTCGACCGCACGGCGTCGTGATGCGCCCACCGTCGGTCGCCCTCGTGCGGGCCGAGGATCTCGCTGGCGTTGTCGGCATTGAACACGCCCCCGAACCGCTCGAGGTATGCATCGAGCAGTGGGCCCATTTCGCGGTCAAGCTTGCGAATGGTTTCGATCTCTTTCGCTTCGTCGGGCTTTCCCGTGCGACGCGGGGTGACGTAGATCTCGGTGTCGACCTCTCCGGCTTCCGGCGGGAGCTGGTACTGCCCCGACACCTGAAGCTGTCCGCTGGCTCGTCGCTGTGCCGCGCGCAGAATGTCAGCCGTCACGCTCGTGAGACGGCCGCGCCCCTCGATATACCGCTCAACGGCCTTGCGCACCTGCGCGCCCGTGCGGGATTTCCCGCGGTTGATGGCGTGCAGCACCGACGCATTCGCCATGCGCGGCGACACCTGAGCGTCGTCCTTGTCCCGCTCCCAATACGGGATCTTCTGCATCCGCCCGTCTTCGTACGTGAACGACTCGAGTTCCTTGAGGATGCGTCGCACCTCGCGGCGTTCGATGGGCAGCAGGTCGGTGAACTTCGGCAGGGTCGCGACGACAGGCGGCGCCGGCGCGGCGTCTTCCTCGACGCGCTGCTCGAGCGTCTCAATGAGACCGGCCGGCGTGTCATCCGGCGCGGCCGCCGTCTCAACGGGAGGCGCGTTCGTCTCAACGGGAACCGCTTCTGTTTCGCCAGTCTCGACTGACGATATAGACAGCGCGGCGGGCTGCTCGAGACGCTGCTCGAGCGCCGCCATCGCGGCCGCGGCGCTCTGTTCCATCGCCGCCAGCCGTGCGGGGTCGCCGCCAGTGATCGGCGTCCGTCCGGTCGAGGCGGCCGGCGCGGCGGGCGTAGCGAGTTCGGGCGCCGGCGTCGGCGTCGGCGCGGGGGTGGCCGCGCGCGGGCGCTCGGGCAGGGCCTCGATCGCACCGGACATCGCACCGCCGACCACGGCGCCGCGAGCGGCGGCCTCGAGCATCTGCCCGGGCAGGTCGGGAGAGACGGGCGTGCCCGTCCCGACTGCGGCCGCGACGTCCTCGATGGCTTCCTGCAGGGCTTCGGTCGCGCCTTCGGTGACCATGCCTTGCGCGCCTTCCTGCAACACGCGCCGCACGAGGCTTTGCGTCGTCGGCTGCGCAAGGGCCTGCGTGATGACCTGCTCGCCGGTCTCCACGCCGAACCGCGTCAGGATGGACGTGCCGATCTTACCCGGCACAATGCGGTCAAGCATGGTCGACAGCGCGCCGCCGACCATCGCCGCTCCCGGCGCTCTCGCGTACTCGCTGCGGCCTTTGATGGCTGACTGCACGGCGCCGACGCCGAGCGGCAGGCCGGCGGCGAGTGACCCGGCGGCAGCCGGCGCGCCGACGACGGGCGCGACCACGGTGCCGAGAATGACCGGCGCCATCGTCGGCGCCGTCTCCATAACGGCTTCTTTCAACCACTGCACGGCGCTCGGGACGGAGTCGATCTGCCCGACGGTCATGCCGGGCGCGAACCGTGCCGCGGTCTGCGCGGCTTCCTCCGTGTTGCGCCGACGGCCCTCGCCGCCGACCGTGCGCAGTTTCGGGCTGTTGATGAGTTCGCCGAGGGCCTCGATGGCACCGTAACCGAGGCTCTGCGCCTGGTCGACGCCAATACCGAGTGATGCGGCGGCCGTGCGTCGCGGCAACGCCGGGCCGACGCGCGGCGGTCCCGGCGGCGGCGCGGGCCCAAGGCGCGGGTTCGGCCGTTCCACGGTGAGCCCGTCGGTCACCCGCACGGCGGCCGGTGTCTGCGGACGCACCGTCGTCCCGCGCGACGTCACCATCGGGAGCGGGGCTATCGTGCCCGTCGGACGCGCCAGGGCGACGGGCGCGGGCGCTGGGGCCGGCGCGACCGGCGGCCCGTTCGGCGTGGCGAGACGCGCTTCGAGCTGACTGACCAAATCGTCAGTCTGCGGCGTCAGTCGGCGCTCGAGTTCTGCGATGAGGTCCTGCATCGAATCTACTGTCCGCCCTTGAGCACCTGAAGGATACGACGCATCTCGTACTGAATCGCGGCGCGTTCGTCAGGATCGGTCGAGTTGTCGAATTGCGCGGTGAGGTTCTTGACCTGCTCGGCGAGCTGCGGATCGACCGACGCCATGGGCTGCGGCGCCGATTGCGTCGACGGGTTGTTCGGCGGCGTGGCGGGCGCCGGCTGGTCGCCTGGCTGCATGTCCATTGTCTTCCGTCCCGACGTGATGGGGCTCGGCCCGTACGGGGAGGTGCTCGAGCTTCGAAACAGGCTCGACCCGCTCGGCGACGTGTGTCGCTGCTGCCGACCGGCTTCCTCGGCGAGACGGGCCCCAAAGTTCAAGTCCTGCCCCCGAAGCGTCGCGCGGTTGCGGTCACGGTTCGTGTCGACGTTGAGGTCTTGGCCGCGGCGCTGCGTCGTCGCGGAAATATCCTGGCCGCGACGCTGCGTGACGGCGGTGATGTCCTGTCCGCGGCGGGTCGTCTCGGCGCCGAGCTTCGCGTTGCCGCTCGGCTCCTTCCATCGGGCGTTGCGGCCGTCCTCGGTCATTTTGGCGCGTGCGTTCGCGCCCTCCTGCGTCATCTTCGTACGCGCCGTCGCGCCCGACTGCTGCGCGATCACGCTGCCGCTCGGGGTCGTGTGGCGGGTGTTCTTGCCGTCCTCCGCGAGTTGCGCGAGCATTTCGCGCAGCTCGAGCTTGAGCCGTTCAATGTCTGACCGGTCGGTCGCGGTCTGTTTCTTCAGCGCGTGCTCCTGCTGCCATGTATAGGCGTCGAGGGCGCCGCCAAGCCCGGCGCCGATGCCCTGCAGTGCGAGATCCCATGCCATGCGTGCCCCCGATCAGAAGTCTTCGTACCGGTCGCGGTCCTTGTTGCGCTGGTCGAGCTCGAGCCGGGTGGCATCGAGACCGAGCGAGGCGCCGAACTGCGCGTCCTGCTGTGCCAGCTGTGTGTAGCGGAAGATCAGTTCTTCTTGGAACTCGCGGCCGGCCTGCGCCAGTTTCGCGCGGTCGATGCTGGCGCCGACGTCGATGCCGTACCGGCGCGTCAGGTCGTCCATGATGCCGAGCGTGTACTGCAGTTGCAGCTCGTCGGCGCGCATGCCGAGTTCGGCCGCCTTCTGGTTGACCTGCTCGCGGAGCGCGACGCGGTCGCCCTGCAGCGCCGCCGTCTTGAAAGCGTTGTCGCTCTCGAGGGCCAGGAACGACTGCGAGGCCGCGACGGCGGCCTGCTTCTGGCCGAACTTCTGTTGCGCGTACGAGGCGCCGCGGTCGATGGCCGCGAGCTCGTCGGCCCGGTTCCGCTCGGCGGCCGTCAGCTCGACCTCGCGGTTGCCGCGAATGATGGCCTCGTCGGCCGACCGGCGTGACGCCAGCCGTTCGGACGCGAGCCACCGCGAATCGTCGAGCCCGTTCGCGAAGCCGAACGCCCGCAACTGCTCGTCTTCCTGCGCGCCGAGCGCGGCCGCTTCTTCACGACTCGCGGCCTTCATCATGTCGATCGTGCGCTGGTCGAGTGAGTGCGGATTGGCGAGCAGCGCGAGAATCGCCTGCTCGGTGATGCCGTCGACCGCGCCGCCCCCCTCGAGCAGCTGCATGATGGCTGCGCGCGTCGCGGCGTCCAGTTCCGTGCTGTCCTTGAGCGGGTCGAAGCCCTCGAGGGTGTCGATATCCCCCGGCACGTAGGACGGCGCGTCCACAGCAAACCGGCTCGCCGTCGCCTGCGCCGCGTCGGGATGGTTCGGCGGAACCCACCCGCCGTTGGCGGTCTGTACCCACTCCGACCCGCCGCGCCCGACCTCGACGTTAGCCGCACCGGTCGCGGTGGTCGGCGCCGGCCCGCCAAGGCCGGCCGCCGCACGGGCGGCGAGCTGTCCGCCACCCACAGCGTCGGGCGTCGTGCCATTCCCGTAGTAATCGCCGGTCGCGTGCATCCGCAACCGCGACTCCCAGTACGGATCCCACCCGAGCAGCGCGCGGCCGGTGCCGTCGACGTCGGGCGTCTGCATGTAGCGCAACCACTGCTGGTACTCGTCCTCGCGCGGCGTGCGGCCGTACTCGGCAAACACGCGGGCGATCTGCTCGCGGAGATACGCCTCGTCGGTGGCGCCGTACTGGTTCGGGGCCGACGCACCGCCCTGCGCGCCGGCCGGGCCGGGCACGGTGTTCAAGTCCGACACCGAGTTGATGACGTACTCGCGGCCGTCGACGACGAGCCGATTGCCGCGCCATTGCACTTTATGGCCGGCCGTCTCGAGGTCCTTGAAGATCTTGCGCGCGAGCGCGTCCTGCTGAATCGCCGTCACCGCCGGGTCGGTCGACTGCCGCAGCTCCTCGAGCATGCGCTCGTAGTCACTGTTCGACGGGCCGCCGAGACCCGTGGGCGTCGCGGTCGGCGCGGGACCTTTCGGCTGCTGCGGCGTCGGCGTCGTCGTGGTGACCGGGCCCTTGGCGGACGTCGTCGCCTGGTCGAGCGACGGGGCGTCGAAAAACGTGTCGGTCGCCGCCTTCGTGTACGTCGGCGTAAGCGGGTCGGGCGCCTGCAGCGCGGTCGGCGCGCCGGTGGCATAGCTCGGCGTAAGCGGGTCGGGCTCGAGCTGCTTGTCGACGGGCCCCTTGAGTCGATCCAGTGCCATCGTTACACCCTCGCAATCCGCGAGACGCGGCCCGTCTCGTCAATCGTCCAGCCGGGGTTGGCCGCCTCGAACGCCGCGATTTCCTGCGCGCGCTTGTTCTTCGCTGCGGTCTTGCCCTTACTCAGTGCGGTAAGCGGCGCCATGGCTGGCGCAGCCGGCGCCCCGAGGCTGTCGCGGTTTGGTGCCCCCATCGAGAAGGCCGCGTCCGTCCGCGGGTCCGCGTTGCCCGTCAGGTCGAGGGTCGCGGTCTTGCCGTAGTTCTCCGCGCTCGTCATCGACGGCGCCGTGCGGCCGGCGAGCACGTTCTGCTTCAGTGCGCCGGCGGCTGCCTTTACCTCCGGGCTCCGCTCGTACGAGTAGCCGCCCGAGATCGTCGGCTTGTATTGCGCATAGCGGTCGGGCAGGTTCACCGACACGGGCGAGTAGCTGGCCCGCTCGAGGCGGTCGAGCTTCGAGAGCGCGCCGGCCTGGTCGAGCTGGTGCCGGAACGGGTCCAGCTCGCTCTCCCTGGCTGCGGTGTCCATGAGCCCTTGCTCGCGGTCGAGCGCGAGAGACTCCCGCGAGAGCTGCTCCTGTGACTTGCGCTGATTGTTGGCCGCGATGCCGCCCCCGACGGACGTCGCGGCTTGGCTTCCCATCATCAGGGCGATCAGTGCGGGAATCGGTAGCGGCATGATTACTCTCCCTTCTTCGTCGGCTGGCCGCTGTCGTCCAGCGTCCAGCCCGGGTGTTCCGCTTCGAACGTCGTGCGGAGCGTGGCGATCTCCGACGCAATGTCGTCCATGGCGGCCCGGTACGCGGCCGGCGCGAGCTGTCCCTGACAGATCTGCGCCTGCGCCTGCGCCAGCGCGAGTTGCTGCTTGAGCGCGGCGTTCTGCCACCGCAGCGTGAGCAGTTCGTCGGCCCGCGGCATTTCCTGCGCGAGCGCGAGCCCGAGCGAGCCGCCAAACGCGGCGATGACGAACACGAACAGGACGGCGTGAGCGAGTTGGGAACGCGACATTACGACACCTTCAGGGCAAGATGGCAGGCAACGTCGGTCAGGTTGGTCGACGCGGTCCAGTTCGCCGCACCCGCCTTGTAAATACTGAGCACCGCCGACGACGCCGAAACAATGCCGAACCCGATCCCTGGCGTGCCGTTGTCGGCGTAGTAGCACGGGACGCGGACGGACTCGGCGGCCGCAACCGGCAAGGTCACATTGAGCGCCGTGCTTGGCGTGCCGCTGATGGACGTTTCGGTCAGATCCAGCGTGACCCACGCCGTGTCGCCGAGCCGGCGGTACGAGAACGTGCGCTGGTCGCCGCTCGCCACGGTCCACGTCATCGAGCCCGAGCCCGTGAAGTTGCTCGCGCTATGGGTGACGGTTTGGGTGTCGCCCGCATTGAACGTCCGACCGAGTTCGCGAATGCCGGCGGTGAAGCTGGCGAGACCAGTGACGCCGAGGGTGCTGGACAGGGTCGTCGCCCCCGTGACGCTCAGCGTGCTCGCGGCCTCGACCGCCCCGCCGAACCGGACGACGCCGGAGGCCACATACACCGCATAGGCGCCGCCCGAGACGGTCGCCGACGGCGCGCCCCCGACATACAGCGTGGCCGCGTTCGATACCGTCGCGGCGCCCGAGGTAATCGTCGGTGCCGGCAAGTACTGACCCGCCAGGAATGAATGATTGCCGCTGCCGGCCTCATTGATGGTGGTCGACACCACAAGGCCCGCCGCGACCTCGCCAGCGAGGGGATTCAGCGTGCCGCCGATGTACGCGGTGTACACGTTCGTGCCGCTCCCCGTCACGGTGTTGAGGACCGACAGCCCTGCCTGCGCGGTACGGCTCCCGGTGAGGGTCGCGCCGTTGAACGAGGGCGTCGCCGTCGTCTTGACGTTCTGGTCGAACCAGTCGTTCAGCGTCGGGCTGCCGCTGAGCGTGATCGTGCGGCTCGCATCGCCCGTCGTGAACGTCAGGGTTCGGTCGCTCGTGATGTTCGAACCGGCGGCGAGCAACAGTGAGTGACTCGCGTTCGTGTCCGGAAGGCCAAACGTCCCGCCGACCGTCACATTGCCGCCGACCGTCAGGTTGCGCGACAGCCAGCCGTCGCGGTACCGGCTCCCGGTCAGGCCGAGGTCATAGGTCGCAGTCGTCGACGGCACCAGATCGCGCGAGGTCAGCGTGCCCGTCATCGTGCCGCCGGTGCGATTGAGCGCGTTCGCGAGCAGCGCGAAGTTCGCGTTCACCTGCGCCGACGAAATGACCGTGCCGTCGGTAAACGTGTACGTCGGGCTGATTTGCGCGTGCGCGAGCGCCGGAAGCGCCAGCAGCCCAAGCAGAACCCCCATCCATCGCTTACCCATTGCGGATCTCCTTTCGACACTGCACAAACATCAGCCGCACGCGCACGTTGTTCGCGTCAGCCACCAGATACGCGGTCGTCTCCGTCCAGGCGTCGGGCCGGGCCGCCTGCACCGTGCCGCCGACCGTGAGCAGCAGCAGGTATCCATCGGGAATGCAGCCGAGTCCGTGCTCGACCGCGGCTTCGTCTCCCACGGCTGGCAGAAAGACCTCGAGCGCCGGCCCGACCTGCGCGAACGGACTCGCGAGTTCCTGCGCGACGCGGTCGACCGCGCGCGCCGTCGCGGCGTCATTGAACCGGTGCAGACTCATACGCTCGGCACCGTGGTGTCGGTCACGTCGCCCG
The DNA here is from genome assembly GCA_044508265.1 of Acidobacteriota bacterium. GTDB lineage: Bacteria > Acidobacteriota > Vicinamibacteria > Vicinamibacterales > Vicinamibacteraceae > JAEZDP01. The sequence goes on from JBIQIB010000022.1 coordinate 29,708, forward strand.
TAAAGCCGAACGCCGTCACCTCGAGCGGCTGGTCGGGATACACGTTGCTCAGCTCGAACTGCGCCGAGAACACCGTGCGGTCGATGCGGTGCTTTCGCATCCGGCGCGTTGTGGTGCCCCACAGCGAGGCGCCCCACACCGCGACACCCCACACCGCAGAGCTGTCACTGACGGCGAGCGGGACCGCGACCCGGACCGCGGTGGCGTCGTCGTCGAACCGGGCGCGCACCTGAATCTCGTGCGCACTGCTCGTCGAGCGCCCCTGCAAGAACAGGAAATGCAACGTCTTCTGCAGGTGCGGGACCTGGCCGTCGAACCATGGCGTGCGGTGGTACCAATTGATGCCGCCGATGATGATTTCCCACCCCGAGACCGGCACTTCGGTGAACGGCGCGTTGTGCGCCGTGTCGAGCGTAATGGTGTCGGTCGTGTTGCGCTCGATGCGGCGCCACTCCCACGTGCCGCCCTCCGGCCGCACGGCAACCGGCAGGCCGGCGAGCCCGTCGCCGTCGGTGTAGAGTCCGCCGCCGTCAATCGTCACCGTGTCGGTGGTGCCGCTCGCCACGATGCCCCGCAGCACGGGCGTCGCGCCCGGCACGCCCTCGCGGTCGCCCGAGAACAGCTCGTACACCCGCCCCCACTCGTCGCCGACATACACACCGGTGCGCCCGGTCGAGTCCGTGAACGCCGAGAATGCGCCGTACTCGAGGCCGGTCCACGGCGGGAGCCAGCAGCCGAGCAGGTAGTTCCACCAGAGGATCGTGCGCTTGCGCGAGGCGCCGCCGGTCGCAAACGTCCAGCCGACCAGGCCGAGCCCCTCAGCGTGCACGCACTTGATGTCGTCGAGCGCGCCGCGGTTCACCGTCTTGATGAGGTTCCACACGCGGCCGTCGGCCAGCGCCGCCCACGTGAGCAGGTCCGTCACGTACGGTCCGCGCTCGCGGTCCCAATCGTAGAACTTGCCGTCGACCTCGAGGCCCGACTCCTGCGAGACGCCGCCATAACTCGAGTGAATCTGCCGCGGCACGTACGGCAAGCTGTCGCCGACCAGGCGGAAGGACCGATGCGGTTTCTGGATGATGGTTTCTTCGCCGAACGTCTTCACGCCCGTGATCGGCTCGCCGTCGCCCTTCCGCACAAAGAACTGGTTGCGCAAATTCCAACTCTGCGGGTCGCCGATGCGGCTGACGTACACCTCGGACGAATCCTTCGGTACGCCGATGAACTCGCCCGACTTGATCTGCTTCAGGATGGCCCATGGGGCGGGCGGCGGTTCGCGGTCGCCATCGGTCGGCACAAAGTCGCGCCGCGCGGCGTCGATGACGGCCTCGTCCTGCGTCCCACTGCCGACGTCAAATGTCCCCACGCGCCCGAACTTGGTTTCGTTCGTGTCGACACGCCGCACGTAGGCCCGCCACTTCGTGTACGTCGCACCTGGCGTGCCGCCCGGCTGCGTGTGGCGCCGGCCCTGATTCGTCAGGGAGAGCGTCGCCGTGATGTCGCTCGGGCTGGATTCGTGATCGGTGGTCGGGTCGTACCAGGTATAGCGCGCCTCGTAGGTGCCGGTGAGGCCCGTGCCGGCGGCCGTCATCGCCGTCACGCTGGTCGGCGCCGCCTGTCCGACATCATGCAGCGCGGCCCCGTCCCACCGCTTCTGTGCGGTGCCGTCGACAATGAACGCCTGATCGGCGAAGAACTCCACGCGCGCGGGCCGCCCCGTCGTCCATGGCGCCGTCACACCGACCGGCGTGAACGTGTCCGTGCCGTCGAACTCGAACAGCTTGCCGCCGCAGATGGCCGCGAGGCGCCGCGAGCCGTTCGCCTGGCGGAACTCGAACAGGCCGTCGACCTTGGCGCCGGCGACCATGGCCGACGGGTTCAACATGCGGCTCCCCGACCGCTTCGCCAGCTTCGCGGAGCGGTCGAGGATGTTGATGTTGATGAACATGCCGTTCTGCGCGTCGGGCGTCGCGCCCGGCGGCAGCGTGTCGGGTTCCGGCACGTCGAGGAAGCCCGGCGCGAAATCGCGGATCCACTGTCGGTACTGCGGAGCAGTGCGGCTCACCGTTAGCCTCCGAACGGCCGGCGATACCGGGTCACCGGCACGCGGTTCGCGTTTTCGAGCGCAATGAGGTCCACCAGATGCGGGCGCGGCACCTGCGCATCCGAGGCCAAGTCGCCCCCGTTGACGCGCCACTGCACCTGCATTTCCTCGAAGACGGCGTTCCCCCAGAAGCGCGGCAGCGGGTCGGCGTCGTGCAGCATGCGCCGCGGCGCCGCGAGGTACGGAATCGCGTAGGTCTCGGCGGCGTCCGGCTTCGGGTAGAGCGTCAGGACGGGCAGGTCGACCGCGGCCTCGTCGGGCGCGAGTGTCTGCAGCACCGTACCGCCCGTCGTGCGCAGCGTGACCGCGCCCTCGCTCGACTGCAGTTCAGTCGTGGGGTCTGTCCCCTCCGGGTAGCTTTTGCCGAACTCCACGATCCGCGACCAGGTGCCGACAGCCACGGGTGACGTCCCGGTCAGCGTGACCTGCGCGCGCGCCGACACCCCGCTCGCGTCGAAGCCGTCGATGTACACGCGGACCGCGACATCGCCGCCACTCGAGGACACCACCTCGCACGCCTCGCCACCGGCGGCGGGCTGCACGGTGACGGGCGACGTGCTGTTGATCAGATACAGCTTCGGGGACCCGGGCTGCTCGAGAGACGTGCCGGCCGTGGCGTCGATTTCGTCGAGGCCGGGTTGGTCGGCGGGATACAGCCGCGTGCCGCGCGTCAGGTTACGAATCGAGCCGTCCTGCGTGGACATGCGCCCGAACTGCCGTGGCAACACGTACGCGCGCACGCCGGGCGTCGTCGTGAACTCGTACGGCGCCAGCGCGCGAAACTGTGTCCACGCCCGCTTGAGCCAGATCGCGAGCACGGCGCGATTCAGCGCCCGCTCGGCCAGGTCGCGCGCGACGCTGTCGCCGCCTTCCGCGACCCAATTGAGGAAATCGTCGAGTGCTTCCTTGCGCGTCGTAATCATCGAGCCCCCACGACGAAGAAGTCGTCGTTCGCACTGCGCTCCTCGAAGTCGCCCACGTGGCCGCCCCGAGCGGTCAGGGTCGACGCGCGATGCGCCCCGACCACGCCGGGCGCGGCGGCGCCTGCGCTGAAAACCAGACCCGAGGCGCGATGCCCGCCCCGCACGTCGACGCGGAGAGCCTCGCCGGCGAAGTACTGCAGCGTCGAACCGCGGAACGCACCATCGATGTCGGCGGCCGCCGCGAGGCCGGCATAAAGCTGCACACCACTCGCACGATGCCCGCCCGCGACCGTGAGATGCGCCGCGCCGGCCGCGGCCGAGAAACTACTCGTGCGATGCGCGCCCGCCACGACGGGCGACGTCGCCCCGGACGTCAGCGCGAGCGTGCTCGAGCGGTGTGCGCCGGCCAGCAGGCCGGCCAGGCCGCCGGGCGTCAGTGACAGGGTCGAGCCCCTCGAGACGCCGACGACGGCCAACCGCACGGTGCCGGCAAACAGTTGCAGCGCGCTCGCGCGTCGCGCGCCGAGGATGCCGTTCGCGGTACCGGCATACAGCTCGAGGCCCGAGGCGCGATGCGCGCCGGCCACCACGGGCACGGATGCGCCCGCCGACAGCGTCAGCGTCGAGGTCCGCACGGCGCCCGTGACGTACGCCAGAGGCGCGACCCGACCGGTATAGAGCGTCGCGGTCGACGCCCGATGTGCCCCCGCGACAACAAGGCGTGCGGTGCCCGGCGTCAGTGACAGGCTCGAGGCGCGGAACGCGCCAGCGACATGCAGCTGTGCCGCTCCCGCGAAGTACTGCTTCGCCGCCGACCGGTGCGCGCCCGCCACACGCGGACGCACCGCGGGGGTGTAGGTCTGGAATGCCGCCGCGCGCGTCGCGCCGGCGATCTTCGGCTTCGCGTGGCCGGCGTAGAGCGTGCGCCCCGAGGTCCGTGTGCCGCCCGTGACGGTAGAGCCGCCGCTGGCTTCGAACCGCCACACCGCCGACGCGTAGCCCATGTAAACCGGGCCAGACAGGCTGGTCACGGTCCACGTGATGCCGAGTGAGGTCGACGCCTCGAAGGTGCGATACGCGACCACCTGCCCGAAGTTGTCCGTTGGGCCGCCGGCGTCCTTGTGCAACTGCGTGCCGTTGGACGTGAACCCCGCCGCCGAGGACGACTCGAACGACCCCGATCCGACGACCAGGTAGTCACCGGACGGCACGGTGAACGGCGCGGTAAATGGCGATGAACTCAACCCGTCGTCTTCGGCAATGTCCTCCAGCGTGAACGTGCCACCGCGCCACACAGAGACGCTACAGTCGGCATACGCTACGCTGCCGTTCGGGTTGATCGTGACCGTCGCGCTCCCAGCAGCCGACGACTCGAACGAGAACACATACTCGTCGAGGCGGTCACTGCCGCCCGCGAAATACGTCGCGTGCGCGCGGAGCGAGTAGGCGCCATTGACGCTGTCGGTGATGTTCGCCCCCGACATGGCGACGTTGCTGTCGCCCTGATAGACGCGCATCGCGACGACGATCATGTCGCCAGCTTGCAGCGCGAACGACTTGCTCGCGGCGCTGTCGACGCCGCCAAGAATGACGACGTCGCTGTCTACCGGGGTCGGCAGGGCCATGTCGGCTGAACTACTCCTTCACCACGCGCAGCACCGCGCCACTCTCCGGCCGGTCGATGCCGCAGGTGGAGCGTCGGATCGTGACGGTGTCCGTGGTTGTGCTCGTGACGGTGCAGCCGACGACGTTGAGCGCCGGGGCTGTCACTGGCGCCATCGCATCCAGCACTTGCCGGATCAGCGCCGCGAGATCGGCGTGCGTGATCCCTGACGGCTGTTCCGGTTCGGGTGTGGGCTCGGGTTCCGGCGTGGGTTCCGGCGTGGGTTCCGGCTCCGGATCAGGCGTTGGCTCAGGCTGTGGCGTCGGTTCTGGCTGCGGCTGCGGAGCCGGCGTCGTGCCGAACTGCAGCACATGGATGCGCGGATGCGCGCCGTCCACACCGTTGCGCTCCGCGAGATAGACGCGGTTCGTGCGATGGTCGATGGCCGCGCCGCCCGTGCCGAAGTCGTAGGTCACGTTACCGATGCCCGGCACGCGCCCGACGTAATACGGCGTCACCTGCCACGGCTGCTTGCGGCCGGCTCGCACGTCTGCCAGATCGCTGATGCGATACGCCCACACGTAGACGCGGTAGGGGTAGGCGTGATCACCGCTGTAGGGGTTGCTCGGATCGTTGCACTGCGCGCCGGTCCCATAGCAGGCCGTGCCCTCACCCGTCGACCCGAGGAAGAACACCGAGTCGCCCCCGCGTGGGATCACGACGCCCGTGATCTTCGTGTTGCCGTTGAACGGCGGGTTCGGCTTACTGCGGTCCGAGTAGCCGCCGAGCGTCTGATGTGCCTCGTCGTAGTAGACCAGCGGCACCGCGTTGCCGGGGCTAGATGGATCGTAAGCAAACAGCGCAGGCCCGTAGCTCGTGCGGCTGATGATCGACAAGCAGCAATTCCCCGCCACGACCGGCCCGCCGAGGGCCGCCCGATGTTCCTCTGGGACCACCGCCATGTAACCCGAGTAGAACCCGCCGCCCATCGGCCCGATGCGGATCGGCCCCGTCGCTGCCCCACTGGCGAGGTGTGTTGACCGCGTCCAGTGCGATCGCGTTGCCGCGTGCGCCGCGTCGTAGTAGATGAAGCCGCTAATGTGCAGCTGCCCCCCGTACACGAGCATGCCGCCGATGCGGTAGCCGTTGCCGCCGTCCGCGCCAAGGCTCGACAACGCGCCGCCGAACTGGCGCAGCGGTTGGCGGAATGTCGCGGTCCCGCTGGCGGGAATCGAGATCTCCGCGATGCGGTCGCCCGACGCGAGGAACAGCGCGTCGCCCGCCTGATTCAATGCGAGCCCCTTGCCGTCGTACTCGAAGCCAGGCGGCGCGGCGAAGCTGCCGACATAGGTGATCGGTGGCGCCTGCGCACGCACGGACGCCGGCAGCAGCGCCAGCGCCAGAAGAAGCAAGTTAGAAGTACGAAGTCGCATGATCAGGGCTCCACGGAAACGGGCGCCAGCACAATCGGCGGCGCCACGATGAGCGAGGCGGACGGTCGCCCGTCCTCGTATGAGCCGGCCAGCAGGGACGCCGTCATCGACAACGTCGCCTGCGGGCCGAAACCGGACCGGCAGAACTTCTCCTCCCAGGTCCGGCGCATGGTGTCGCGGTAGCCCGCGTCGTGCACCGGCGGCCCCTCGAGATGCAGCGCGATCTCGTAGCGGCCCGGCGTGGACGACCGCACGCGGCACTCGCCGACCGTCGTGCGGAAGACCGCCCGGACGAAGCGGCGCGCGTTATCGCGGACCTCCTCGAGCGACGGTCGACGTCGTCGGTCTGGACTGACGATTTCGAACGTCCAGCGCGACCACCGCTGATGCGTGCTGTTGGGTTCGTTCGGGCCCCACGGTTTCCCGGCCATAGTCAGCCCTGAATGGTGTCTGCCCCCGCCAACGCGACGGCCCGCGCGGCGCGCCCCTTCTCGAAGAAGTGCCCCTTGATGGTCGTCCGTCGATTCGCCGGGTCGGCGTGACAGGCGCCACACACCGGCTTGTGCACGAACCGGTCCCCCTCGCGGACGACCGCGACGATGGCGTATCCGTGCTTGTCGGACTCGCGGCCGCAGCCGCAGCAGATCTCTTTCTCGACCATGGGACCTCCTTACAGGGCGAACCAGCCCGACGAGTGCACCGTGAAGTTGATGTCGCCGCCCGAGGGTGTGACCGGCATGCCCGTGAGGTCCGTGTCGAAGAAGACGCAGAGCGGATCCGCGACCGGCGTGCTCGGCGTGTCGTTCCAGAGGATGACGGCTTCCGACTGGTCGCCCGAGACGGCCGTCCAGGTGAAGTCGGCCGTGTCGAACACGCCGTTCGTGAGCGTCGGCGACCCGAGCGCCGCGCTGGCCGCGACCTTCGCGCCCGAGCCGACGTCGGTGGCGTACGACGTGTGACTCGCCGAGAACGTGTAGTCGGCCGAGTCAATCAGCGTCGCCTTGATGTCGTCGCTGTCCATGTCGTGCTCTTTGGCCAGCAACCCCTGCAGGAATCGGTTGTATGCGGCGTTTGCCATCGTGGGTCTCCTCAGTCGCCAAGGGCGAACACGGCGGCCGATGTCCCCGTCGACCAGACGCGGTTGATCTGCAGGTAAATGAACCCGGTGCCGACGGTGCCAAAGTCGACCGTGTCGCCACCGGCGGTCGTGACTTTCAGGGTGCCGCCCTGCGCCACGTAGAGGGCTTTCTGTGTGAACGGGAACACCTGCCGGTCGGTGTCCGACTTGGACACCGCCACGGCATAGCGATAACCGGGATTGATCATGGGTCGTCTCCAGTGCACGCCGAACAGGCCCGCCGACCCTCGGGCCTGCCCGTTCGGTGCGTGTTAGCCGAGGGTGACGACCAGCTGCTTGCCCGTGCCCGAGGCCGCGGCCGCCGCCGTATTGGCCGCCGTCAGCGCGACGGTGAGCGCGCTGCTCTCGACTTCGGTCGCGGCCGCGAGGATGCTCGAGGCGGCCACCAGCGCGCCGTCGACGTGCACGATGGCCGAGGCGACCTGTGAGGCCGCGCCGAGCCGCTGCACCACGACATCGATGATCACGTCCTTGGCGTTCGCCGTGTTGCCCGTGACGGTGCAGATCGCGGTCGCGCCGAGCATGATCTTGATGTCCTTGGCGTTCGCGTTGGCCGCGGTCGTCAGGGCCGCGCGAATGCGCAGCGACTTCGCGTCGCGCAGCGCGTTGGCTGGCAGCGCCACGGAGCCGAGCGTGTACACCGTGCTCTGCACCGTGCCGCTCGCCGCAAGGTTGTTCGCGACGAGGGACGTGCCGCGGAGCAGCCCGTCGGACAGGGCCAGGCCGAGCGCCATGAGGCGCTTGATGAGGTCGTCGTTCTGAAGTAGCGACATTGCAGGATCTCCCTTGGAAAAGTGGCGTTACGCCACGGTGTAGGTGTGCCCGACCGCGATGCCCGAGGTGAGCCACTTGTACGTGCCCGAGGCGGTCTCGACGCAGGTGGCCTTGATCCGCGCGCCGATCTTCTGGCTCCCGGTGCTGACCGTGACCGAGGCGGCTGCGGCGTTGTTGAGGGTCGCGAGCGCGCCGGCGACGGCCATGTTCTGATCGACGACGTTGAGGAACTCGTACCAGGTGCCGAGCAGCTGTCGGCCCGGCGTCGGCAGCGTGAACGTCACTGCGCCCGAGGCGCCGCGCGTGGTGAAGACGGTACCGGGGGCGTCCATCGGCGGCTTGATGGTGTAGCTCGTCGCCTTCGGAACGACCCGTTGATGGAGACGTGTAGACATTGAGGATCTCCCTCCTGTGGTGAGGTCTTACGGAACGGCCGCGGCCGGCAGACCCGGCGCGCTAATCCGCGTGCGCTCGGTCCCGTCGCCGTTGCCGGTGCGGGCGAGCACGTCGAACGCCTCGAGCGCAATGTTGCGGTAGAGGCCGCGCCGACGACGCCGGCGGGTTTCCCGCATCCACTCGGCTTCGTACTTCAACTCGTCGGCGACCTTCTGCGCGCCCGTGGCAAAGAGGTCTTCTCCCTCCTCCTTGAGCGCGCGCACGATGTTCCACGGTTTGTCGAGATACGACGGGTGCACCGTCGCCACGTGGATGTAGCCGTCACGCGCCTGCACGTGCATGTCGCTCCGGTCCCGCATGCCCGTGTTGACCGCAGGCCGGCGCCGGCATCGCCGCTCGAGCACGTACAGGTGCGGACGCTCGACGCTGCGACGGAGACGCAGATCCCCGTCGTGCTGCGCGAGATACCCGGCGACGTGGACGTACGCCGCCGGCAGGCGCAACTCGCGAGGCACGGGCACGTGCGGTGAGGCCATCCGTCCTAGCGTCCTCGCCGACGGGAGCCGCCCTCGGCCTCGCTGGCCGCCGCCTCCGCGTCCTCGCGGGTGGCGCTCGTCTCGGGCTTGTCGAAGATGTGCTCCGCGGCCTCGCGGGCCGCCTCGGACACCTGCACCGACGAGTCCAGCTCGGGCCGCAGTCCGGTCTTGCCTCGGCGGTTCGGCTGCCCGGCGCCGGCCTTGACGGCGCGGACGTCGCGGTCGGCCGGGTCAGACAGCGCCGCGCGGTCAATCGCTTCGACGGCCTGGCCGGCGCGCTCGCATTCCTCGTCGGTCAACGGCACACACAAGAAGTCGTCGTCGACGCGCTCGCCGGTTTCCTCGTTCTGGACGATGCCGATGAAGCTCTGCTCCGTCCCGATCTCCGGGTTGCGCGTGCCCGGCACCACCAGGCGCGTCTGGAAGTGCCGCGCGGCGCCGTACCGCACGGTGAAGTATCCGGGCGGAATGACGTAGTCGCGGCCGTCGAACTTGTCCTTCAGCGGCGCGCGCCCTCGATTGATGCAGCGGACAACCGTGTTGGCGGTGAGCCCGACGCCGGAGCCCCCTTCGGGTACCAGATTGACGACTTCTGCTGTGCTCATAACTCCTCGCGGGAAAGACGCGCCGAGCCGCTCGAGGCGACCCGGCGCGCGGTGGTTAGTAGCTGTGGGCGACGATCTGGTTGACGTCGATGCCTTCCATGCGCCACTGCCGGTTGGACCGCTGGCAGTGCCAGTTGTCCATGATGTAGAAGAACGCGGTGTACTGGTCGAAGCCGTCGACCCACTTCAGGACCGCGCCGCCTTCGTCCGCCCACGTGCCTTCTTCCATCACGTAGCGCGTCCAGGCGTCCTTCGTGAGACCGACGAGCATGCCGTAGGGCGCGTCGCGGTCCTCGAGCATGGGGATGTCGCCGAAGGTGATCTTCTTGCCCGTCGGCTTCTTCGCCGCCACCGTCCCGCCGTCGGGCCGCATCAGGTCGGCGCCGGTGTAGCGGCGGTCGGCCTCGAGCAGCGCGAGGTAGGAGCGACGCACGGCGTGTTCGCAGGCCATGAAGTCGCAGCCCTTGCCGCCGACGCGGATCGAGTTCGCGTCGATGACCTGCTGGATCGCATCGGTCGACAGCGCGCCGACACCCGAGACCACGTGCGACTTGAGGATCGGGAACGTGGTGCGCGAGAGGTCGTGGTACGTGTCCTTGTACGTGCCGTCGTCGGCGCCCGCGAGAATGCCCTCGGGCTCCTTGTTGTACGAGTTCTGCGTCGGCGTCTGCCCGAAGACAATCACCGCGTTGTCGGTGATGCCCCCGCCCGGCGCCGCGGTCTCGAGCGTGATCTGCGTGCCCCCGGCCGAGATGGCCGAGATGAACGAGGTGTGCTCAATCGCGAACGTCGACGGGTTCAGGAAGTGCACGTACATGTCGGGATGGAGATAGCGATTCCCCATCACCGAGCCGGCCACGTTGCCGGGCGCGTCGACCGCAACCGTCGTGTTGCCGCCCGAGACCGCGCCGTTGACGAGCGCGAGGATGCCCGAGCCGTAGCCCCAGGCCATGCGGTTGCGCGCAAAGCTGAGGTCTTCGGTCAGGCCGTCCATTTCGGACGCCATGACCTCGGCGAACGCACCCTTCTTGTTACGGGACTGCTTCATCACGTACCGCTCGAAGTGCACGCGGCCGTACGTGTCCCGCATCGGGATCTTGAAGTCTTCGTACTTGCGCCGACCGGCCTGCGGTAGCGCGCCGCCGGCACCGATGGAGCCGACCGACCAGTTGCGGCCGATGCGGATCGGCTGGATCTTCTGGCGGCCCTGCCAGCTTTCGTCCGGGGTCTCGTCTTCCATGAAGCCGAGGATGTTGTTCTCCTCGGCCAGCTGGTTGACGATGGCCGGCGCGTAGTCGTCTTTGAACACCGGGTCGTACGAGGAAAGGTCGTGTCCTGCCATTGCTGCGGTCCTGTTCTCTTACCGGGGGCCGATTTCCCCGGCTCGCAGCTTCCGGTGAATGTCCTTCAACAGCGGGCGCGTATTGCCTCGAGCGCCCGACGGCTGCCCGCCACCGGCGGGTGAACGTGGAAGCGTGCGGTTGTGATTGGCCATGCGTGACTGCGTGGCCGCACTGACCTGCCCTGCCTGCTGCTTGGTGATCTGCCCGCCGGCGACGAGTTCCGCGAGGTACTGCTTGACGATGGCCTGCGGACTCTGTCGGTGCTGCGCTCGGGTCTGGTACGCGCCGACGATGGCGTCGCGCGTGACGCGCTGCAGGAACTTGTTCCCAGGCGCGACCTTCTTGACCTCGGCAAGCACGCCGTCGAGGGCGCCGCTCCACTCGCGCCGCTCCGCTTCGGCTCGGCTCGAGCTAACCGTGCGGTCGAGGTTCTGAATGGTCGGGACGAGCGCACGGAGCTGCTCGACCTCCTTCGAGAGCATCGAGACGGCCTGAATCGCGTTCGCAATCACACGGTTGCCCGGAGAGTCGTCGGGATCGAATCCGAGCGCCTCAGCCGTGAACGCCGTGGGCAGGGGTGGCAGTGCGGTCGGCTTCGCCGTGGACCGGGTCGGCTCCTGGTCGTCGACGTCGCCGCCACCGTAGATGAGCGCCCGGAGTTTCGGGTTGCTCTGCGCGGCGCGCTGGAGCTCCTGAAAGTTCCGAGCATTGGCGACGAGGGAGTCGAGGTCCTGTCCCTTGACACGCTCGAGGATCGGGCGTGCCTTGAGGTACCGGCTCTTGAGTCGGCGGTTCGCCTTGCGGAGCCGCTGGAGCTGCTCGCGCTCGGATAACTGGCCGTGCTGATCGTCGTCGTCACCGCCGAGCAGCAAGTCCTCGTCGTCTGTGTCAGTCGCGTCGCGGTCGCCGGCATCACCACCAGCCCCGTCGTCGCCACCGGACGAATCACCAACGTCGCCGGCATCCTCACCCGCGTCATTGGTCATCTGGGTTTCGCCCCCGCCGGCACCTGCGTCCATGGGCGCATAGAAAACGCCCGGGACCCAACCGGCAGTGAGCATCCGCAGTACGTGCACAACGGCCTCCTCGGCCTCTCGCCCCTCGTGTGGAGTCGCGTGCGCATCCGGCCGAGGGTCGGTCAACCGGCTCGCGGGGAGTGACCGCGAGTGCGCACGCGAAGGGATGGCCTCAACCGGGGTGCGCGGCGCGGCGCCAGGGGTCTGAAGAACACGCCACGCACGGGCCGGTCATCGGCCAACTGGCGACCTACATCGGCGAGCCCGCCCCTCCTGCGGGTCCGGCCGGCATGACGGGCAGCACGAGCCGCGCTTCCGTCATCTGGTCAATGGACATGCCGCCTTGTGGCACGGCGTCGGCGGGCGTGAGCGCGCCGGCTTCCATCAGGGCGGCCATGGGATCGGGTTGCGCGTCGGCGGGCACGAGGGCGCCACTGTCGAGCGCGGCGGTCAACGCGGAGTCGTCGCCCTTCTCGGCCGGCGAGCGGTCGTCGGGCGTCTGTGCGGCCATCTGCGCGGCGGCCTGCTGCGCGAGAATCTGCCCAATCATCGCGACGTGCCCCTGCATCGCCTGCGCGAGCGGCGCGTTCGCCTCGAGCAGGGCTTCGAACTCCTCGGTCTTCAGGAAATTGCCGAGCAACAGCGCGTGAACGGCGAGGTTCTCGCGCATCGGGTCGGGCGGCGCGATCTCCGCGGGCGTGGTCGCCTGCTTCCACTTCGACAACTTCCGGCCGACCTGCTTGCGGTCGAGGTCCATCGAGGGCTTCAGGTGCGCAAGGTTCAGCATCGTGAGGACCTTTGAGGCAAGTTCGGGGTCCTGTAGGGGCGGCGGAAAGAGCCCCATCGCAAACGCTTCCTTGAGCATCTGCCGTTGCATCAGGGGCGACTTCGGCCAGGCGCTCGCGCTGTCGATGTCGATGTCGATGTTGCCGGCGAGGTCCGCGCCCGAGAACTGCTGCACGTCCCATTCGCCGTTCTCGCCGAGGATCTGCCGGAAGCGCGGCGACCAGGCGGACTCGCGCGCGATGTAGAGCAGCAACTTGCAGAGCTGCTTCTCCATCGCCGAGAGCCGGTCGGTCGCCGGCCGGAACGCGGACATACCGCGCTCCTCGAGGATTTGGATTTCGCCGAGGGTCGGGTCGCCGGTCGGCCGACTGCCCTGCAGAACGGAGTTCAGCTTCGAGATCTCGTCCATCTTGGCGTCGATGATCTCGAGGTGCCGGTACAGGGCGTCGATGCCGCCGAGGCTGTTGCGCTCGCTGCTCGGCTTCTCGCCAGGCACGACCGAGCGGTAGTAGATGTTCTCGCCCGGCGCGCCGGTCGGCTCGTTCTCGAGCGTGACCGACATCGGGATGTACGTGCGGGGCGCCGCGTCGTGCATCAGGATGAGCAGCGCGAGGGCCTCGACGATGTTGCGGCTGTCCTGCAGGGGGGCGAGGTCGTCGCCGGGCGGCTTGCCAAACGCGGATCCGGGCGCCGGCGCGTACTGCCAGATGACGCAGGACTTGACCGGCCGGCCACGGCCGTCCGTCACGGGCAAGGGCGTCGCCTCGACGATCTGGTCGTCGACCATAACCGCGGTGAGCCCGTCGGGGAAGTGGTACTGGTCGGTCGTGATCGGGTCGTGCTGCAGGCGGTAGACGACGGGGTTCGTGTCGGTGCCGCCGCCAGGCGCCTGTCGGCTCGCGCGCGTCGGGCTCGAGAGCGCGGCCATGGAGTCGGCGAAGTGCCGCGGAATGCCGCTCGAGGACGTGCCGCCGCGCCGTTCGTGCAGCTTGAGCCGCTTGGCGTCCGGCCACCGGTGCTCGATCTCCTCGATGTCCATGCGCGTATGCGTCAGGACCCACGGCACCTGTGTGGCATCAGCGACGCGCGCGCTCGAGGGCAGCGACGCCTCGAAGCTCGGCACCAGCTCGCAGCGCAGCCGGCCGATGGGCTCCTCGCGACCAATGGGCGCCTGCGTCATCGGGTCGACGGCCATCTGGAGAGCCTCGCCACACTCCGGACACGGGGGGAAGTCTCCAGCGTCGTCGGCTACCTCTTCCGAGGGGATGACCACTGAGCAGCCGGTGCACTGATAGTCGGGGATGACGTCGAGGCCGTACTTGGGGTCGGTGTCGTAGTAGGGAAAGAGGAAGATCTTGTCCAGCAGTGTGACGAGCAGCGACGCGCGCGGCTTGAGGTCGTCGGTGTATCCGATCTCCTCGAGCAGCACGGGAATGGCATCCTCGGCGACCTTGGCGGCCGACACGTCGCGGTCATCAGCGGTCGAGGGGTTGACCTCTTTCGCTGGCTCCGCTTGCGTCAGGATGGCCGCAATGCCGTCGATCTTGTTGCCAAAGATGTTCGTGTACGGGCGCGGGACGTACTCGGGCAACCCGCCCTTTTCGGGGTCGTAGCCGCGGTCGACGTACTGCTGCGTCGAGCGGTCCCAAATCTTGTAGTGATCACCGCGATACTTGAGCAGGTTGTTCCAGTCGGCGCGGTCGCGTTCCTGGCGGGCGGTGTTATTGCGGGCGTCGGCGATACAGGCCCGCATCAGCAAAGACGCCGGGCCGTCCGCGTCGAGCCGGTAATCCGGGTCGCGGGGTCGTTCAGTGGATTCCCCGGTGGCGCTAGCCCCGGTGAGTGCCGGTTGTTCGTTCACTCGCGCGCATACCCGTCACCCCTGGCGGCTGCGTGCTGGTTAGAAGGGGCATGGAGTCGGCCCGCCTCAGAGCCGTCTTGAATAGCGGTCGGCGATTGCGCCCCAGGCTTATTGCCGACCATCCAGAGTGGAAGCGACCATTCAACAGCGCATGGTTGCACCTCCCTTTCGATCTTGGTTGCGGGGGCGGGAGTCGAACCCGCCATACGCCGGGTATGAGCCGGCTGCCTGTCCGCTTGGCCTCCCCGCGTCGGATTTTCAGACTTCCACGGACCGAGTGATCGCCAGCACGCGATCGTAGACCTGCGCCAGTCCAATATTTGCCGTCGCGATGGACCGCGACAGTTCAGAACTGCCCGACTGCTGAAGCGCGGCATCATCCCCCGATGAAGGCACCGGCGCCAGCACCGGCGAGAGCTTCGACTCGAGCTGCGCGACCGCCTGCGCCAGGGCCGCAACGTTCTTGTGCAGTGTCTGCACGTCTCTGGCGATGGGTGGTTCCTTCGGCACGGCGCCCACTGGTATGTCGGTCATCTCCGTCTCTCGAAGGTTATGAAGGCCCTTACTGTTCATCGACTGCGGCAACCCATTAGTAGCACCGAACACTCGACCCTCCTACTCCACCAGGCTCGGCACCTCGGCCGAATCGAACTCTTTCATCGACAGCGCCGCCGCGACGGTCGCCAGCGGGTTCTTCGGTTCCGGCTTCTTCTCGACCATCGTGGGCTCGTGAATCGCGCCGGCGCGCGCGAGCGCCGAATCCGTGAGACGTTCGGCGCGTGTGCGCCAGTACGTCGCCTGATTCGCGTTCGCCACCGACACGGCCTGCTGGTATCCCAACTGGTCGCGCAGCTTCGCGAGTTCCAGCTCGTGCACCTTGCGCGTGACGAACGGCCACTTCATATCGGAGCCCCCTGCCGGAAGGCGCGGCCAGTGCTTTCACGCTGCTGGCCGCGCCCCACGGTCGCCATGCGTCCCGAGGAGAACGCTACAACCGCGAACTGTAGCGACTCGATGACAATTCCGCAAGTGCGAACTGTCCAAACGGTCAGCGCTGCATGCCCGGCACGACGATGCGGTGTCGCCGCTTCTGGTCGTGCTGGCCGGCGAGCGCCCGCTGATGCGCGCGGCTGATGGGGTCGAGATGCTCGAACGGGTCGGGCTCCTGGGCGCGAGGCGCGTGCGGGCGGGCCTCGAAGAAGCGCCCGACGTCCTCGTACGCATGGTTCTCGCTGTCGCCGTCCTCGACCTCGGGGTCATCGGGGTCCCACGGGACTTCGGGCACGGTTCGAATCAAGTGCGGGCAGGCCGACGTCACCGACCACCACGGGAAGCCTTCCGGCGACGTCGAGAGCGCATCGAGCCACCGTTGCGGCCGCGAAACACGCGCCCCACGCCCGGCGGCGCCCTTGCGGAACTGCACGCGCGGCATGGTGTCTTGATAGACCTCGGCGATGGACTTCGCGAGGCCCATTTCCTGCCGGTTGTTCCACATCGCGGGGTCCATGACGATCCACTCGAGGCCCTCCATGAGCGGCGTGCTCGAGCCGGCGACCGTCTCGCGCGTGAGCATTTCGCGCAGTGTCCTCGCCTGGTCGACGTCCCGGACGCGGGCCTTGTAGAACTCGAGGAACGTGCGCGTCCGCCCCCCCGGCAACGCGGCGTGCAGATGAATCGAGCACGGCGCCCCGTAGCCGTAGTCGACGGAGCCGAAGATGTGCGAACCGGTCGGCGGCCGCCAGTCCGCGCGCGGCAGCACGTGCCACGGGATCACCTGGCCGGCCTGCAGCCCGTGCGCCAGCAGATCGACGTCGGTCTCCTGAATCGCGCGCCGTTCGCGCCACACCGAGCCGACGATCATGCCGTCGTCGGCGTCCCAATCACCTTCGGCGAGCTGCTTCCCTTTCTCGGCGCCGAGGGCGTACGCCTTCGAGAGATAGCCGGGGTCGGCGGTCGCGAGCGCGATGTTGTCGTGAAACCACGCGGGAATGAAACACCGCGTCATCATGTGCTCGGGCTTCGTCGGGTCGCCGGGCAGCGGGAGCGGGCGCCACACTTCGAACGGTTGCGGGATCGTCCGGCCGCCG
>JBIQIB010000137.1:0-9817 GCA_044508265.1 Acidobacteriota bacterium
TGCGGGGGCGGGATTTGAACCCGCGACCTTTGGGTTATGAGCCCAACGAGCTACCAGGCTGCTCCACCCCGCGTCACCAGTCGGCAGCGGACACATACGGCCCGCGACGACTTTTCAAGAGTACCACGCGGCTCGTGCGCGGTCAACGACAACGACCCGCCTCAGCGCTTCTTGCGGTCCTGCCGCAGCTCGGGCGGCGACGTCGGCGTCGGCGTCGGCACGTCACGCAGGATGACGACGAGCTCGCCCTCCTTCAGCAGGCCGAGGTGACGCCGCGCGAGGTCCTCGATGGCCGACGGATCCTCCTTCAACCGACGCGTCTCTTCGCGCAGCGACTCGTTCTCTTCGACCAGCCGCTCGAGCGCCGCCTCATCGCGCGCGATCTCCTGGCGCAGCCGCTCGTTCTCGATCAGCCCGCCCTGGCCGAACACGCCGTCCACGAGCGAGAGCACGACCACGCCCGCGGCGCCGAAGCGCACGACACGCGCGACGACGCCTCGTCCCTGCTGGCCCGGTCTGACGCGAGGCCTCACGGTAGACTGACGAACTGTGGAGGGTGGCACCGGCGACTCGCCCGGACGATACAGGAAACCATGAACGCAGACAAGAAGCAGTCACGCGAGACGCCCGAGGCACCGGCGTCTCCGGCGTCCCCGGGCCTGGTGATCGTGCTGACGACCTGGCCCACCGGCGCTCCGCTGGAGACGATCGCGCAGCAGCTCGTCCGCGACGGCCACGCCGCCTGCGTGACCATCCTGCCGCCGCATCGCTCCGTCTACCGCTGGCAGGGCACCGTCGAACATGCCGACGAGCAGCAGCTGCTGATCAAGACGACGCGCGCGCGCGTCCCTGCGCTCGAGGCCGCCGTGCACGCGGCACATCCGTACGACGTGCCGGAGTTCCTCGTGCTGCCGATCGAGGCCGCGAGCGACGCCTACGGACGCTGGATCGCCGACGGCTGATCCGTATCCGCAGGCCGCGTGTGAAGGGATGTGCCTCAGGCGTGCGCGATGGCCTGATCGAGGTCGGCCCTGAGGTCGTCCACGTCCTCGATGCCCACCGAGATCCGCACGAGGCTGTCGCTGACGCCGAGCGCCATGCGACGCTCCACCGGCACCGACGCATGCGTCATCGTCGCGGGATGGGAGATGAGGCTTTCGACGCCGCCCAGGCTCTCCGCCAGCGCGAAGAGGCGCACCTTCTCGAGCACCGCCTGCGCGCGCTCGAGCGTGCCCATGTCAAACGAGATCATCCCCCCGAAGCCGTGCATCTGCCGGCGCGCCAGCTCGTGCTGCGGGTGGTCGGGCAGCCCGGGGTAGTACACGCGCTCGACGCCCTGGCGCTGCGCCAGGAACTCGGCAATCGCCTGGCCGTTCGCGTTGTGCGCGGCCATGCGCACGGCGAGCGTCTTGGTGCCGCGCAGGACGAGCCACGAGTCGAACGGCGAGAGGATGGCGCCCGCGGCGTTCTGGTAGAACTTCAGGAACTCCACGTGCTCGTCGTGCTTGGCGACGACGACCCCGCCCACGCTGTCGCTGTGCCCGTTGAGGTACTTGGTCGTGCTGTGCAGCACGAGGTCGGCGCCGAGGCGCAGCGGCTGCTGCAGCGCCGGGCTGGCGAACGTGTTGTCCACCACCACCCACGCGCCGCGCGACGCGCTGAGGTCGGCCACCGCCTGCAGGTCCGTAAGGCCGAGGATGGGGTTGGTCGGCGTCTCGAGGAACACCATCCGCGTGGCCGGCGTGAACGCCGCCTCGACGGCCTCGAGGTCGCCCGTGTCCACGTACGAGAACTCGATCCCCGTCTTGCGAAGCACGCGCTCGAACAGACGGTACGTGCCGCCGTACGTGTTGTCGGTGACGATCACGTGATCGCCGGGCGAGAGCAGCGCCATCACCGCCTGGATCGCCGCCATGCCGGAGGCGAAGCCGAACCCGGCCGTGCCCGCCTCGAGCGCCGCGAGGTTCGCCTCGAGCGCCGCGCGCGTCGGGTTGGCCGTCCGGGCGTACTCGTAGCCTTTGTGGCGGCCCAGGCCGTCCTGGACGTACGTGGACGTCTGGAAGATGGGCGTGATGATCGCGCCGGTGGAGGGATCGGGCTCCTGGCCGGCGTGGATGCAGATGGTGGAAAAGCGGGCGCTCGGGTCGATCTTCACAGGGGTCTCGCTCCGAGTCGGATGGTATCATCTCGGAGCGTTCCACCCGGGTTGCACCCTACCGTCCCATGGCCGGTCCACGCGGCGACGCCTTGAAGCATCTCGACGATCGCCGTCACGTGCTCGACGGCCAGCAACGTACCGGCCTTCAGCCGCTGCCGCCCCTTCGCGCGCTGTTCCTGCAGCACTGGGCCGGGCGCCTGCTGATCGGCGGCGTGACGCTGCGCCTGCTGATCTGGATCCTGCAGCAGCTCGTCGAGACGGGACCCACCGTCGACACCCTGCGCAAGATGGCGAGCCTGGGCGCCGCCGTCGGCGCCTCGATGATCGCCTGGCGCCTGTCGGCCGTACTGCGCCAGCGCCTGCTCTGGCGCGTCCGGCGCAAGCTGGTGCTGTCGTACGTGTTCATCGGCCTCGTGCCGGTCCTTCTCATCGTCGCCTTCTTCCTGATCCTGGGCGCGCTGACGATGCTGTCGTTCAGCTCGTTCCTCGTGACGGAGAAGCTGGCCGATCTGCAGGCGCAGGCGCGCGTCTACGCCGAGACGACGGCTGTCGAGCTGCAGCAGGCCCGTGATGCCGAGGCCATAGCGGATCTCGTGGCGCGCAAGCTGAGCGCCGGCACGCGCACGTACCCCGGCATGTCGATGGCGCTCATCCCCATCGGCGACCGCGCGACGTTCAGGGGGCTGCAGGCCGGGACGTGGGCGCACGGCACGGCGCCGAAGGAGCTGCCTGCATGGCTGCCGCCGTCCGAGCCGACGGCACTCGTCATCCCGGTCACTGAGGAAGCGGGCATCCGGCACGGCGCCCGGCTCATCGTCCGCGCCGTCGCGTGGACGGGCACCAACGACCGCACCAGGGGCGCCGTCGTCGTGGACCTGCCGCTCGACGCCGCAGCCGCGGAGCTGATCCGCAGCCAGACGGGCATCAGCCTCGGGCCGGCGACGTCCGTCGTGGCGGGGGAGCCGGATCGGTGCGCCGACCGCACGACGCTGACGCTGCCGCGCGAGGAGGCGAGCGCGGCTGCCGCCGGGCCGCTGACGCTGGCCTGGGTGAACGTGCTCGACGTGCAGGACTGGCAGACGGCCGACCCCTGCAAGGTGGGGCTGCACATCGCGCCGAACCTGCCGGAGGTGTACCAGCACATCACCGGCGCGCAGGCCGTCGGCGGCAGCGTGTCGTTCGGCAACCTGATGCTGGTGATCCTGATGGTGATCGGCGCGCTGTTCCTGATCATCCAGGGCGTGGCCTTCGTGATGGGCGTGAGCCTGGCCCGGTCGATCACCGGCGCGATCCACGAGCTGTTCGAGGGCACGCAGCGCGTGCAGCGCGAGGAGTTCTCGCACCGCGTGCACGTGCCGAGCCGCGATCAGTTCGGCGCGCTCGCGACGTCGTTCAACCAGATGACCGAGCGCGTCGAAGAGCTGCTCGAGCAGAAGGTGGAGAAGGACCGCCTCGAGCAGGAGCTGCTCATCGCGCGCGACATCCAGACGTCGCTGCTGCCGTCCGAGTCGCTGCGGCTCGAGGGCATGACGATCTCGGCGGCGTGCCGCCCGGCGCGCGAGATCGGCGGCGACTACTGCGACTTCTTCCCGATCGACCACCGCCGCGTGGGAATGCTGGTGGCCGACGTGTCGGGCAAGGGCGCGTCGGCCGCGCTGTACATGGCCGAACTGAAGGGCCTCGTGCTGGCGCTGTCGAAGACGCACGACTCGCCCCGGCGCCTGCTGTCGCAGGTCAACGGCATCCTGTCGAAGCACCTCGGGCGCAGCAGCTTCATCACCATGTCGTATGCGGTGCTCGACCTCGACGCCCGCACGCTGACGCACGCGCGCGCCGGCCACACGCCGCTCATTCACCTGCGGGCCCGGGAGTCGTTCCCGCGCACGCGCCTGCTGGCGCCGCAGGGACTCGTCCTCGGCGTCCGCATGGAGTCGGTGATGACGCGCTTCGACGCGATGCTGCAGGAGCAGACCATTCCCCTCGACCCGGGCGACGTCGTCGTGATGTTCACCGACGGCGTGAGCGAAGCCATGAACGACATTCGCGACCTCTACGGCGAGGACCGGCTGTGCCTGTGCGTCGAGGAGCACGCGCACCTCGACCCCGAGGCGCTGTGCGACGAGATCTTCGAGAGCGTGCACGAGTTTGCCGACGGCGCCGAGCAGCACGACGACATGACCCTCATCGTCCTCAAGATGGACGGCGGAGCCGCCGCATGACACGCGTCGTCGTGTTCCGGACGTCGTCGGACGCCGAGGCGTCGATCGTGCGCGGGCTGCTCGAGTCGCACGGCGTGGACGTCCGGCAGGAGCAGGCGGGGCTGCGCTATGTCTTTCCGCTGCCGGCGTCGCCCTTCGGCGAGATCACGCTGACGGTGCCTGAAGACGACGCCGTGGAGGCACGGCGCCTGCTGGAGGCGGCCGAGCACGATCCGCTGCCGGGCGATCTGCGCGTGGTGCCGTTCCACGACGAGCTCGCGGCGTTCGAGCAGCGCCTCGGACATCGCTTCTCGGATCGCGAGCGGCTGGTGCAGGCGCTGACGCATCGCTCGTACGCGCACGAGGTGCCCGACTCCGGCGGCGACAACGAGTCGCTCGAGTTCCTCGGCGACGCGGTGCTCGGCTTCGTCATGGCCGATCTCGTCTTCCACGAGTTCCCGTTCACCGACGAAGGGCTGAAGTCGAAGATCAAGGCGTCGCTCGTGTCGGCGGTGGCGCTGGCGCGCGTCGCGGAAGGACTGGAACTCGGTGTTTACGTCCGTCTCGGTCGTGGCGAGGAGAAGACCGGCGGACGCCGCAAGCCCGCGCTGCTGGCCGACGCATGCGAGGCGCTCATCGCGGCCCTGTATCTCGACGGCGGCATGGAAACGGCGCGCGCGTTCATCGTGCGCGAGTTCGGCCCGCTGCTCGACGCGGCGCGGCGCGAGGACGCGGCGGCCAGCGTGCATGGCGACTTCAAGTCGGCGCTGCAGGAACGGCTGCAGGCGCGGCGGCAGCTGCTGCCCGAGTACCGCACGACCGGCGAGGTCGGCCCCGATCACGACAAGATGTTCGAGGTGGAAGTGCGCGTCGGTGGCGTGCACCTGGCCGCGGCCCGCGGACGCACGAAGAAAGAAGCCGAGCAGGAAGCCGCGCGCCTCGCCCTCGCGGCGCTGGCCGCGGGCTCAGTCGATTTCGATGATGCTTCCGGGTGACGGCGGCCGCGCGCCGACGGCGACCGGCAGCGCGTCATCGAGGCCGAGGCCCGCCGCGCTCAGCCGCTCGCTGGCGTAGCGCTGCACCTCGCGGGCGACCTGTCCGTCGGACGGCGGCTCGATGCCGTTGTTCAGCCGTATCCAGAGCCGCAGCAGCGGGTCGGTGATCGTGTAGCGCTTCCGATCCACCTGGACCAGATCGACGTCGAGCAGCCACGAGAGGTAGTCCTTCGTGGAGCCGGGCGTGCGTGACAGGCGCTGCGCGATCTGCGTCAGATTCAGTGGCTGCTGGTCGGCGAGCGTGTCGAGGATCGCGCGCAGGGCGCCGTACCCGCGGGCGCGTTGCAGGCGCACCTCGTACGACAGGCGCAGCCGCTGCTCGAGCGGCGCGCCGGGCAGCATCTGCTCGGTGAGGGCGCCCACAGCGTCGGCCAGACCGCTGCGCCGTGCCGCCCGCAGCGCCCGTGCCATCGTCACGGCGTAGCCCAGGCGGCCGTCGGAGAGGGCGGTGATCTGCCGGCGCTCGTGGCCGTCGAGGCCGTCGAAGGCGCCGGGCGCCCAGCGTACGCCGTCGGGTCCCACGCGCTCCATCGGGAACACGACGACGTTCGGCCACGTCAGGAGTCGGGAGGCGCGCAGCGGAAAGCGCGACGCGAGGACGAAGCGGTTGCGCGATGCGGCCACGGCCTCGCCGAGTTCCCGCAGCGCCTGCTTCAGCCCGGGGAAGCTCTCGAACGTGCGCAGCTCGAGCACCTCGTCGAGCAGGAACGTGAACGGACGCCCGTTGGCTGACGTCGCCTGCGTCAGCACGCGCACGAGCGCGAGGAACGCGTCGCGCGGCGAGGCGAGCGACGCCGGCGCCGGCAGCTTGTCGTCTGCCGGACGCACGTGGCGCAGGAGCGCCCTGTAGCACTGCTCGGGGGTCGTGGCGATGCGTTCGAGATCGACGTAGACGGCCGACGTGCCCGTGTCGAGGCTCGACGCGAGCGCGCGCAGCCAGGTGCTGCGGCCCGACGCGCACCCTCCCACGGCGAGCGGGATGCCTGGCGCCTGGGCCTGCAACACGGAGAGCGCTCGATCGAGGGGGGGCATCGCCGGAAGCCCTAGAGCCTATGGACGCGGCGGCACGTTGTCAACTCGCGGCCGTCTGGTAGCATGATGTGTTTTTTCGCGCGCCACGAGGCCGCGCGTGTCACGGTTCGGAGCCAGGTTGTCGTGATGAATATCGCCGTGCTGGGAGCGCAGTGGGGAGACGAGGGCAAGGGCAAGATCGTCGACCTGCTGACGCCGGATTTCTCGATCGTCGCGCGTTACCAGGGGGGCCACAACGCCGGCCACACCGTCTACGTCAACGGGCGGAAGTTCATCCTGCGGCTGCTGCCGTCGGGCATGCTCCACCCTGACGTGACGTGCGTCATCGGCAACGGGCTCGTCATCGACCCGCAGGCGCTGTTTGCCGAGATCGACGAAGTCGAGGCGGCAGGCATCCCCGTGGGCGACCGCCTGGTGATCAGCAGCAAGGCGCACCTGATCCTGCCGTACCACCGCGAGCTCGACGTGCTGTCGGAAGCGCGCCGCGGCGAGCGGAAGATCGGCACGACGTCGCGCGGCATCGGGCCGGCCTACGAGGACAAGATCGGCCGGCGCGGCATCCGCGTGGGCGACCTGTCGGACAAGGCGCCGCGCAACCTGCTCGAGGACGCGATCCGCGAGAACGTCGAGGCGCGCAATCGCCTGATCCCCGACGCGCACATGGACTGGCGCGAGGTGCTCGAGGAGCTCGACCGCGCGTGGGAGCGGCTGCGCCCGTGGGTCACCGACGTGTCGCTGTACCTCGACCGCGCCATCACTGAAGGCCGCCGCATCCTGTTCGAGGGCGCGCAGGGCACGCTGCTCGACATCGACCACGGCACCTATCCCTTCGTCACGTCGTCGAGCGCGACGACGGGCGGCATCTGCACGGGGCTCGGCGTCGGGCCGCGGCGGATCTCGGGCGTCATGGGCGTGGCCAAGGCCTACGCGACGCGCGTGGGCAGCGGACCGTTCCCGACCGAGCTGCACGACGAGATGGGGCAGCGGCTGCGCGACGGCGGCAGCGAGTACGGCTCGGTCACCGGGCGCCCGCGCCGCTGCGGCTGGTTCGACGCCGTGGCGCTGCGCTATGCCGTGCGCGTCAACGGCCTCGACGCGCTGGCCATCACGAAGATGGACGTGCTCGACGGCATCGAGACGCTGCGCATCTGCACGAGCTACACCGCCAACGGCACGGCCGTGACCGAGTTTCCCTCTGAGATCGGCGTGCTCGCGGCGTGCGAGCCCGTGTACGAGGATCTGCCGGGGTGGGAGTCTCCGACGGCCGGCCTGCGCCGCTACGACGCGCTGCCGGACGCCGCCCGCCGCTACATCGAGCGCCTCGAAGAACTCTGCGGCGTGCCCGTCGCCCTGATCTCGACGGGCTCCGATCGCCACGACACCATCCTGCGGCAGGACACGCCTGCCGGGGAGTGGTTCACGTTGCGCACATGACCGATCGCGCGCTTGCCGTGCGCTGTGCCGGGCTCGTCAAGCGGTATGGCGAGGTCGTCGCCGTCGACGGCCTCGACCTCGACGTGCGCCAGGGCGAGTGCTTCGGCCTCCTCGGCCCCAACGGCGCGGGCAAGACGACGACCATCGAGATCCTGGAGGGCCTGCTGTCGCCCGACGCCGGCGACGTCGAGGTGCTCGGCATGCGGTGGGACCGCGACCCCGACGGCCTGCGGCAGCGCCTCGGCATCCAGCTGCAGGAAACGCAGCTGTCCGACAAGCTGAGCACGGAGGAGACGCTGCGGCTCTTCCGGTCGTTCTACCGTCGCGGGCCGACCGTCGAGGCGCTGCTCGAGCGGGTCGGCCTCACCAGCAAGCGCGCGGCGTGGTACAGCACGCTGTCGGGCGGACAGAAGCAGCGGCTGGCGGTGGCGTGCGCACTGGCCGGCGATCCCGACCTGCTGTTCCTCGACGAGCCCACCACCGGCCTCGACCCCCAATCGCGCCGGCAGCTGTGGGACATGCTGACGGCCTACCGCGAGGCGGGCCGCACCGTCCTCATCACGACGCACTACATGGACGAGGCGCAGATCCTCTGCGACCGTGTGGCGATCGTGGACCACGGCAAGGTCATCGCGCTCGGCACCCCTGACGAACTGATTGCGTCGCTGGGCGCCGAGCACGTCGTCGAGTTCGCGCTCGCCGACGGGTCGCTGCCGGCCGCGGACGCGCTGTCGGCCCTGCCCGGCGTGCGTAAGGCCACGGTGACCGATGGGCGGGCGACGCTCATCGTCTCGGTGCTGCACGAGGCGATTCCGGCGCTGCTCGCGCTCGTCGGCACCGACAGGGCGTTCAGCCTGCTCACGACGCACAGCGCGACGCTCGAGGACGTGTTCGTCTCGCTGACGGGGAGGCAGCTGCGGGATGGCTGACCACCGGCATCCGTTCGTCGAGCTCACGATCACGCGCTTCCGCGAGTTCCTGCGCGAGCCCGAGGCGCTCTTCTGGGTGTTCGCGTTCCCGGTGCTGCTGGCCTGCGCGCTCGGCATCGCCTTCGGCACGCAGCAGACGCCGGCCGTGCTGGCGGGCGTGCTCGACGCCCCGGGCAACGCGGCGCTCGTCGAGACGCTCGAGGGCGGCGAGGGACTCGAGGTGCGCGTGCTCGATCGAGAGTCCGCGACGAGGGCCCTGCGCAACGGCGCCGTCCACGTGCTGGTGATCCCCGGGACGCCCGTCACGTACGAGTTCGACGCGACGAGGCCCGAGAGCCGCGTCGCGCGCTACGTCGTGGACGAGCGGCTGCAGCAGGCCGCCGGACAGCGGCAGGTCGTGCCCACCGTGGACGAGCGCGTCGTCGTGCCCGGCTCGCGGTATATCGACTGGGTCGTGCCCGGCCTGCTCGGCATGAACATCATGGGCACGGGCCTGTGGAGCATCGGGTTCTCGGTGGTGCAGGCCCGCGTGCGGAAGCTGCTCAAGCGGCTGATGGCCACGCCCATGCGACGCGCGCAGTACCTCGCCTCGCACATTGCCGCGCGGCTGGTGTTCCTGGTGCTCGAGGCCGGGGCGCTGCTCGGCTTCGCCGTGTTCGTGTTCGACGTGCCCGTGCAGGGCTCCTGGCTTGTGCTGTCGGGGTTCTGCGTGCTGGGCGCCGCGTGCTTCGCCGGCATCGGCCTGCTCGTGGCCAGCCGGGCGACGAGCATCGAGACCGTGTCGGGCCTGATGAACTTCGTCATGGTGCCGATGTGGGTGCTCTCGGGCGTCTTCTTCGCGTCGGAGAACTTCCCGGAGGCCATGCAGCCGGCCATCGACCTGCTGCCGCTGACGGCGCTCAACCAGGCGCTGCGCGGCGTGATGCTCGAAGGGCTGGGGCCGCTGGCGCTCTGGCCGCAGACGCTGGTGCTGTGCGTCTGGACCGTCCTCAGCTTCGTCGTCGCACTCAG
>JBIQIB010000138.1:0-9604 GCA_044508265.1 Acidobacteriota bacterium
CGTCTCCTACGACTGAGGCGCCTGCACGAGTCCCGTGCCGACGTCGTCAGGGTCGAAGCCCGGTGCGAGCGTGCCGGTGTGGCCCGACGCGACGAGGCGCGCCATCAGCTGCGACGCCTGGAGCGGTCCCGGCGTCGAGAGCTTCTGTGCCCACAGCGCGGCGACGCCGGCGACGTGGGGCGTGGCCATGCTCGTGCCGTCCATGGCCACGAGCCCGCCGCCGAGCCGCGCCGAGATCACGTTCACGCCTGGCGCCGCCACCGTCGCGTTCGTGTTCGAGAACGGCGCCACCTGCAGCGTCGAGCCGCTTTCCTCCAGCGCCGCGACAGACACCATGCCTTCGGCGACGGCGGGCGGCGCGCACGCGATCTCGAAGGCGGGTGAGCCGTCACGCTGGCTCTCGTTGCCCGCCGCGGCGACGAGCAGGGCCTGCGTGCCGAAGTCGGCCTGCGCCCTGATGAACGACGCCAGCCGCTCGAACAGCCGGACGTTGTGCCGGTAGCCCTCGAGCGCGATGGACGTCGCGCGTTCGGTCGGGTAGCCATGCGCGTCGACCAGCAGCTTGACGAAGCCGGGGAAGTCGATGCCGAGCGACATCGACACGATGTGCGCGCCCTGGTCGATGGCCCACTGAATCGCGCTGGCGACCTGGTCGCTGCCGCCGCCGCCCGGGCCGAGCACCTTGCCGATCACCGCCTGCTGCACGCCGCGCGCCACGCCGATGCGCGTGCCGTTGACGTCTCGCCCGAAGATCGTGCCGGCGCAGTGCGTCCCGTGGCCGTGCGTGTCGTCGTCGCTGTCGGTCGTGAAGTTGCGGCGCGTCAGCGCCACGCCGGCAAACGCTTCGTGCGTCGGATCGATGCCCGTGTCGAGCACGCCGACGATGACGCCGCTGCCGTCGAAGGGAGAGGTGTCGGCGCCGACGGCCTTGATGCCCCAGGCGACGTCGCCGGCCGACGCCGTCACGTCGGGACGGGTGGCCACCGGCTCGATCAGCTTCATCGGCATCACCGGCGCCACGGCCATCACCTCAGACCGCCGCCGCATCGCCCGGCTGTCGCGCGAATCGAGCTCGTCCACCTCCACGCGCGGCGCGGGCGTGCCCGCGTCAGGACCGGCCCCGCGCGTCAGCGGCGCGGGCTCGAGCAGGATGACGTACTTGTCTTTCAACGCACACCTCCAGACGGCACGGCCACCCGCGCGCGAGCACGTCGCGGCGGCCATACCAACGCGCGGCCATGGGGAGGGTCTCTAGCTGCACAACGAATCGGTGCCCGCCTCAGAACACGCGCACACCCGCGTCCTCCCTTCCTCCACTCCTCCTCCTCCATTCCTCCACTCCTCCTCCTCCATTCCTCTTTCCTCCATTCCTCCAGTCCTCCTTCTTCCATTCCTCCCGTCCTCCTCTCTCTTTCCTATAGACTGACCCCCACTTTTCGGAGACCCGACTTCATGGACGTTCAAGACCTCCCCTCCCCACGACGCCACCGCTGGATGGCGGTCGCCCTCGCGGCCGCCGTCACGGCGGCGGGCTGCCTGACCGGCCACACGAGCAGCGTGGACGCGCCCGCCGAGTGGCCCGACTACGCCGGCAGCCCGGCCAGCAATCGCTTCGTCGACGCCACGCAGATCACGAAGGCGAACGTCGGCCAGCTGCAGGTGGCCTGGACGTATGCCGATGGCGACACCGACTTCAACCCTGTCGCCGCGCGCGGCGTCGTGTACACGCGCGCGCACGGCGACGCGCTCGTCGCCCTCGACGCGGCGACGGGGCGCGAGCTGTGGAAGCGCGGCGACATCAAGGCGTTCGCCATCCGCGGCGTGAACTACTGGGAGAACGCCGACGGCACGGACCGGCGCCTGTTCTACAGCGTCCGCAACATCCTGCATGGCGTCGACGCGACGACCGGTGAGCTGATCCCGTCGTTCGGCAAGGACGGCACCGTGGACCTGCGCGAGGGCCTCGACCGCGACCCCGCACAGATCGACCAGCAGAGCCGCCTGCCGGGCAAGGTGTTCGAGAACCTCCTGATTCTCGGCTCGGCGACCAACCAGGAGTACCGCTCGGCGCCGGGCGACATCCGGGCCTTCGACGTGCAGACCGGGCGTCTGGTGTGGCAGTTCCACACCATCCCGAAGCCCGGCGAGTTCGGCGCCGACACCTGGCCCGAGAACGCCCGCGCGACGGTCGGCGGGGCGAACAACTGGGCGGAGGCGTCCATCGACGTCGAGCGCGGCATCGTGTTCGTCCCGACGAGCAGCGCCAAGTACAACTTCCACGGCGGGTACCGGCACGGCGACAACCTGTTTTCCGACAGCGTCCTGGCGCTCGACGCGCGCACCGGGAAGCGGCTGTGGCACTTCCAGACCGTGCATCACGACATCTGGGATCTCGACAACAACTCCGCGCCGCAGCTCACGACGATCCGTCATGAGGGCCGGACCATCGACGTCGTCGCGCAGGCCTCGAAGACGGGGTACCTCTACGTGTTCGACCGCGAGACGGGCGAGCCGATCTGGCCGATCGAGGAGCGGCCGGTGCCGCAGCGCACCGACGTGCCGAACGAGCGGCTCTCGCCCACGCAGCCCATTCCGACCAGACCCGAGCCGTTCTCGCGCCAGTCGTTCACCATCGACGACCTCGACGAGCTGCTGCTGACGCCGGAGGAGCGCGAGCACTTCAGGCAGCGCATCCTGAAGGCGCGCAACGAGGGTCCGTTCACTCCGATCGGCTACGACGAAGTGATTCACATGCCCGGCAACCAGGGCGGGTCGAACTGGGGCAGCACGGCGTCGGTGCCGGATGACGGGCGCGTGTTCGTGATCGGGTTCAACGTGCCGACGCTGATCAAGCTGCTGCGGCCGGGCGACGTGCGGCCCGCGCGCGCCAACAACCCTGAAGAGGTCGTCCGCGACGGCTACCCGGTGACCGACGGCTTCGGCCTCTTTCCGACGATCGTCAAGCCGCCCTACACGACCTTGACGGCCTACGACCTCAACACCGGCGAGATCGCCTGGCAGAAGGGGCTCGGCGACGACCTGCGGCTGCTGCCGCGCGGCATCACCGGCACCGGATCGGCGGCCACCGTCAAGGGCGGCCTCGTCGTCACGAGCACCGGCCTGCTGTTTGCGACGGCAGCCGACCGGAAGGTGCACGTCTACGACACACAGACAGGCGACGAGCTCGCGACGCTGCCGCTTGGCGGGCCGACCAGCGGCGGGCCGTCGATGTACGTCCACGAGGGCCGGCAGTACCTGCTGGCCCACGCGTCGAGCCGGCAGCCGACGGGGCCCAACGCGATCCCGACGCCGCACGAGGGGCCCACGGGACTCGTGGCGTTCGCGCTGCCGGCATCGGCTGACGCGGCGGGACACTGAGGTGGGCACGATGGCACGGGGACACCGATTCGTGGTGGCGGGCGCCGCCGCGGCGCTCACGGTATCGTTCGCCTGCGGTCAGGCGCCGGCGTCCGGCACTGCCACCGAACGCGCGACGGAGGCCGCGGCCGTCAGGCCCGGCATCGAGGTGTTCCTCGCCGACGTCCCGGCAGACCTTCGGGGCCGCCGCGTGGGTCTCGTCACCAACCACACGGGCGTCGACAGCCAGCGGCGTCCCGACATCGACCTCATCGCCGAACATCCGCAGCTGACGCTCGTCGCGCTGATGGCGCCCGAGCACGGCATCCGCGGGACGGTGGCCCCGGGCGTCAAGGTGCAGGACGAGGTGGACGAGAAGACCGGCGTGCCGGTGTACTCGCTGTACCTGGCCGAAGACCGGGGCCCCACGCCGGAGATGCTCCGCGACGTGGACGTGATCGTCTACGACCTCCAGGAGGTCGGCGGCCGCACGTGGACGTACGTCTCGACGATGGCGCTGGCGATGAAGGCGGCGGCGCGCAAGGGCATTCCCTTCGTCGTGCTCGACAGGCCCAATCCGATCGGCGGCGAGATCGTGGAGGGGGCGCCGCTCGACCCGGCGTTCGCGTCGTTCGTCGGCATGTACCCGATTCCGGCACGGCACGGGATGACCGTGGGCGAGCTCGCGACGCTGTTCAACGAGCGGCACGGCATCGGCGCGGACCTGCGCGTCATGCGCGCCGAGGGGTGGCAGCGCCACCAGTGGCAGGACCAGGCGGGGCTGCCATGGGTCAACCCCTCGCCGAACCTGCGCTCGCTCGACGCGCTGATCAACTACCCGGGCACCGTCTACTTCGAGGGGACGAACCTGTCGGAAGGGCGAGGCACCGATCGTCCGTTCGAGCAGGCCGGCGCCCCGTGGCTCGACGCGCCGCGGCTCGTCCGCACGGCGAACGGCTGGAACCTGCCGGGCGTACGCTTCGAGGCGGTGACCCTCGAGATCGCGCCAGAGGCGATGAAGTTCCCGGGGCAGACGGTGCCGGGCGTGCGGTTCGTCATCGACGACCGGCAGGCGTACCGGCCCGTGCGCACGGCGCTGCTCGTCATCGACGAGATCCGGCGGCAGCATCCCGGGCAGTTCGCGTGGAGCGGGACGCTCGACCGCCTGGCCGGCACCGACAAGGTGCGGCTCGCGATCGAGGACGGCACGCTGCCGGCGGTGCTCGACGCGTGGGACCGCGAGGCCGCGGCCTTCGCGCGCGACCGCGCGCCGTTCCTTCTCTACTGACCCACCGGCGACACGCTCCGCCGTGTCGCGGCGTAGTACGCACAGTCGTCCGCACGGACGAGGCATACACAGGAGATCTCATAGTGACCATGGATTCTCGAGACGCGGCATCCCTCGATCGGCGCAACTTCTTCAAGACGGCAGGCGCCGGCGTCACCGCGGCCGCCGTCATGCTCACGCCCCGCGAGGCCGCGGCGGCACAGGAGCAGGCCCGGCGTACCGCGCTCGACCGCATCGCATCGAACACCTATCCGATTCGTCCGCTCTTCAAGCAGCGGCCCCGCCCGGCCGGCATGGGCGCCGCCGGACGCGGACCCGCTCCGGGTGGACGCGCCGCCGCAGCGGCCGCGGCGCAGGCCGAGCTCGAGAAGAACCCGAACGCCCGCCGCGCGCTGGAAACGGCCGACGCCGCCCGGAAGGCGCGGGCGAACCTGCCGAGCTCCGAGGAGATGAAGAAGAAGTACGGGGAGATCACCATGCTCGATTTCCCCCAGTTCACGCGGGACACGTTCCCGGGCGTGACCAAGATGGACCTCTTCTCTGGCCTCTTCGGCGACGTCACCGACGACTCGATGTTCTTCATGGTCGACGGGCGTCCGCGCGGGTTCGACCCGATGAGTCCGTCCGGGCGCAAGTGGCTCGACAAGCTGGCCAACACGTCGGCGAAGCTCGGCGTCAAGGTGCACCACATCTCGAACAACGCGCCGACGAACCTGGCGGCGTATGGCTCGCCCGAGGAGGAGGCCAAACGGAAGGCAGGCGTCGAGATGGCGAAGCGCTGGCTCGAAGGATGCGCGGTGCTCGGCGCGCGGTCGATGCGCATGAACTCGCCGTCCGCGCTTGGGCCGAGCGTGCGTCCCGAGGCGATCGCGCGCGGACCCGGCGACGGCTACCCGCGCAACATCGACATCGTGCCGCTGCTCGAGGCCGCCATCGAGTCGCACAAGGAGATGGCCGACTTTGCCGGCAACCTCGGCATCAAGGTGACCATCGAGAACCACTGGGGGCTCGCCGCCGACCCAATCTACATCCGGACGATCATCGACGAGGTGAACCATCCGTACTGCGAGGCGTCGCCCGACTTTGCCAACTGGGAGCACGAGCACATGCTGGTGAACGGGCTCAAGGCGCTCGCGCCGTACGCGCACACGACCTGCCATGCCAAGTACTGGGACCGGTGGGGTGACAGGAACGACGTGCAGCGCTCGACGCGGATCATGCTGGCGGCCGGTTTCCGCGGCGCGTTCGCGCTGGAGTACGAGCAGGGGCCGCACGATGGCGTCGAGGGCGCGCAGTACCTCTATCGGGAGGTGCTTGCCGCGCTGACCGAGCCGACGCCGGTGGTGCTGGGCTGAGAACGACGGGCGGGAGGAGGATCCGGGACCTCCCGCCCCGTTCGCTTACCGCGGACCGGGAACCGCATTCCGCTTCCCGCGAACCGCATTCCGCGAACCGCTTACCGCAGCCCTGTCACGATGGACGCGAGGATCGCGAGCGCCGAGGCCGCGAGGCAGCCGAGCGCGATGATCATGTGGTCGAGGCGCTCGGGCCGCAGCGGATCCATGATCCGGCCGAGCACGTAGCCGCCCGCGAACCCGCCCGCGTGCGCGACGTTGTCGATGCCGGGCATGATCAGCCCGAACAGGCCCAGCATGATCGCGTACGTCACGGCCTGCCCGTGCACGGCCTGGCTGCCGCTGCGCCGGCCGTAGTAGACGAGCGCGCCAAGCATCCCGAACAACGACGCCGACGCTCCCAGCGTCGTCATCGCGCCGCGCAGCATCGGCAGCGGCGACCCTGCCAGCCAGACGCCCGCCACTGAGCTCGCGACGAACCCGCAGACGCCGGCGACGACGTACAGGATGACGCCGCGTCCCGGCCCGTAGAGCTCGGCGACCGCCGGTGCGAGCTGCCGCACCCACAGCATGTTGAACAGCACGTGCAGCAGGCTCCCGTGCAGCCACCCGGCGCTGAGCACCGTCCACCACCGGCCCAGCCCGAACACCGGCAGTGCGCCGCTGGCGCCGAACACCAGCGTGACGGGAAACGACGGCGACAGCATGCCGAGCAGGCCGCGCATGCCCATCTGGCCGCCCGACAGCAGCAGCATGAGGACGTACAGCACGCCGCACGTGCCGATCACGAGCGGCACGAACCCGAGGTCGTTGCCGAGGCGTCGCACGAGCGGCGCGTAACCCCACAGGCCGGGGTTGCGGCGACCGCAGTTCAGGCAGCGCTCGTCGCGCACGCCGACGAGCGTGCCGCAGCTGGTACAGACGACGGAGCCTTCGGTCTGGCGTCGGAACATCGAAGAGGCCTTGCGTGTGGGCGGCGAGGGCGCCACCCGGCGCGGCCGCCGCGCGGCACGCGTGCCGTTAAGACTATCGCGACATGGTCTCGCCGTGCTGAGGCCTGCGCGCGCCTTACGCCGCACGTAAGCGATTACGCACGGTGTAACGCTGCCGCGGCGCGCGCCGGAACGTACCGTGCGACACGGCGCGTTGCCGTCGGCACATGCCTTGCTCTCACGGAGACCATGCCGCTCGGCGCACGCGCCGACGTGCCGGACGAGCGGATGGTTTGCGCGACTCACGCGCGTTGCCCGGAGACCAGCCGCATGCCTCAGGTTCGAGAGACCCCGTCAACCCGTCCGCACGTCCGGCAGGAAAGGTCCGCGCCGATCGAAGGCACCAGACGCGTGTTCGTGCTCCGCGCGTGCCGGCTCGCCGCGGGCGTCACGCTCGGATCGGCGGCCACCGGGTGCGGGGGCGGCGACGGCGGCGGACCGACATCGCCCTCCCCGATGCCCAACGCCACGCCGCTCCCCGTACTGAATGCCGCCGTGTCGGGCCGTGAGGCCACGCTCGACATCGGCGGCGGGTCGCCGCTCGCGTCGCCCGGCAGTCTGGCGCTGGTGCGCACGTCGGGCGGCGACCTGCTCGTCGCGCGGACGGGCCAGGACACGTTCACGGCGCTGACCGCCACGTGCACGCACGAGGCGTGTCAGATCACGGGCAGCACGGGCGGCACCTTCGTGTGCCCGTGCCACGGCTCGCGATACTCCACCGGCGGCGCCGTGCTGAACGGCCCCGCCACACGCGCGCTCAGGCAGTTCACCACGCAGTTTGCCAACGGCGTGCTGACCATCCACCTATGAGCGTCATGCAACGGAAGCCTTTCGCGTCGCTGGTGCTGCTGTGTGCGCTGGCCACGGCGGCTGCCCTGTCGGGCGGGGCGGCAGGCGGCATCGTCGCGGCGCACGGCGTCCGCGCCGCGGGTGTGCCGCAGGCCGGCGCTCCGACGCACGTGCGGGTGGCGAGCGGAAGGATCACCGCGACCTGCCGCCTCACGCTCGGCGGCAGCTTCGAGGCCGCAAGCGACGCGCTCGAGGGACAGCTCTCGATCGCGCCGGACGGCGACGGCACCACATCGGGAACGTTGCGCATCCCGCTCGAGACCTTCGACACCGGCATCGGCCTGCGCAACACGCACATGCGCGAGAACTACCTCGAGACGGGGAAGGGGCCTGACTTCGCACATGCGACGCTCACGCAGATCGTCCTCGCGCAGCCCGGCGTGGCCGCGTCGGGCGGGCGCACGTCCTTCGAGGCGCGGCTGCTGCTGCACGGGGTGACGCAGGACGTCCGGGGTACGGCGCGGGTCGAGCGGACCGGCGATGGCGCCCGCGTCGAGGCGACGTTCCCGGTGAGCCTGTCGGCGCACGGCGTTCCGGAGCCACGCTATCTGGGGATTGGCGTGCGCGACGAGCTCGAGGTGCGCGTGACGGCGACGTTCATGCCTGGCGGAGGCTCACGATGAGGTGGCGCCGCTTGACGCGGGTCCTGCTTCTCGTCTGTGTCAGCGCGGCAGCGGCCTCGACGGCGTCTGCGGAGCCGCGCTTCCTGTCGAAGCAGTACACGCGGTGCACCGCGTGTCACGTCATCCCGTCGGGTGGCGGGCTCCTCACCGACTACGGGCGGTCGCTGTCGCACAGGGAGCTCTCGACCACGGGCGACCGCAGCGGGACGTCACCCGACCCGGCAGCGCCGCCGGGGGAGGAGGGCTTCCTGTTCGGCGCACTGGGGCGACGACTCGGCCCCGTCGCCCTGGGCATCGAGCTGCGGCCGTCGCACGTGCAGATGAAGTTCGGCGACGTCAGCACCGGGCGCAACCTGCTCATGGCCGCGAACGTCCACGGCGCCGTGCGGATGAACGACTGGACCGTGTACGCGCAGGCAGGTCGCGAGCCCGTCGCCGGCGGCGGGCGGTTCGTTTCGTACGAGCACTGGGCGGGCTGGCAGCCGGAGCACGGGTTCGGCTTCCGCGCCGGGCGGTTCCTGCCCGCGTACGGCGTCCGGTTTGCGGATCACACGGCGTACAACCGATCGTGGCTCGGCGTCGGCCAGGGCGATCAGATTTACGGCGTCGAGGTCAGCCACACGACCGACAGGTACCTGACGCAGGTTTCCGTCGGTCCCGGCCGCGCGCAATCGATCATCGACGACGACGGCACGCGCGGAGTGGTGGCGGCGGGACGGTTCCAGGTGGACCTCGGGCCGACGATGGCCGTCGCCGTCTCGGGCCTGCACGAGGGCGAGTCGGACCTTGCCGACGGGCGGACGGCGGCCGGCGTCGCGTTCGGCTACGCGCCGCTGCCGTGGCTCTCGACGTGGACGCAGGTCGATCGCCACGCGACCGAGAACCGCGCCGACTACATCGTCGTGCACGAGGCGGCGTTCGAGGCGTATCGCGGCATCTGGATCACCGTCTCCCCGCAGTTCCGGATTGGGGGCGGCGATCTGCGGAACGACCTCCGGCGCATCGCGATAGGCACGGTGCTGCTGCCGCGGACGCACTTCAACGTCAACCTGACGTACTACCGTGACTGGAGCGAGGCCGCGGATGCGTCGTCGCACGTCGTGCTCAGTCAGCTGCACGTGTACTTCTAATGCTTAATGC
>JBIQIB010000139.1:0-5992 GCA_044508265.1 Acidobacteriota bacterium
GCGCTCCCGGGAGGCAGGCATCGACATCCGCCTGGAGACCTCGGTCGCCCGCGTGGTCCGCGGCGACGACGGCGCGTTGCGGGTGGTGACGTCGCACGATGACGACGAGACGGAGCTCACCGTCGATCTCGTCGTGCACGGTGCGGGCCGCGTGCCCGACGTCGACGACCTCGACTGCGCCACGGGCGGCGTCGCACGCGAGAAGGCGGGGGTGTCGGTAGACGCGTGGCTCCAGAGCCCGAGCAATCCGCTGGTGTGGGCGGCGGGCGACTGTGCCGCGTCAGGGGCGCCGCCGCTGACGCCGATGGCGAGCGAAGAGGGCGAGCGCCTCGCCGACAACCTGCTGACCGGCGCCCGCCGTGCCGCTGACTACGGCGTCGTGCCGAGCTGTGCCTTCACCGTGCCACCGCTGGCGCGCGTCGGGATGAGCGAGGCCGACGCGAAGCAGGGCGGACGCGACATCGCGGTGACCTTCAACGACACCGCCACCTGGGCCTCGGCACGGCGCGTCGGCGAGACGGCGTCGGCGTGCAAGGTCCTCGTGGATCGCGAGTCGGACGCCGTGCTGGGCGCGCATCTGCTCGGCCCGCATGCCGACGAGGTCGTCAACGTCTTCGCCATAGCGATGCAGGCGGGGATGACGGCCACAGCGCTCCGGCGCGCCCGCTTTGCGTTTCCCACCTCAGGGTCGGACGTGCCGTCCATGCTGTGACGTGCGCCGGCCCGCGTCGATAGAGGAGCTTCCATGACGACCATCGCCAACGTCGCCGTCCCGGACATCGCCGACCGTCAGGGCCTGCTGGCCTGGTACGACAGAAACCGGGCACGCCGCGCCGAGATCTTCGACATGGTGGACGACGAGGCCTACTACACGCGGCCGATCGCCCTTCGCAATCCCATCGTGTTCTACGAGGGCCATATCCCGGCGTTCAGCCTGAACACGCTCGTGAAGAACGGCCTGGGGCAGCCCGGCGTCGACGGCAGGCTCGAGCAGCTGTTCGCGCGCGGCATCGATCCGCACGAGATCACCGGCGACAGGGCGGCGCGCGGCAACGAGGCCGACCACTGGCCCACCCGCGGCGAGGTGCGGGCGTTTGCCGACGAAGCCGACGCCCGCGTGCGCGAGGCCATCCTGAACGCGGAGATCGACGTGCCCGGCCATCCGCTGCTCGATGGCGGCGAAGCCGTGTACACGATCATCGAGCACGAGGCGACGCACCTCGAGACGCTGCTGTACATGTGGCACCGGCTGCCCCTGACGCAGAAACGCCGGCCCAGGGGGTATCAGCCTGTCGAGGGCGGGTCGCCGCCGGAGAATCCCTGGATCGAGGTGCCGGCCGGACGCGCCACGCTTGGCGTGGACCACGGCGACGTCGCCTTCAGCTGGGACAACGAGCGCCGGGCTCATGTCGTGGACGTATCCGCGTTCCGCATGCAGCAGCACGACGTCACCAACGCGGCGTACCTCGAGTTCGTCGAGGCGGGCGGCTATCGTGACGCGACGTGGTGGCGACCGGAGGACTGGGCCTGGGTGCAGAGCGAGGGGCTCGCCTGGCCGACGTTCTGGGAGCGCGAGGCCGACACCTGGTACTGGCGGGGGCAGTTCGATCGGCTGCCGCTGCCGCCGGCGTGGCCCGTCTACGTCAGCCAGGCGGAAGCGTCGGCCTACGCGAGATGGCGCGGCTGGTCGCTGCCGACCGAGGCGCAGTACCAGCGGGCCGCGCACGGTTCGCCGTCGGGTGCGCCGCGCCGGCATCCGTGGGGCGACGACGCGCCGACCGCTGCACATGGCGTCTTCGACTTCGCCGCGTGGGACCCGCATCCCGTCGGCACGCATCCGGCGGGCCGCAGCGCCTGGGGCATCGACGACCTGGCCGGCAACGGGTGGGAGTGGACGTGCACGCCGTTTGCGCCGTTCGACGGCTTCACGCCGCTGCCGTCGTATCCGGAGTACTCCGCCGACTTCTTCGACGGCGAGCACATGGTGATGAAGGGCGCCTCGCCGGTGACGGCGCGCGAGCTGCTGCGCCCGTCGTTCCGTAACTGGTTCCGGACGCGGTATCCCTACGTCTACGCCACCTTCCGCTGCGTCGACGGGGCGCGCCGGTGAGACCGACGCCCGTCACCGACACTGCGGCCGAGGCCATGCAGACCGACTCGTCGCAGCAGTTTGCCGCCGACGTCCGGCAGGCGCTCGCCAGGCGTCCGAAGCAGCTGCCGTCGCGCTACCTGTACGACGCGCTGGGCTCGGCGCTGTTCGACGCGATCTGCCGCCTGCCGTGGTACCCGCTGACCCGCGCGGAGCTGCGCCTGCTGCACCGCCACGGCGAAGCCATCCTCCGGACGTGCAGGCCGCTCACCGACCTGGTCGAGCTCGGGCCGGGCAACGGCGAGAAGCTCGTCGCCCTGCTTCGCACCCACCGTGACGACGACTCGCGGCTGCGCGTGCACCTGGTGGACATCTCCCGCGCCGCCCTGACGCTGGCATCGGGCCTCGTCTCCGGGCTGCCCGGCGTGGAGGTGGTCACGCACCAGGCCACCTATCACGAGGGCCTGGAGTCGGTCAGCCGCGAGCAGACGGGTGACGGCGCGACGCTGGCCCTGTTCCTCGGCTCGAACCTCGGCAACTTCCATCCCCCGGACGCACTGGCGCTGCTCCGGCAACTGCACGACGCGCTGCGACCCGGCGATCTGTTCCTGCTGGGCGCCGACCTCGTGAAGGACGAAGCCGTCATGCAGGCGGCCTATCAGGACCCGCTCGGCGTGACGGCCGCCTTCAACCGCAACCTGCTGGTGCGCATCAACCGCGAGCTGGGCACCGACTTCGCCCTCGACGGCTTCGATCACCGTGCCGAGTGGAACGCCCAGGCGTCGCGCATGGAGTCGTACCTGGTGAGCACGCGTCGTCAGCAGGTCACCTTCCCGGACGGCGGCGTCATCACCTTCGAACAGGACGAGCCGATCTGGACGGAGAGCTCGTACAAGTTCACGGTCGACGGGGTGTTCGCGCTGCTCGAGGAAGCCGGCTTCACGCGCCGTGACGCGTGGGTGGACGACGAGGACAGATTCGCGCTGACGCTCGTGGGCCGGTAGGATACTGCCCGCGAGGACGCACACGTGACACTCACATCCGGACGCCGCGCGGTGCTGTCGTGCACCGCGGCCGCGGTGCTCGCCCTGTCGATGGGCGCGCCCGCCGTACACACGCAGGGCCGCGCCCAGGGACAGGACGACGCCGCGCTCGAGCGGCTCGACGCCCAGCTCACCCGCATCTTTCGCGACGACGCCTATCGCGTCCCCCGTTTCGGGCCTGCGCGCTGGATGCCCGACGGCGCCGGCTACACGACGGTCGAGCGGGCGCCCGGCGACGACACCGGCTGGGACATCGTGCGCTACGACACGGCGACAGGCGAGCGCCGCGTGCTCGTGGAAGGCACCCGACTGACGGCCCCCGGCACGCGCACGCCGTTGTCGATTGCGGACTACCAGTGGTCGGCGGACGGCCGGCACCTGCTGATCTTCACCAACACGCGCCGCGTCTGGCGGCACCACACGCGCGGCGACTACTGGGTGCTGGAGCTCGCGACCAACAACCTGCACAAGCTCGGGGGCGATGCGGAGCCCGCAACGCTGATGTTCGCGAAGTTCTCCCCCGACGGCACGCGCGTCGGCTACGTCCGCGCGAACGACGTCTACGTCGAGCGCCTGGACGGAGGCATCACCCGCCTCACGACCGACGGGTCGGCCACGACGATCAACGGCACGTCCGACTGGGTCTACGAAGAGGAGCTCGGCGTGCGCGACGGCTTCCGCTGGAGCCCCGACAGTCGCCACATCGCCTACTGGCAGTTCGATACCAGCGGTGTCGGCTCGTTCGCGCTGATCAACAACACCGACACGCTCTATCCAGTGGTCACCACGATTCCGTACCCCAAGGTCGGCACCACCAACTCCGCCGTGCGCATCGGCGTCGTCGCGGCCGATGGCGGCGCGACCCGATGGATGCGCACCGAAGGCGATCCGCGCGACACGTACCTGGCGCGGCTCGAGTGGATCGACGCGCAGACGGTGCTGATGCAGCAGCTCAACCGGCTACAGAACCGCCTCGACGTCCTGGCGGGCGACGCACGCACTGGCGAGGTGCGCCGTGTCTTCCGCGACGAGAACGAGGCCTGGGTGGACGTCGTGGACGACGTGCGCTGGGTGGACGACGGCAAGGCGTTCCTGTGGCTCAGCGAGCGTGGCCCGTGGCAGCACGTCTACAAGGTGCCGCGCACCGGCGGCACGCCGCAGCGCCTCACCGATTTCGATGCCGACGTCGTCGAGATTGCGGGGGTGGACGAGGACGGCGGCTGGCTGTACGTGATCGCGTCGCCCGACGCCGCGACGCAGCGGTATCTCTATCGCGTGAGGCTGGACGGCAGCGACATGCCGGCGCGTGTCACGCCCGCCGCGCTTACCGGGTGGCACAGCTACGACGTCGCGCCCGACGGCCGCGCGGCCTTCCACACCTGGTCGCGCGTCGACAAGCCGCCGGTGACCGGCGTCGTGTCACTGCCTGACCATCGGTCCCTGCGCACGCTCACGGAAACGGACGCGCTCGAAGCGCGGCTCGGCGCGGACGTCGCCACGTCCGTCGAGTTCCTGACCGTGGACGTCGAGGGTGGCGTGACCCTCGACGGCTGGATGATCCGCCCGCGCGACTTCGATCCGTCACGGCGGTATCCCCTGATCGTGTACGTGTACGGCGAGCCGGCCGGCCAGACCGTCGTCGATCGCTGGACGGGCAACCGGATGCTCTTCCATCACGCCCTCGCCGACGCCGGGTTCGTCGTCGCGAGCGTGGACACGCGCGGGACGCCGGCGCCGAAGGGCACGGCCTGGCGCAAGGTGGTCTACGGCAGCATCGGCGACCTGTCGTCGCGCGAGCAGGCAGCGGCCGTGCGGGCGATCGTGGACCGCTACGGCTTCATCGACCCGGCCCGTGTCGGCATCTGGGGCTGGAGCGGAGGCGGCACCAGCACGCTGAATGCGATGTTCAGGTTCCCCGACGTGTACAAGGCAGGTGTCGCCGTCGCACCGGTGCCGGACCAGCGTCTCTACGACACGATCTACCAGGAGCGTTACATGGGCCTGCCCTCCGGCAACGCAGAGGGGTACAGGAAGGGCTCGCCGATTCATCACGCCGAGGGCCTCGCCGGCAAGCTGCTGATCGTGCACGGCACGGGCGATGA
Organism: Acidobacteriota bacterium; assembly: GCA_044508265.1. Lineage (GTDB taxonomy): Bacteria > Acidobacteriota > Vicinamibacteria > Vicinamibacterales > Vicinamibacteraceae > JAEZDP01. The sequence goes on from JBIQIB010000139.1 coordinate 5,235, forward strand.
CAACGTCCATTACCAGGGGACCGAGCGGCTGATCAACAGGCTCGTCGAACTCGGCAAGCCCTTCGACATGATGGCGTATCCGAATCGCACACACGGCATCTCCGAAGGCGACGGCACGACCGAGCACGTCTACAAGCTCATCACTCGCTACTTCGTGACGCACCTCCGATAAACCCCGCTGCGGGTGCAGTATGCTGACGCTACGACGACAGACGCGCGCGCCGCGGTGTGCGTGCGTGAGGCGGCGCCGCGTCGGCGTCCCACTAGAGAGGTGACCCGTGGTCCAGGTGAATCCGGAAGTGAACAAGGACGGCTTTCAATTCAACCCTGTCGGGCGCGTGACCGGCCTCTTCGTCGAACCACAGGCCGTGTCGGCGGCCGTCGATGCCCTGCGCGCCGCAGGCGTGGCGCAGCACCACCTCGAAGTGTTCACGGGCGAGGAAGGCATGCGCAGGATCGACGCGACTGGCGAGGAGCACGGCGCGGCAGGCCGGCTGTTCCGGATCGTCGAGTCGTGGGTGTCCGACACGTCGAGCTTCCACGCGCTGGCCGAGAAGCACCTTGCGGCCGGCGGGCACGTCGTGGCGGCCCACGTCGGCGAGGACGAGGCGCTGAAGACGCGGGCCATGCACGCCCTGTCGAACGCCGGCGCCACTGACGTGAAGTACTGGCACCGCCTCTTCGTCGAAGAGGACAACGGCAGCACCCGGTAGGGACGGCGCTCCGCGCCGTCCGCGCCCCCTCCTAATACTCCGGCC
>JBIQIB010000139.1:6092-8400 GCA_044508265.1 Acidobacteriota bacterium
CACCCGGTAGGGACGGCGCTCCGCGCCGTCCGCGCCCCCTCCTAATACTCCGGCCGCACGTCCACGATGCCCCGGTACTTCGGCAGGCGATCCGGCCCGACGGCCGCCGACTGCTCTTCCAGCAGGCGCTCAAGATCCTGTCGCCGTCCAGCGTGCGCGGGGTCGTCGATCAGGTTGCGCAACTCGTAAGGATCAGACTCCAGGTCGTAGAGCTCGGCCGTGAACGCGTCGGGCGTGTCGTCGCCGTTCGGGTAGCGGATGAACTTCCAGCGGTCGGTGCGGACGCCGCGGACGTTCGGCGTGTACGGGAACTGCACCTCGTAGTTGTACTCGTAGACGAACGCATCCCGCCATGTCGTGGCGTCGTTGCGGAGCAGCGGGACGACCGACCGGCCCGTGATGTCGTCGAGCGGCTCGGCGCCTGCAAGCTCGATCAGCGTCGGTGCGAGGTCCTGGTTCAGCACCATCTGCGGGATCACGGTGCCGGGCCGCACCAGGGCCGGGTACCGGACGAGCAGCGGCACGCGGATGCTCTCCTCGTACATCGTCCGCTTGTCCACGCGCCCGTGTTCGCCCAGCACGAATCCGTTGTCGCTGGTGAAGACGACGACCGTCCGATCCAGCTGTCCCGACTCCTCGAGCGCGCGGTAGATGCGGCCGACGCTCTCGTCCACCGACAGCAGCGTCGCGAGGTAGGCACGGACGAACGCGCCGTGCTCCTTCAGGTCGTACAGCGGGCCCTTGTGGCCATGCCACGTCTCGAGGCTCTCCTCGAGCCACGCCGGCTTGCCGTCGGCCGCGCGGTAGTTCCCGTAGTTGACGGGCTTGCGGATCTCGCGATCGTCGAACGCGTGCGCGAAGCGCGGCTCGGGCTGGATCGGCCCGCCGTGCGGCGCCTTCTGCCCCACGACGAGCAGCCAGGGCCGATCGTGCGGCTGCGCGATCCAGTCCACGGCGTGATCGGTGACGACCGTCGTGTAGTAGCCGGCAATCTGCCGCCGCTCGCCGTTGATGTTGAACTCGTTGTCGAAGTAGTTGCCCTGGCCGCGATGGCTCATCCAGTGGTCGAAGCCCGGACGCTGCGCGTCGTTGTCCTCGCCCATGTGCCACTTGCCGATGTACGCCGTCTCGTAGCCGGCCTCCTGCAGGCGGCGCGGGTAGCCCGGAAGGTCGTTCGGGTACTCGGTGAAGTTGTCGAGCACCTGATGGCGTCGCGCGTAGCGGCCGCTGAGCAGCGACGCCCGGCTGGGCGAGCACAGCGACGTCGTCACGAAGGCGTTGCTGAAGCGTGCGCCTTCCGCTGCGAGGCGATCGAGGTGCGGCGTCTCGAACCACGGGAACAGCGCCGCGTCGCCCATCTCGCGCTGGACGACACCGAGCGCGTCCCAGCGCTGGTCGTCCGTGAGGATGACGAGGACGTTCGGACGGCGCGGCTCGTCGTCCGCCCGAGGCGATTTCGCCGCATCGGGCGGGGCCTCCTGCGAGCAGCCCGGGAGCAGGAGCGCCGCGGCAAGCAGCAGGACGGACCCGAGAGACGTGTAACGCATGCGCCATCCTTGCCGAGCGCCTGCGACGGGTCAAGCGGCGTCGCCAGGGTGCCGTGCCGCCCGTCCCTGCCCATGGCGAGAGTAGAATCGCGCCAGACTCCGGGGAGGGCCATGACTTCACGACGCACACTGCTCACCAGTGCGGGCGCGCTGGTGCTGACGACGTTTGCCGCGTCACGGCGTCCGGCGTCCGCCACGCCGGCGGTGCCGCGCCAGGCGGCGCCGCGGGCACCGGCCCCGCTGCCGGAAGACGGCTTCGTCATGCTCACCGACGGCCGGACGTTCGCCGGGTGGGACGGCGACACGGATCGCACGTGGCGTATCGAGGACGGCGCGTTCGTCGGCGGCAGCCTCACCGACACGGTGCCGCGCAACGAGTTTCTCGCCACGACGCGCGAGTTCGGCGACATGGTGCTGCGCCTGCAGTTCAGGCTGCGTGGCTCGGAGGGCTTCGTGAACGCCGGCGTGCAGGTGCACAGCCAGCGTGTGCCCGACCATCACGAGATGGTGGGCTACCAGGTGGACATCGGCGATCCGGACTGGTGGGGCTGCCTCTACGACGAGTCGCGGCGCGACCGCGTGCTCGCACGGTCCGACATGACGCAGGTGAACCGGGTGCTGCGGCGCGGCGACTGGAACGACTACGAGATCGTCTGTGAAGGGCCGCGCCTCCGCGCGCACCTCAACGGTCTGCTCACCTTCGACTACACGGAGCAGGATCCGGCGGTCCCGCTGTCGGGGCGCATCGGCCTGCAGGTGCA
>JBIQIB010000139.1:8500-9586 GCA_044508265.1 Acidobacteriota bacterium
TCCGGTGGAAGGACGGCGCGCCGTTCGACGCGGATGGGCCCGGCACGAGCGACCTCGATCTCACGCTCGTGGGCGGTGACGCCGTCGGCGCGTTCGAGACGACAGGTTTCTTCGTCCCGGGCATCCACTCGCGTCCGCTGGGCGAAGGCGATCCGGACATCGCGCCGGCGTTCGTCCCGCTGCGCGAGCACCTCACGCAGATGGTCGGCCGCCCGGTGAACATCCAGGCGACGCGGTCGCTCGTGATGGCCTTCCGGGGCGACCTGCTCGGCCAGCCCTATCTCACGCTGATCGAGGCGACCCCGCCGGACACGTCATCGCCTGCGCATCTCGTGACGCCGCAGCCCGGTCCGGACGCGTGAGCCGCCTGCGACTGCTGTCGTACAACATCCGCCACGGCGGCCGCGGACGCGAGGCCGCGCTGGCGTCGGTCATTCGCGCCGCCGCCCCGGACGTCGTCCTCCTGCAGGAGGCGACGCGTCCTGACGTCGTCGGGCATCTCGCGGCGGAGACCGGACTCACGCACTGGGGCACGACGCGCAAGCAGTCGCTCGGGTATCTCAGTCGCGACGCCGTGGTGCGCGCCGAGTGGCACCAGCCGCGCTGGTCGCGACACGCGTTCCTCGAAGTGGTGTTGCCGGGCGACGTCACGCTGTTCGGCGTGCATCTCAGCGCGGTGCATGCGGCGTGGACGGAACGGCGCCGCGTCGTCGAGGTGCGGGCGCTGCTGCAGGGTGTCGCCGCACGTACGTCCGGGTTCCACGTGCTCGCAGGCGACTTCAACACGCTCGCGCCGGGTGAGGTGCTCGACACGGCGAGGTTGCCGGCGCGCCTGCGCCCTTTCGTCTGGCTCAGCGGAGGCGCAATCCGCTGGCGCACGGTACAGCAGGTGCTCGACGCCGGCTATGTGGACGCTTACCGCGCGCTTCCGGCGGACGACCCCGGGATGACGTTCCCCACATGGGACCCGCATCTGCGGCTCGACTACGCGTTCGTGCCCGAGGCGTATCGTGCGCGGCTCGTGCAGTTCCGGGTCGTGCGTGACGCGCCGGCGGCTGAGGCGTCCGACCATTTCCCGCTGCTGGC
>JBIQIB010000140.1:0-2400 GCA_044508265.1 Acidobacteriota bacterium
GTAGAGGAACGTGCCCAGGTTGAAGTAGCTGTGGGCCACGTCCGGGTGCTCGCCGTCGTGGATGGCGAGGTCGATCGCCAGCACCTCGCGATACAGCGCCTCGGCCCGCTCGAAGTGGCCCTCGCGCCGTTCCACCAGCGCAAGGTTGTTGAGGATGGTGGCGAGCTGGCCGTGCGGCTCGGGATAGAGCCTTCGCGCGTCGGTCACGCCGGCCTCGAGGACGTCGCGCGCCTCTTGCAGCTTTCCGAGTTCGCGCAGCACCAGTCCCCGGAACGACGCGAGGCCGATGAGCACCGGATGCGGATCACCGGTGCCGTACTGCGCCTCCAGCAGCGGCTCGACCTCGGCGAGTACCTCGTCGGCCTTCTCGTACTCACCCAGCTGATAGTGCGCGACCGCCAGGTTGTACAGCGTGGCGCCGCGCTCCGCGCGCTTCTCCTCGTCGAGCCCGCGCCGGATCTCCATCGATCGAGTGAGCGCTGTCACAGCCTCGCGCGGCCTCCCGTCGGTCAGATGGACGAGGCCCAGGTTGTTGAGCACCTCCGACACGCCCGCGCCGGCCGGGCCTTCCGCGGCCTGGCGAATCGCGAGGGCGCGCTCGTACATCGCCAGCGCCTCGGCCGTCGCGCCGCGCTCGACGCGGACGCGTCCAAGCGTGTTCAGCGTCTCCGCGACGAGAGGCGCGCCGGAGCCGAGGGCTTCTTCCCGCAGCGCGAGCGCGTCGCGCAGCAGCGGCTCGGCGCTCTCCGCCCGCCCCAGCGCCAGGTACACGTCCCCGAGCGTGTGGAGCAGTTGCCCGCGCACCAGCGGCGCGTCGGTCACCTCCGTGCGGATGCGCTCGGCGCCGCGGTCGACGAGCTCGCGGGCCGTCACGTCGCGGCCGCGGTTGGTGGCCGGGTCGGCCTCGTCGAAGAGGTCCACGAGGAACCTCGACACCTGCGTGGCGGTCTCCGCCTCGATGCGTGCCTGCCGCTCGGCCTCGACGGCCCGTGCGCGCTCTCGGGCCAGCACGACGACGAACACGACGAGCGCGCAGAGCGCGACCGCCGCGACGCCGACGCCGACGGCATGACGGCGCACGAACCTCGACGCCCGGTAGATCCGGCTGTCCGGGCGCGCCGTCACGGGCAAACCGCGCAGGTGCCGGTCGAGGTCGTCGGCGAACTGCTCGACCGAGCCGTAGCGCCGATCCGGCTCCGGGTGCATCGCCTTGAGGACGATGGTGTCGAGATCGCCGCGCAGCGTCCGGCGGAGCCGCGCGGGCGAGCTGCGGCGTGCGGCCGCCAGGTCCATCTCGGTCGACTCGGTCCGGCGGTTGGACGTGCGCGTGGTTACCGCGGCGCTCGGACGCACGGGCATCCGCAGCTCCGTGAGCCGCGCGGTGATGGCCGTCGGCGTCCGCTTCTCGAAGTCGTACGGCCGATGCCCCGTCAGCAGCTCGAAGAGCACCACGCCGAGCGAGTACACGTCGGATCGTGTGTCGACGCCGACGGGGATCACCCCTGCCTGCTCCGGACTCATGTACTCCGGCGTGCCGACGAACTGGCCGAGCATCGTCACGCGCGTCGCGAGCGGCTCGTCGTCGGTGAGCGCCTTCGCGATGCCGAAGTCGATGATCTTCGGCTGCGGCCGGCCGTCCACTGTGGTGACGAGAATGTTGGAGGGCTTCAGGTCGCGGTGCAGGACGCCCTTCTGGTGGGCGTGCTGCACCCCGCGCAGCACGTCGAGGAAGAGTCGCAGCCGTTCCTCGACGGTGAGCTGCGCGCCGTCGCAGTACTCGGTGAGCCGCTGGCCCCGCACGAGTTCCATCGCGACGAAGGGGCGGCCGTCGTCGGTGGTGCCGGCGTCGAGCACGCGCGCGATGGCCGGGTGGTCCATCAGGGCCAGCGCCCGTCGTTCGCTGGCGAACCGCGCGACTATCGCGTCGGTGTCCATGCCACGCTTGATGACCTTCAGCGCGACCTCGCGCCGCAGCGGCTGTTCCTGCGTCGCGAGGTAGACCTGGCCCATGCCGCCCTCGCCGAGCAGGGCGGTCAGGTGGTACGGGCCGACGTAGCGGGCAAACAGCAGGTCGCGCGCCTCGCGCACGGCGGCCACGTCCGGCCACGACGGGTCGGAGGCGTGCGGGTCGGGGACGGTTCGGCCGCCGCCGCCGGCGTCCTCGGGTGACGAGGCGCCGGGCGGCGGCACGCGATCGGATCCGGGCGGCTCTGGCACCTCAGCCGTCAAGCTTACGACGATCCGGCCTCCGGGCGCCCACATGCGACAATGCGGCTGCCTTACCGCACCCCATCCATGTGGAATCGACTGCGCTACAGCTTCTGGGCGCCTGCCTACGACGCCATCGCCAACGCGGCCGGGTTCGACGCAGCCCGGCGCCTGTCGATCGCACGGCTCGGG
>JBIQIB010000140.1:2500-4137 GCA_044508265.1 Acidobacteriota bacterium
GGCTGGGTGTTCGTGCCGTTCTACATGCGGTCGCGTGTGTACACGATGCCCGAGTTCCTCGAGCGGCGCTTCTCGCCGGCGTCGCGGTGGGTGCTGTCGCTCATCTCGCTCGTGGCGTACGTGCTGACGAAGATCGCTGTCGGCATCTACGCCGGCGGTGTCGTGTTCGGCACGCTGCTGCCCGAGCTGCAGCTGCAGGTCGGGCCCATGGTGCTCGACAGCTTCTGGGTCGGCTCGGTACTCGTCATCGTGCTCACCGGCCTCTATACCGTGCTCGGCGGCCTGCGCGCCGTGGCCTATACGGAGGCGCTGCAGACGCTCGTCCTCGTGTTCGGCTCGCTCATGCTCACGTGGTACGGCCTGGCGGCAATCGGCGGCTGGGACGCGCTGCGCCAGGCGCTCGGGTCCGACATGTTCAACCTGTGGAAGCCGCTCATGGCGGAGGGCGTGGAAGGCACGTGGGCGCCGGTGAAGGAGTCGGGCCGGATGGCCTGGTACTTCAACACGAACTACCCGTGGCTCGGCATGCTCTTCTGCGCGCCGATCATCGGCCTCTGGTACTGGTGCACCGACCAGTACATCGTCCAGCGGACGCTGGGCGCGTCCGGCGAGACCGAGGCGCGACGCGGCACGATCTTCGCCGCGTGCCTGAAGCTGCTGCCGGTATTCATCTTCATCGTGCCCGGCATGATCGCCATCGCCCTCGCCCGCACCGCGGACGGCGGCGTGCTGACGACGATGGTGGACGGGAGCGGAACGGCCATCGCTGATCGGGCGCAGGCGGCGTTCCCGCTGCTGGTGCAGCAGGTGATGCCGTCCGGGCTGCGCGGCCTGGTCGTCGCGGGCCTGCTGGCGGCCCTCATGAGCTCGCTGGCGGGCGTGTTCAACGCGTGCTCGACGCTGTTCACGATGGACTTCTACCAGAAGTTCCGCCCCGGGGCGTCACAGCAGCAGCTCGTGTGGATCGGCCGCGTGGCGACGGCGGCGATGGTCCTCGTGGGGCTGCTGTGGATCCCAGTGATCCAGGGTGCCCGCGGGCTGTACGACTACCTCCAGGGCGTGCAGGGGTACCTGGGCCCGCCGATCTTCGCCGTCTTCGCGTTCGGCGTGTTCACCAAGCGGCTGAACGGCGCAGGCTGTCTGGCGGCGCTGCTCGTGGGATTTGCGCTGGGCGTGTTCCGCCTGGCTGTGGACACGCCCGTCACGCTCGGGCTCCCCGGCTTCGAGAACGGCTATGCCGAAGGGTCGCTGTTCTGGATCGTGAACAACATCTACTTCCAGTACTACAGCCTGCTGATCTTCGCGATCTCGACGGCCGTCCTGTTCGGCGTCAGTTACGCGACGGCACCGCCGAGCGAGACGCAGCTCGCGGGCCTGACGTACCAGACGATCTCGCCGGAGCAGCAGGCCGAAACGCGGGGCAGCTGGACGCGCGTGGACGTCGTGTGGTCCGGCGTCGTCCTGGTGCTCATCCTCGCCGCATACCTCTACTTCAACGGTTAGGTAGGGACGGCCCTCCGGGCCGTCCGACCCGCCGTCCTCCGGGCCGTCCTTCCCGCCGCCCTCCGGGCCGTCCCTCGCGTCCTTAGGCCGAGTCCTACAGGACGATCGCCGTCGCGAGCGCCAGGAACAGCCCC
>JBIQIB010000140.1:4237-7774 GCA_044508265.1 Acidobacteriota bacterium
TCCTTAGGCCGAGTCCTACAGGACGATCGCCGTCGCGAGCGCCAGGAACAGCCCCATGCTCGCGACGTCGGTGGCCGTCGTCAGGAAGATGCTCGACGCCGTTGCCGGATCGGCGCCCAGCCGCTTCAGGCCGAGCGGCACCAGCGCGCCGGCTATGCCGCTGACGATGCAGCTGATGGTGAGGGCGAGGAACACGACCAGCGCCAGGAGCGCGGCGTCGGCGCGTTCCTGTATGGACGCATAGACGTACATGCCCATCCCCGCCGTCAGGCCGACGAGGCCGCCGTTGAGCAGGCCGAGCAGCCCTTCTTTTGCGACGAGGCCGCGCGCGGCCCCCTTGTGGAGCTCGCCGAGCGTGAGCGCCCGCAGCGTGACGGCGAGCGCCTGACACCCGGTGTTGCCCGACTGGCCCGCCAGCACGGGCAGGAACACGGCCAGTACCACCAGCCTGTCGATGGTGCTCTCGAAGATCCCGACGACGGCAGCGGCGGCGAACGCGGTAAGCAGGTTCAGCTGCAGCCAGGGGTGACGGTACTTCAGGCTCGTGACCCACGGCGTGGTGAAGCGTTCCTCTTTCTCCACGCCGACCATCGCGCCGGCCTGTGCCGAGAGCTCGATGGCCTGCGCCTCGAACAGGTCCTGCCCGCGGAGCAGCCCGATGAGCCGTCCTGTGTCGTCGCAGACCGGGTAGACGGGGAAGTGGCGATGCAGGACGGCCCGCATCGCCTCCATCAGCGGCATCCGCGCGTCGAGTGCGAACGGCTCGCGCAGCATGACGTCACCCAGACGCGCGTCCGGTGGCGCAAACAGCAGATCGCGCATCGTGATGATCCCCTCGAGGCGTCCGGCGTGGTCCACCACGAAGACGTACGTGATGAAGGCGCGCGCCACCAGCGTGCGGAGTTCCGCGACGGCGGCCTCGACGGTGACGTCGGGGCCGAACACGCCGACGGGGGCTTCCATCAGGCGGCCCACCGTCCCCTCGGCAACATCGGTCCCGGCCGACCATGCCCGTCGGCTTTCGACGGTGGCGCCTGCCAGCACGCGCTGCCGCAACGTGTCGTCGAGCCGCGACAGCACGGTGCGCGCCAGCATCGGTTCAACCTGCTGCAGGACGTCCGCCAGGTCGTCGGGTGAAAGCGCGGCCAGCACGTCGAACGCCTCGTCGGCGCCGGCGGTGCGCAGCAGATCGGCGTAGGCGGGTGCGGATCCGGACGGCTCCGGTCCCGGCGGGGCAGTGGCGGCCTCGGGCGGCATGTCCGTCATCGTGGAAGGACCTGGAGGGCGGGGGATCACGGGCGTGTGGAGGCGTCCTGCCCGAGCGGGCGGACGAACACGTTCGCGAACTCGATCTGCCGCCCGACCGGCACGAGCGCGATGCGCCCGCGCGACGGCAGGCCTTCCTGCACCATGCCGTCCACGATGGTGGTGCCGTTCAGCAGGGCGGTGAGGCGGTTGCCTTCGACGCGCTGGACGAGCCTGTTCCACTGGCCCGCCGGCTGCGCGGCGTCGTGCGCCTGCGGCACGACGACGGCGCGGACGCCAGGCAGATGTCGCGCTGTCACTGTGGCCGGCGAGCCTGACGGCGCGGCGTCCACCCAGCGCCAGTCGGCGATCAGCTCGAAGTCACCGTAGGTGTCGGTGGACAACAGGGGAGCGCCTGCCGCGTCCGACGGGCCCTCATAGGCGATGCGCCAGTCGTGCGTGCGCCAGCGGATGTCCTGATCGTCGGGGAGCTGCCAGCCGGTGAACGTCTTGCCGTCGTAGAGCGACGTGTGCCCGGCGTCGGCGGTGGCGACGTGGGGCTCGTCGAGCACGCCGGCGCTCGGCAGCTCGCGCACGCGGATGTTGCGGAAGCGGACGGGCGCGCCTTCCGACTCCAGCGCGATGTAGCCCTTGCGCGGCGAGATGTCGTAGCCGCCCGACACCTCCTTGCCGTTGACGGCCAGCTTCAGCGTGCCGTTGTTCGCGGTGATCCGGTAGTGGTTCCACTCGCCGGGCCCCTTGGCCCGCCGCTCGCTCGGGAGGCTGCGCATGGCGCCGCGGGGGTGCGGCCTGTCGGGCGTCAGGACGGCGCCGTGGATCGCGAAGACGTCGCCGTGGCTCGTGTAGGTCTCCGAGTTCCGGCCGTCGAGCACCTGCACCTCGATCGCGCGCAGGAACGGCTGGCCGCGCGCCGGCAGCGCGTCGGCCCACACGAAGACGCCTGCGTTGCCGCGCGGGCGCTCGTGCATGTACTCGAGTTCCAGGACGAAGTTCTCGTACATCCGCTCCGTGCGGATCTCGCAGATCGGCTCGCCGGTCACGACGATCTCGCCGTCGCGGACGCCGAACGTATCCGGCGCGCAGTTGATGTTGACCCACCCGTCGAGCGACCTGCCGTCGAAGAGCGGCACGAACCCCTCGTCCTGCGATGCGGCGCCGGTGGCGAGGAGGCTCGCGGCCAGCAGCACTGCCAGTTGTCTCATGGGGCGCCAGTGTACTCCCGTTCCGATCTACGCTGTGGGCCATGCTGCCGCGCGTCGTCACGTGTCTCCTGTCGCTGCTGGTCGTCGTCTCGCTCGGACGGGCACAGGACGGCATCCTGCCGCCTGCTGTCCGTGCGGCTGCCGACGCCATCACGGCGGAGGGGCTCGCGCGCGACCTCGCGTGGCTGGCCTCCGACGACCTGCGCGGCCGCGACACGGGCAGCGCGGGCTTCAACGTGGCCGCCGACTACATCATCGAGCGGTTACGCGCGGCCGGCATCGCGCCGGCGGGCGACCACGGCACGTACCGGCAGCACTACGACCTCGTGGAGATGCGGGTCGCGACGCGCGCGAGTGCGCTCGAGATCCAAGGACGACGGTTCCCGTTCGGCGACGGGTTCGTGCTTGTCAGCTTCGCGGGACCGATCGACGCGACAGCACCCGTCGTCTACGTGGGCCACGGATGGCGCGTGCCGGATGCCGGCATCGATCCGTATGCCGAAGTGGACGTGCGAGGCGCGCTCGTCCTCGCGCATTCGCGGTGGGCGCGCACACCTGGCGAAGCGATCGAGCGCATCGGCCGCGTGACCGTCGGCGCGACGTCGGTGCTCGACGAGGCGAGGGCGCGCGGCGCGCTCGGCGTGATCTTCCTGACCACGCCGCGTGACGGCGAGCCGTGGGCCCAGCTGCGCGACCGCAACCTCGTACGGCGCGAGCTCGATCCGCCCGTGCCCTCGGCGTACGCCGCGCCGCCCGTCACGTCGCTGTTGCTGTCGGAAGCTGCCGGCGACGCCCTGCTCGCCGGCGAGGACACGGACAGGGCCACGCTGGTGGCGCGCGGCGAGGCCGTGGACTATCCCCCGTCGTTCAGACTGCGCACGCACGTCACCGTGCGCGTCGTCCTCGACGCACTCACGCGGACGCAGCCGTTCAACGTCGTGGCGCGTATCGACGGGAGCGACCCGGCCCTGCGCGACGAGGTGATCACGATGGCGGCCCACCTCGATGGCGCCGTCGGCACGCGCGAGGTGGACGGCGACGGCATCTACAACTCGGCCGACGACAACGC
>JBIQIB010000140.1:7874-9442 GCA_044508265.1 Acidobacteriota bacterium
ACGATCGGGTTCACCACCGGCACGCACCCGCGCTATCACCTGCCCTCCGACGAGGCGGAGCACCTGGACCCGGCCAAGATGGAGGCGGTGGCCCGGACGGTGCTTGCGAGCGTCTGGGCGCTGGCGTCGGCCGACGAGCGCCCGCGCATCGAGCTCGCCCTGCCCCCCAGCGTCCCCCGCTATTGAACCGTCCCGCCGAAACCGTCAGGCGGAGGCGGGTGTATAACCTCTCCATGCATCGACGCCAGTTCCTCGCGGCCGGCGGCGCCACGCTCGCGCTGTCGGCATTCCCCGGCTACGTGCGCGCGTTTGCCGACACGCCGCTACGGGTGGGTCTCATCGGCTCCGGCTGGTACGGCAAGGTGGACCTGCTGCGCCTCGTCCAGGTGGCGCCCGTCGAGGTCGTCTCGCTGTGCGACGTCGACAGCCAGATGCTGAGCGACGCCGCGGATCTCGTCGCCACGCGACAGCGCTCGAAGCAGCGGCCACGCACGTACGCGGACTACCGGAAGATGCTCGCCGAGCGCGACCTCGACCTGGTCATCGTGGCGACGCCCGATCACTGGCATGCGCTGCCGATGATCGCCGCCGTCGAGGCCGGCGCGGACGTGTACGTGCAGAAGCCCATCAGCGTGGACATCGCCGAGGGCCAGGCGATGCTCGCCGCCGCGCGGAGACACGGGCGCGTCGTCCAGGTGGGCACGCAGCGGCGCAGCACGCCGCATCTCATCAACGCGCGTGACCGGGTCATTCGCGAAGGCCTGCTCGGCACGGTCGGGCACGTCGAGATCTACTGCTACTACCACATGCGGACGCGGCAGAACCCGCCCGACACGGCGCCGCCGCCGACGCTCGACTACGAGATGTGGACCGGGCCGGCGCCGCTGCGCCCGTACAACTCCCTCGTCCACCCGCGCGGCTGGCGCGCCTTCATGGAGTACGGCAACGGCATCGTCGGCGACATGTGCATCCACATGCTCGACATGGTGCGGTGGATGCTCGACCTCGGCATGCCCGAGCGCGTGACGTCCACGGGCGGCATCCTCGTCCAGAAGGACAGCAAGGCGAACATCAGCGACACGCAGACCGCGACGTTCGACTTCGGCGAGCTGCCGATCGTGTGGACGCACCGCACCTGGGGCACCGCACCCGACCCGCAGTACCCGTGGGGCGCCACGATCTACGGCGACAAGGGGACGCTGAAGGCCAGCGTCAACAGCTGGGACTTCATCCCCCAGGGCGACGGCACCCCGCTGCACGAGGACGTCGTGATGGAGCTCGACGAGTACCCCGAGGACCGCACCGAGAAGGACCTGGAGCGCCACGTCGCGCCAGCGGTCCGCGGCCACATGCGCGACCTGCTCGAGTGCATCAGGACGCGTGGGCGCCCGGTGGCCGACATCGAGGAGGGCTACATGTCCACGACGGCCTGCATCCTCGCCAACCTGTCGATGCAGCTCGGACGCTCGCTCCGGTGGGACCACGCCGCGGGCCGCGTGGTGGACGACGACGAGGCGAACCTGCTGCTGGCGCGGCCGTACAGGGGCGAGTGGAGGCGGCCGGGAAGT
>JBIQIB010000141.1:0-3666 GCA_044508265.1 Acidobacteriota bacterium
GGCACGAAACCGACGACGTCGAACCCCCGTCCAAGGATGGGAAGCTTCCGCAGCACGGCCTTGTAGACGACCTTGAGGCCGGGCGTGAGCTCGCGGAGCACCGCAAACAGGATCGGCGGCTCGACGTTGCTCGCGTGGTTGACGCAGTACAGGGCGGCGCGGTCGTGCTGGATGTGCTCGCGGCCGACCACCACCGTGCGGATGCCGACGATGGCCATGGCGATCCTGACGCACAGGATGCCGAGCCAGAAGAGATGACGTTGCGCGCCGGTGAGGATGCCGACGAGGAGCGCGGGGGTGCCGACGATCAGCACCCAGCTTGCGACGAAGAGGTAGGCGACGGCTGAGCGGAGGGCGGCGAGCGATGTGGACACGATGCGGCCGGATCATAAACGACGACGCCCGGCCACCCTCATCGGGGGGCCGGGCGTCGGTCGAGGTCTCGGCAGTGCTGCAGAAACGAAAGTGCGGGCCGGCCTAGTTGGCCTGCATGGCGCGGCGCGCCGACGCACGCGAGGCGGTCGTCACCTTGACGGTGCTCGCCTTGGCTGCTGCGGCGGTCGACGCACGCTTGGGCGCGGGCTGGGCCGACGCGGCTTCCTTGGCCTTGAAGCACGCCAGCAGCGCTTCGTCCACGCGCTGTTCGACGACCTCCATCGACTGATCGGTCACCTCGGAGATCTCGGAGATGACCAGGAAGCGGGCGCGATCGAGCATGCGCTTCTCGCGGAAGGAGAGGTTCTTCGACTTGCTGAGGTACATGAGGCTCTTGAGGACTTCGACGACGTCGTACACCGAACCCGTGCGCATCCGATCGGAGTTGTCCTTGAAGCGTCCCTTCCAGTTCTGGTGACTGTCGATCTTCCCGTCCGAGAGCAGGCTGTACAGGCGCTCGATCTCGGTGTCACACACCGCTCGCCGCAACCCGACGCTGTCCACGTTGCTGACGGGCACGAGCACCGTCGTCTCGTTGGCGACCATGCGCAACTGGTAGAAGTCGCACATCGTCCCCAGAATCGTCTTGGTCTCGATACGCTCCACCACGCCGAGACCATGATTTGGGTAAATGACCTTGTCACCGACCTGGAATGTCACGGGCACCCCTCTCTCCGGATGTTGCAGGGAAGGCACTGCAGAAGTCTTTTGCCGAGAAACCCTTTCGATTATAGCCCATAAATTGCATATCGCGGCCATGAATGGGCTTTCGGGGGCCGCCTGGCGCGTGAATGCCGCTCGAATCCGGGGCACCAGGGCCAACTGAACGGCCGGCGGCGGCGTCTGAATCGCGGCCGCCGCAGGAGGCGACGCGACGGCCCTGGCGGGCGGCTACAATGCCCGCGTGGGAGGTGAGATGACGAATCGTCGAACGGGTCATCCGGCGGGCATGCCCCGGCGCGCCCTGCTGCGGATGGGCATGACCGTGGGAGCTGCGTCTTTGGCGCTGGCGGCGCCGCTTCTGGCCCAGCAGGGGCGTCCGCGAGGCGACAGCCTGGCGCCCTTCGTCCCGACGCCACAGGACGTCGTGCAGCGCATGCTCAGCCTGGCCGACGTCAAGTCGGGCGACGTGGTCTACGACCTCGGGTCGGGTGACGGACGCCTGGTGATCGCCGCCGCGAAGCTCGGCGCGCGCGGCGTCGGCATCGACATCGACCCCCAGCGGATCGAGGAGAGCCGGGCCAACGCCAAGGCGGCCGGCGTGAGCGACAAGGTGGAGTTCCGGCTGCAGGACGCGCTCGAGGCCGACGTGTCGGACGCCACCGTCGTGACGCTGTATCTGCTGTCGTCGTCGAACGCGAAGCTGCGGCCGAAGCTGACGGCGCAGCTCAAGCCCGGCGCGCGCATCGTCTCCCACCAGTTCGGGATGGGCGACTGGGAGCCGGCAAAGGTGGAGACGTTCACCGACAGCAACGGCACGAGCCGCACGCTCTATCTCTGGACGATCAGGTAGGGACGGCCCCCCGGGCCGTCCTTCCAGCCTCTGCCGTCCAGGTCCTCTCCCTTGCTATACTCGCCCGTCCCCGCCCGGGGACCGAGCCGAAGTGGCGGAACTGGCAGACGCGACGGACTCAAAATCCGTTGATCCGGAAGGATCGTGCGGGTTCGACCCCCGCCTTCGGCACCACCCCGCTCGCCCGCGCGCGGCTCAGGCGGCCGTCGCCGCGAACGCGTCCTTCACCGTCTGCCGCATCAGCACGATGATCGTGAAGATGCCGAGCACCGTGCCGAACGGCGTGAAGATGCACGCAATGCACGCCACGACCAGGCAGTACATGTAGTGCTGCCGCGCTCGCAGGTACCGGCCCGCGAGCGCCAGGCAGACGGCCAGCGTCAGCCCTGCGGCCATCCAGACGCCGCCCATCGCGATGAACATCCATCCCATCCAGAGGGGTTCCGCGGCGTCGCTCGGACCGGACTCGAGCTTCCCCATGACCATCAGGATGCCCACCGTGATGTGCGCGATCGGGATGAGCGAGAACAGCGCGGTGATTCCCGCCACCACGTAGTGAAAGATCGCGAGCAGCCGCAGGTGCTCCTCGTCCTGCGGCGTCAGGGTTGTCATGGTGGGGGCATCATGGCGGAAGTCGGTGGCAACGGCAAGACGCGTCTGCGGGGACGTTACCTGTCGACGGCGTGCTCGCCAACGTACGCGGCGACGGCGCTCGGAGGCGTGACGATGTGGTGGAAAGCCTCGGCATACGCGAGCCCGTGCGGGGCGCCGGCCGTCCTGTCGCGGTCGAGGACGAACTGCCGGATGTACTCGCGGTTGGCGGTCCGCGCATCGTCGCCAAGCAGTGGCAGGCGCCGGCCTTCGGCTGCGAGCCGCGTCCGCAGGCGCTCGCCGTTCTCGCCTGCGGGTCCCTGCGCGCGGTTCTCGAGGTTGACGTCGATCTTGCGCTCGACCCATGGCCCGATGTCCACGACGCGGTTCACGCGCTGCTGGAAGCGCGCGAAGTAGTACTTCTCCCTGACGCCGTGCGGCGCGAGCCCGGCGGCGAAGTGCTCCGGATAGTCCTTCGACCCGCCCGCCATCCACGCCGCCGCCTCGACACAGCGGCTCGTCACGACGTGGTCCGGGTTCTCTTCGTACGCGGCCCACGGGTCGTAGCTGACGACGATGTCGGCCTTCAGGAGGCGGAACAGGAAGATGAACCGCTGGCGCAGCTCGGCCCACGCGATGTTGTCCATCATGTGGTTGTTGTAGTTGAGGTCGAACGTGCGCACGGCCCCGAGCGCCTTGCCCACGGCTTCCGAGTCGCGCCAGTTGGCCATCACCGTCTCGGCGTACGAGCCGGGCCCGGCCATGTCGTCGTTGGTCACGCGAATCACGTAAGCCGTCGCTCCCTCGTCGATCAGCTTGAGGACCGTGCCGGCCGCGAACAGGGGGATGTCGTCGGAGTGCGGCTGGATGGCCACCACGACCTGTCCGTCACGCGGCTTGCCGTCGCGCGGGCGCTCGACGACGAGCGGCGCGTGCGCGTCGAACTGCTGCAGCGGCGGACCCGGCGGCTGCGGGTGGCGCACCGCCTGCGCGCCGGCGGCACGTGTCGCCCCTGCGGCAGCCGCAGCGCCGGCCGTCAGCGTCGAATGCAGAAACCGTCGTCTGTTCATCTGTGCTCCTGGGCAGCGGGTGTGGCAGGAGTGTAGTGCCGTTCCGCTGACGCCCGG
>JBIQIB010000141.1:3766-6197 GCA_044508265.1 Acidobacteriota bacterium
CTGAGCCGGTATCCGGCGCCGGAACGCGGCATGCCACTCGAGCAGTACGTCGCGTTCGCTCGGGTCACGGTGAGTCACGAGCTGCGACCACACTACGAACGGCACCAGTACGACCTCGACGGCTACCTCAGGGCCGAGGAGGGCATCACCATCTTCCAGGCCGACTGGCACGAGGCGTTCGTGCTGGCGCGCGCGCTGGCCGACATCCCCGCCGGCATCGAGCTGCCCCCGCCATCCGGCGCGATCCAGAAGGTGGAGAACCGCGACAAGCCGGAGTGGCTGTGGATCGACGAGCTCGAGGTCGAGCGCGACGGCGCCGGGAACCTCAGGTCGTTGCGATACACGGCCCGCGGCGAAGGCGGCGGACGCTATGTCGTCATCGAGCGCGGCGACGACGGACGAGGTATGCGCATCCTGATCGGCGGGATCGGCGACTGACCGCGGCGTGCGCACCGGCTGCTTTCCGGCAGCAGTCCGGCGCAGGCCCGCACTGTCAGCGCGTGCGGTCCCAGGTCAACGTGCACACTCCGTCAGCGGTACAGTCGAATGCCGCCTTCCTGAACAGGCGAAGCTGCTTCAGGCGCGCGATCCCGGCGCCGGGGACGGCGTGCCCTTTCAGCGCATCGGCCAGGGGCGCCGGCCTGCCGCCGCCCGAGCCGAGCATCAGCGCTTCCTCGACCGTGCCTTCCGTATCGATCGCCACCACGACCTCGCCGGTGACGGCCTCCCGGATGCCGGCCACCGTCACTGTCGACTGGCGGCTCGCGAGGTCAACGTCGGGCACGTCTTCGGGCAACGGATGCCCTGCCGCCGCCAGCCGTGCGAGCGCCTCGACGGCCAGCCGGCGTTCCTGAGGGCCGATCCCGGAACTCGTGGTCACGCGTGCGTACGCATGCATGGCGTCCACAGGACGCCCCTGCCGCTCGCGCAGCTGCGCCACGTGCGCGGCCACCTCGCCGTTATCGGACCACTGGTATGCCGCGTCGAGCCATACCGCCGCCGTGTCCAGGTCGCCTTCCTTGAAGGCAATCCATCCGCGCGTGTCCCAGAGGTGGATGACGGTGGCGAGCGGCGCAAAGCTCGTGTCGCGGACCTGCGCGAGCGTCGCCCCGCCCAGCCTGCCATGCGCGAGGGCGAGGCCGCGGTCCGCCCATGACCGCGCGCGCGGCAGCTCGAGGCCCGCGTTGCCGAGCCAGTATGCCGCGTCGTTCAGGTACGGAGCCTCGGGGTGGGCCGTGACGATCTCCTCGAAGAGCGCCACGGCACGTTCCTGTTCGTCGGCCATCAGGAAGGCGTGAGCAACCCTCAGGCGGATGAGCGGATCCTCGCGGGCGACGGCGGCAGCACGTTCGAACGAGGCGAGCGCGGCATCACGCCGCTCCTGCGCCAGCTCGGTCAGCCCGAGGTTCAGGTGCCCCCACTTGTCGAGCGGCGAGATCTCGACGTGCTTCCGGTGCGCCGCTTCCGCATCGTCATTGCGGCCGAGTGCCCTGTACGCGTTGCCGAGGTTGTTCCAGGCCTGCGTGTGCATCGGATCGACAGCGACCTGGCGTTCGAGAGGCGCCACGGCCGCCGCCGGGTCACCGAGCGCCAGATACGTCCGCCCGAGGTTGTTCCATGCCCCGCGATGCTCCGGCTCCGCCTGCGTCAACTGGAGGAGCAGATCGCGGGCGTCCTGGTAGCGGCCGGCGTCAAACGCCCCGGCTGCGCGCGTCTCGAGGTCGTCGTCCCCGGTTTCCGCCGGCGCAGGCGGCGCCGTGGGGATCGTCAAACCGAAGCGCTGCCCGCGGTCGTCGAGGACCGCCTTCCGGAAGGCCGTGTACGCGGCACGGCCCTCCTCGTCGATGGCGCCGGCAGACACCTCCAGCACGCGCTCGATGGTCACCCTCCGGCCATCCACGGCGTAGCGCGATCGATACAGCGCGAAGGGCTGCGTCAGCGTCACGTCTACGGGGGGCTGGGCGCTCCAGCCGTCGGGCAGGTCATAGGTCGTCGTGAGACGTGCCTCGAGCGGTTGGAGCGGCACGTGCAGCGGGCGCGACAGCTTGTCCGGGTCGGGCAGCCACGTGGGCGCCGACGGGATCCACAGCGTCCGGCTCTTGATGGTGGAGGCGAGGTTGTACTTGACGTCCGCCGTGTATGCGAGCTCGATGGGGTCGTCCCATTCGACAGGCACGTCGAGGCTCACGGTCCGCACCGTGCTCGAGCGCAGGCCGTCCTCCCGGAGCATCCCGCCAGCCATCTGTTTGAGCTCGTCCTGGCCGCTCAGCATCGGCTGCAACATTCGAAGCACGAGCCCCTGGTCTCCGTGGAGGCTGCGCCGCACCGTCATCTGCTGCGCGCCGTCGGCCGCCAGCTTCCCCGTGAACGAGATCTCGATGCGGGTCACCTCCTGTGACGCCGGCGTCGAGACGAGCGGGAAGCTGCCCTT
>JBIQIB010000141.1:6297-9405 GCA_044508265.1 Acidobacteriota bacterium
CGCGGCTCGTGGCCACCGATGCCGAACGCCAGGCTCACGTACCGGATCTCGGTGGCTACGAACCGGTAGAGCGCCCGCAGTTTCTCCTCTGCCGTGGCGGCATCAGCCGTCAGCTCACGCGCCTTGGCAGCGACGTCCGGCCCGGGCGCCGGGACGCGCGCCAGCACGTCGCGATACCAGCCCCCGACGTCCGCCCAGCGCACGAGCGACGAGACGTGGACGTCCGGACCTGGCAGTTCCGACTCCTCCTGGAGCAGGCTCTCGACGGAGCGCTCCTCCGTCTCGGGCGCCGGACGAAAGCCGGTGCGGCGCCAGCGCAGCAGGCGGTAGCCGCCTTCGACGGCATCGGTCTCGGGGCCGTCCTGGCCCGGCCGCGTCCAGACGGCCACGGGAACGCTCGCAGGTACTTCCACCTGCAGCACCTCCTCGTCCACCGGCTTGTCGCGAGCGAAGACGTGTGCCTCCCAGAAGGCGCCGCCCGGCTGTGGCACGGTCGTCTCGGTGCGCACTTCGTATGACAGCACGTCGCCGACGGCCAGTGAGGGAACCGTGACGTGGCTCTCCATCAGGTCGCTGAAGACCATCTGGTCGAAGAGCCCGCTGTGGCGGCGGTCCTCCAGGGCCAGGTTCGGCGGCCGGACGCGCTCGCCCGTCGGCTTGACGATCTCGAGCCTGACGAGCGTCACCCGCTCGCGACCCGAGTCGTAGTACACGACGAGGTCGCGCCACGCCTCCAGCCCGGGATTCGACTGGACGAGCACGTCTCGCGAGACGTGCCGCACATAGGTGCCCTCCGCTTCGTACCTGACACGATCGACCTGCTGGCGCACGATGAACGGCTGGTCGGCGTCCGGGACGGACGCGGCCGCCGGCGCCTCCGGTTCCGGCGGCGCTTGTGCCATGGTGGTACCGGTGGCGACGAGCAGCGCGAGGACGAGGGACGCGACGCGAACGGGAGTCACAGGCATGCAATCGGCGGGAGGGCAGGAACGCGACAATACTAGCCCAGCCGTAGTGGACCCGGCGCGCGCACGGAGATGCCGGTGAAGGATGACGTCGGCGCGGAGGTGAGGGGGCGGATCTACACGATCGGCCACTCCACGCGGCCCATCGAGGAGTTTCTCGCGATGCTGCACGGCCACGGCGTGGCGCGCCTGCTCGACGTCCGGACCGTGCCCAGGTCGCGGCACAACCCGCAGTTCGCCCGCGACGCACTCGCGCCCGCCCTGCGCGCGAGCGGCATCGCGTACGAGCACGTGCCGGCCCTTGGCGGGCTCAGGCACGCGCGTCGCGACTCGCCGAACGCCGGATGGCGCAATGCGAGCTTTCGCGGCTACGCCGACTACATGCAGACGGAGGCGTTTGCCGCGGCGATCGACGACCTCATCGCACGCGCCCGGCTGGAGACGGTGGCCTGCATGTGCGCCGAGGCGGTGCCCTGGCGCTGCCATCGCTCACTGATCGCCGACGCCCTGATCGTGCGCGGCCTCGACGTCGCCGACATCACGAGCCCCGCGAACGCGCGGCCGCATGTGCTGACGTCCTTTGCCCGCGTGAATGGCACGACGATCACCTACCCGACGCCGCTCGACCTCAGCCCCCCGTGAACGACCGTACCTGCGCGATGATGAACCACCCGCCGAAGTACCCGTAGAACGCCGTCGCGAACACGAGCATCGCGAGGCGCACGCCCCGGACGCGCACGGGCGCGGGCAGGCCGCGGCGATTGAGCTGGATGAGCAGCGCCGAGTACACCACCATCACGAGCCCGTTCAGACAGGCCGCGGTCATCAGCAGGATCAGCGGCTGCTGCCAGCCGGAGAGCAGGATGACGGAGCCGGCCGTCACCGTGGCCCAGACGATCGCGAAGTAGAGGCGGCTCTCGGTCCAGCGGACGCTGTCGGGCAGGTACACCGTCCGGATGATGTCGGCGACGATGCGGGCGATGTAATCGACGGTGCCGAGCGCGACGAGGATCAGCGAGAGCGCCCCGAAGACCAGGAAGAACGTGCCGAACCAGGGCGCGACCACCTCGCGCAGCACCAGCGCCTCGGCCTGGACGAACGCCAGGTTCGCCTGCTCGCCCATCACGCGCCCGCCGACGGTGGCGTACGCGAGCATCGAGAACACCGTGATCGAGAAGATGCAGATGAACCAGAAGCTCACGAACTGCTCGATGTTCGCGCGCCGCCACCACACACGGAACCGCGCGACGTTGGCTTCGTCGGCGCGCATCATCACGCCCGTCGTCGGCGCGGCCACCTCCTCGCCGGTGATCGGCGAGACGATGCGCGGGATGTAGACGCCCATCCCGAAGCCCTTGTCGCGAATCCAGTTGCTCTGCGCGAGGTTGTTGACGCCGCCGGCACCGGCGAAGACCAGGCCGCTGAGGAGAAGGGTGATCGGCAGCGCGTCAGGCAGGACGCCGATGTTGGTCACGGCCTGCGGCAGCTCGCGCCAGGTCTCGGGCCCGATGGCCGCGACGATCGCGACCGACAGGAAGACGAGCGTCAGGCCCACCTTGAAGAACTGCGCGCGCTCGAGCGTCTGGTACACGACGGGCGAGATCGTCAGCGCCACGCCTATCGCGATCATGACGCCTATCGTGATGAGCGCGACGTCGCCGCCTCCCATGAGGAACGTCAGGATGGTGACGCCGCCGGTCGCCCACCCGGGCCACATGTTGGGGACGAGCGTGAAGAGGCAGAACAGCCAGCCCCACGGCTTCCACGAGCGCACGAATCCGGCGATGGCCGTCTCGCCCGTCGCCAGGGTGTAGCGCTCGATCTCCATGTTCAGGAAGTACTGCACGGTCACGCTGAGCGCCGCCGCCCACAGGAACATGGGGCCGATGGCCGCGGTGATGTAGGGCCAGATGATGTATTCGCCCGACCCCACGCCGAGGCCGGCGAGAATCACGCTCGGGCCGATGATCCGGCGCAGCGGCAGCGGCTCGGGCATGTCGCGGACGGGCATCGGGGCGAGGTGCCCGGCGCGGACGACGCCGGGTTCGGGGTGGCGGAGACTCGACGGAGCGGCCGCTCCTGCCATCGGCTCTTGGTCGTGCATCGCGCGATGGTAGTCGCCTCGCCGCGCGTCGGCAAATGG
>JBIQIB010000142.1:0-3003 GCA_044508265.1 Acidobacteriota bacterium
TTCCCCGGCTCGAGCCCCAGGTACCAGGGCTCCCAGTAGTTCACGTTCGGCCGCGTCTCGTCGAAGACGACGCCCGGGTCGCTGACGGCGACGGCGGCAAAGCGGTCCCAGAGCGCCGCGGCAAAGAGCGCCCACTTGCCCCCGAAGCTGTGTCCGGTGACGCCGATGCGCGAGGCGTCAATGGCCGGGTGCATGGCCATCGCGGCCCAGGCGTTGGCCGCCACGTAGGCGTAGTACGACAGCGGCTGGGCCGTGACCATTCCCTGCGCCGGCGTACGCGCGTCACCGGCAGGGATGCCTATGGACAGCGTCACGAACCCCGCGCGGGTGAGCTGCCGGGCGAAGTCCCTGTCGGGCAGCTCGCCCAGGCCGACGGCGGTGTCGGGGTCGTAGTAGACGACGAGCACGGCGGGGAAGGGCCCGTCGCCGTCCGGCAGCAGGAGCCAGCCTTCCGTCCGCTGGTCGTGCGAGACCTGCACGCGCACGCGCTGCTGGCGGAATCCCGTCTGCGCCTGCTCGGCCAGCACCTCGAGGGCGGGCGTCGTCAGAACGGGCGGCCAGCTGCCGAGCATCGCCTTCCACTCGTGGAGCAGCTCGGTGCGCCGGCGCACCCAGTCGTCCGCAGTCTCGACGCGTGAGCCGTCACTGAACAGCAGGGGCGAACGGTAGTCGCCGAACTCGCCTCTGAAGGCCTCAGGTACCTCGAAGAACGGGACCAGCGCGGGGTCGTCGATCGTCTGCCCGGATGCGGAAGCGGCGCCTGACGCGACCGCGACGCCAAGCATCAGGCACAGTGAGACGACCAGCCTGGAAGCCGACCTGGCGCACGGCCGGGAGACTGCCGGACGCCGCAGGGCGGTACGATGGCTCCTGAACCAGGCCGACATCCCGTGTAGTTCGCTGCTGCCGTCGATCGCTCCATGCCCACCAAGACGCACGTCATTACTCCTCACGCCGACCGTTTCCTTCCCAGGCTGCCCCTCCCCCCGTGGGCCCTCGCGGGCGTCGTGCTGCAGGTGCTGGCCATCCTGGCCATCGCGTTCTACACGTATCACGCGTTGCGCGCCACCGATGCCGCGGCGGTTCGCACGGCGCGCGCACTCGAGACCATCGACCGGCTCCAGCAGCTGCAGGCCGCGCTCGTGAACGCCGAGACGGGCCAGCGCGGCTTCCTGCTGACGGGCGACGAATCGTACCTCACACCGCACACGACGGCGGTGGCCGCCATTCCCGCGGCGCTCGACGAGCTGCGCGAGATGGTGCGCGGCAACGCGCTGCAGCAACAGAGCCTCACCGACGTCGAGGCGCTCTCGACCGAGCGGCTCGATCTGATGAGCGACACCATCGCCCGGGAGCGCGCCGGCGACACCGAGGGCGCGCAGGCGCTCGTCCGCTCGGGCCGCGGCAAGGAGCTGATGGAACGGCTGCGCGTGACGCTGCGCGACATGCGCGAGATCGAGCAGGCAAACCTCGCCTCCTTCCAGGCCGAATGGGACTCGGCGGTCAGACTGTCGTCCACGGTGACCGGCCTGGGCTCGGTGCTGATCCTGTCGCTCGCGGGCCTGGTGGCCTGGATGACGTCGCGCGACTACCGCTCGCGCGAGACCGAGGTCTGGCTGCGCACCAACCTCGCCGAGCTCCGCGATGGCCTGCAGGGCGACCTGCGCCTCGAGACGCTGGGCGAGCGCGTGCTCGAGTTCTTCGGCACGCGCCTGCACGCCAGGGTGGGGGCGCTCTATGTGACCGAGGCGCCCGGACGGCTGGCCCGCATCGGCGCGTATGCCATCGCACCGGAGTCGGTCCCCGAACGCGTGCACGACGGCCAGGGCCTCGTGGGGCAGGTGGCGCTCGAGAACGCCGTCGTCCACGTGACGGACGTCCCGGAGGGCTACCTCCCGGTGGTGTCGGCGGTAGGCGGCGCCACCCCCCGCGAGCTCATCGTCGCGCCCGCCGCGGTGGACGGGCGTGTGGTCGCGGTGGTGGAGCTCGGCTTCCTGCATCGCGTGACCAGGGCCGAGTACGAGCTGGTGGAGCGTGCGACGGAGGCCCTGGGGATCGCCGTCCGGGCCGCCCGCGATCGCACCCGCCTCGAGGAGCTGCTGGGGCAGACGCAGCAGCAGGCCGAGCAGCTGCAGACGCAGCAGGAGGAACTGCGCGTCAGCAACGAGGAGCTCGAGGAGCAGAGCGAGGCGCTGCGCGAGTCGCAGGCACGCCTCGAGGCGCAGCAGGCCGAGCTCGAGCAGACGAACGCGAACCTCGAGATTCAGGCGCAGCGGCTGGAGGAGCAGAAAGAGGCCCTGGCACACTCGCAGGCGGCGCTGGCCGAGCGCGCGGCGGAACTCGAGCGCGCCAACCAGTACAAGAGCGAGTTCCTCGCGAACATGAGCCACGAGCTGCGGACGCCGCTCAACTCCACGCTGATCCTGGCGAAGCTGCTCGCAGACAACCGGGAGGGCAACCTCACCGAGGAGCAGGTCAAGTTCGCGCGCACGATCACGTCGGCCGGCAACGACCTGCTCGCCCTCATCAACGACATCCTCGATCTGGCCAAGATCGAGGCCGGCAAGGTGGACGTCGTCGCCGAGACCGTGCCGGTGCGTGACCTGCTGGACGAGGTCGCCAGCCCGTTCGAGGCGCTGGCCAGCGACAAGGGCCTGACCTTCTCGGTGGACGTCGCCCCCGACGTGCCGCAGCAGATCGAGACGGATCACCAGCGCGTGGCGCAGATCCTCCGGAACCTGCTGTCGAACGCCCTCAAGTTCACCGACCGCGGGGAGATGCGCATCCAGGCGCGCCTCGCGGCGGACGACGCGGTCGCCATCAGCGTCCACGACACGGGCATCGGCATCGCGCGGGAGCAGCAGGCCCTGATCTTCGACGCCTTCCGTCAGGCGGATGGCAGCACGCACCGCAAGTACGGCGGCACCGGCCTGGGCCTCTCCATCTCCCGCGACCTCGCGACGCTGCTCGGCGGCTCGATCGCCGTCGAGAGCACGCCCGGCG
>JBIQIB010000142.1:3103-9321 GCA_044508265.1 Acidobacteriota bacterium
CCGAGCGCCATCCTGCTCGACATCAACCTGCCCGACTACTCCGGGCTGGGCGTGCTCGAGCAGCTCAAGCGGAACCCGGCGACGCGCCACGTCCCGGTCCATGTGGCGTCCATCGCAGACCATGCGCACGAGGCGCTCGAGCGGGGCGCCATCGGCTACGCCCTGAAGCCTGTCGCGCGCGACGAACTCGTCGACGCCTTCCGCCGTCTCGAGGCGAAGTTCTCGCAGCAGCTGCGACGGGTGCTCGTCGTCGAGGACGATGCGCGGCAGCGGGAGAGCATCCGTGAGCTGCTGGCCAGCGACGGCGTCGAGATCACGGGCGTGGCGCTGGCCGCCGACGCGTTGAAGGCCCTGCGCCAGACGACCTTCGACTGCATGGTGCTCGACCTGAACCTGCCCGACGTGAGCGGCTACGACCTCCTCGAGCAGATGGCGTCGAACGACGACCTGGCCTTCCCGCCGGTGATCGTCTACACGGGGCGTTCGCTGACGCCCGAGCAGGAGCAGCGGCTGCACCGACACTCGCGGTCGATCATCATCAAGGACGCCCGCTCGCCCGAGCGCCTGCTCGACGAGGTGACGCTCTTCCTGCATCAGGTGGAGGCGAACCTGCCGCTCGATCGGCAACGGATGCTGCTCGCGGTGCGCGACAGGGAAGCCGCCTTCGAGGGACGACGCATCCTGGTGGTCGAGGACGACGCGCGCAACATCTTCGCGCTGACGAGCGTGCTCGAGCCGAAGGGCGCGCAGGTGGAGATCGCGCGCAACGGCCGCGAGGCCCTGGAGCGGCTGGCCGAGGCCCGCGGCCCCGATCGCCGCATCGACCTCGTCCTGATGGACATCATGATGCCGGAGATGGACGGGCTCACCGCGATGCGGGCCATCCGCGAGCGGCCCGAGTGGAAGAAGCTGCCGATCATCGCGCTCACGGCCAAGGCGATGAAGGACGACCAGGAGAAGTGCCTGGCCGCCGGCGCCAACGACTACATCGCCAAGCCGCTGGACGTCGAGCGCCTGCTGTCGCTCGTGCGCGTCTGGATGCCGAAGTAGGACGGCCGTGCCGCAGACGACCTTCGAGATCGAGCGGACGCTGCTGCTGGAGGCGATCTACCAGAAGTACCGGTACGACTTCCGCCACTACGCCACGGCATCGGTGAAGCGCCGTCTGCGGACGGCGATGGCGCGGATGGGGTGCGAGTCGCTGTCGCAGCTGCAGCACAAGGTGCTGCACGACGAGTCGGTCTTCGGCACGCTGCTCGACTACCTGACTGTCCCGGTAAGCGATCTCTTCCGAGATCCGCCGTACTTCCTGGCGCTGCGTACGCTGGTGGTGCCCTTCCTGCGCACGTACCCGTCGCCCAAGGTGTGGGTCGCCGGGTGCAGCACCGGCGAGGAAGCCTACTCGATGGCCATCCTGCTCCACGAGGAAGGGCTGCTGGCGCGCACGATCATCTACGCCACCGACATCAACCCGCGCAGCCTGCAGCGCGCCGAGGCCGGCGTCTATCCCGTCACGTCGCTCGCGGCGTTCACCGAGAACCACCGGCTGTCGGGCGGACGGTCGTCGCTGGCCGACTACTACACGGCCGCCTACGATCGTGCCGTGTTCGACGCACGGTTGCGCCAGCGGATCGTCTTCTCGGATCACAGCCTGGCCACCGACGCGGTCTTTGCCGAGGTGCAGTTCGTGTCGTGCCGGAACGTGCTCATCTACTTCGACCGCACGCTGCAGGACCGCGCTGTCGGCCTGTTTCGCGAGGCGCTCTGCCGCCGCGGCTTCCTTGGCATCGGCGCGCGCGAGTCGCTCCGCTTCTCCGCGCATGGCCCCGCCTTTGCCGAAGTCAGCCGTGAGGACCGCATCTACCAGAAGCTGGAGGCGCCCTGACGTGTCGCTGCCGCGCCCGGTGAGCGCCGTGGTCATCGGCACGTCCGCGGGCGGCGTGGAGGCCCTGCTGACGCTGCTTCCTGCCCTCCCGGCCTCGGTGCGTGTGCCGGTGCTGGTCGTGCTGCACGTGCCGCCGACGCGCCCGACCCTCGTCGCCGGCCTCCTGACGGACCGGTGCGACCTGCCCGTGCGCGAGGCGGAGGACAAGATGCCGATCGAGCCGGGCACGGTTTACCTGGCGCCTGCCGACTATCACCTGCTCGTCGAGCCGGGCCCTGTGGTGGCGCTGTCCACCGACGAGCCGGTGCACTTCTCCCGGCCGTCCATCGACGTCCTGTTCGAGACCGCCGCGGACGTGTTCGGCGCGGGGCTTCTGGGTATCATTCTCACGGGCGCGAGCAGCGACGGCGCCGACGGACTCGATGCGGTCCGGCGCGCGGGCGGCACGACGGTGGTGCAGGATCCGCGTGAGGCGCGCGTCCCGGCGATGGTGGAAGCCGCGCTCGCCAGGGGAACGGCCGATTACGTCCAGCCGCTCGCAGGCATCGCTGCGATGCTGCGCCTGCTGCCACATGAGTGATGCCGTCGTGACTTCGGGACCGCGGACGCCGGTGGCCACCCCGGTCAAATGCCTCCTGGTCGACGACCGCGAGGAGAACCTGCTCGGGCTGTCGGCGCTGCTGCGCGGCGACGGCGTCGAGATCCATCAGGCGCGCTCGGGAGCCGAAGCGCTGGGCCTGCTGCTGGCGCACGACTTCGCCCTGGCGCTGATCGACGTCCAGATGCCGGAGATGGACGGCTTCGAAGTCGCCGAGCTGATGCGCGGGTCGGAGCGCACGCGTCACGTGCCGATCATCTTCGTCACCGCAGGCGCCCATCATCAGAGCCGCATCTTCAAGGGCTACGACTCGGGCGCCGTCGACTTCCTCGTCAAACCCATCGAGCCGCAGATTCTCAGGAACAAGGCCGAGGTCTTCTTTCAGCTGTACCGGCAGCGGCAGCAGCTCGCGCGCGAACTCGTCGAGCGCACGGAGTCGCTCCGCCTGAACGAGATGCTCACGGCCGTCCTCGGACACGACCTCCGCAACCCACTCAACGTGATCTCGACGGGCGCGGAGGTGCTCGAGCGAACCGCGGGCGATGCGACCGTCCGCCGCACTGCCGCGACGATGCTCGCCAGCGCGCGCCGCATGACGCGCCTCATCGACGACCTGCTGGACCTCGCGCGGGCAAGGCTCGCCGGCGGGATCCCGCTCGAGCGGAAGGAACTCGACCTCGTGCCGCTGGTGCATCGTGTCGCGCAGGAGCATCGAACGGTGTATCCGGAGCGGCCCGTCGAGATCTCGCACGAGGGACACCTCGTCGGGACGTGGGACGGTGAGCGCCTCGCGCAGCTGGTGTCGAACCTGCTCGGCAACGCGCTCACCCACGGCCAGGCCGGCACGCCGGTGCGCCTCCATGCCGACGGGAGCGACGGCGGGCTGGTGCGCCTGTCGGTCGAGAACGTCGGCGAGATCGACGACGACGTGCGGCCGCACCTCTTCACGCCGTTCACAGGCGGCACGCGACGCCGGCCCGAGAGCCTCGGGCTCGGCCTCTACATCGTCCAGCAGATCGTCAAGGCCCACGACGGCGAGATTGACGTGACCTGCGCCGACGGCACGACGACGTTCATCGTCTCGCTTCCGCGTGCTCACGTCGGGGTCGTGCGCCTGTGAGCCGGGCCTGTCCCGCGTTCACTCCATCAGGTCGAGGCTGTGCTGGCCGAGCGTCGGGTCGCCGCTCCCGACGCGCAGCCAGTGCCAGCCGTACGGCTTGATCGTGACGTGATACTCGCCGTCGGGCCCCGGCTCGAGCCGGCGTCCGTCGAAGACGTCGACGAGGACCCGAGGCTGCTCACCACTCGCGGGCAGGCGCGCCTTCGCCCTGCGGCTGCCGAAGTTGTGGAGCGTGATCAGTGACGTGCCCCGCCACCGGTAGCGGAGCGCGAGGACCGACGTGTTGCCTGGTCGCAACACCTCGACGTCGCCCCAGCTGATCTCGTTGCACTCCTTGCGCATGCGAATGAGGCGCCCCTGCCAGTTGAACAGGGAGTGGGGATCGCGCCGCTGCTGCTCGACGTTGGCCTGCTCGTAGCCGTAGACGGGATCGTCGATGACGGGGCGGAACGGCTGCTTCGCGAGCGTGAATCCGCCGTGGGGTTCGCTCGACCACTGCATCGGCGTGCGCGCACAGTCGCGTGCGGGCAGGCTCAGGTCGTCGCCCATGCCGATCTCGTCGCCGTACTGGAGCATCGGGGTGCCCGGCAACGACATCAGCAGGCTGAACGCCAGCTCGAGACGCCGCCTGTCGTTGTCGAGCATCGGCGCCAGGCGGCGTCGGATCCCGCGGTTGTAGAGCCGCATGTCGGCGTCGGGCGCGAAGACCTCGAACGTCTTCTGCCGCTCCGTCTCCGTCAGCCGTCCGAGGTCGAGCTCGTCATGGCTGCGGAGGAACTGTACCCATTGCGCCTTCGGCGGCCGTGCGCGCGTGTCCTCGATGGCCTTGATGAGCGGCTCCAGGTCTTCCGTCGCCATCGCGTAGAACAGGCGCTGGTTGACCGGGAAGTTCAGCATCATCTGGAGGTGGTCGCCTTCGTCGCCGAAGTAGTTCAGGCTCTCCTCCGGCACGACGTTGGCTTCGGCCAGGAGGATCGCGTCGCCTGTCCGCCATTGGAGGAAGTCGCGCATTTCCTTCAGCAGCGCGTAGTCCTTGCGGGGTTCGACGTTCGCGCCCTTCTTCTCGATGAGGAAGGGCACCGCGTCCATGCGGAACCCCGCCACGCCCAGTTGAAGCCAGAAGCCCATGATGCGCTGGATCTCGGCCCGCACCTCCGGGTGCCACGTGTTGAGGTCGGCCTGATGCTTGTAGAAGCGGTGGAAGTAGTACTGCCCCGCCTTGCGGTCGCGCGTCCACGTGGTCGTCTGCTGGCCGGGGAAGACAATGCCATTTTTGTGGTCCTTCGGGCGCTCGTCGGCCCAGACGTACCACTGCCTCAACGGCGAGGCCGGGTCGGCGCGCGCGGCCTGGAACCACGGGTGATCGACCGACGTGTGGCTCACGACGAGGTCGACGATGACGCGCAGGCCGAGCGAGTGTGCGTGCTCGATGAACGCCACGAAACTGCCGAGCGACCCGTGCCGCTCGTGGACGCCGTAGTAATCGCTGACGTCGTAGCCGTTGTCGCGATTGGGCGAGGGATAGAAAGGCTGCAGCCAGACGCAGGTGACGCCCAGGCCGTGCAGGTAGTCGAGCCGTCGCTTGAGGCCTTCGAAGTCACCGATGCCGTCGCCGTTGGCGTCCTGGAACGTCTCGACGTCGAGGCAGTAGATGATGGCGTTCTTGTACCAGAGATCGTCCTGAGCCATGGCGATCCCCCGTGCAAGAAACCGACCGTTCCCGGCTGGACGGGCGTGGCGCTACAATCGTCCGTCCATCACCCGGGGGGTTCCCATGCGAACATCCGCACTGCCGTACGCGATTCTGGCGCTGCTTGCCGTCTCGGCGAGCGGCTGCTCGTCCAATGCCGAGGCACCCGCGCAGGAGGTCTCAGCCGAGGTGCGCCAGTACGACGCCCGCGCGTTCTTCACGACGACGTCCTATGCGCTGTCGTCCGGCTACGCCTGGAAGGCCGACGACTCGGCGCTGCTCGTCTCCGCGGACAGCACCGGCATCTTCAACGCGTACGCGCTGCCGGCTGCCGGCGGCGGAGCGGAGCCGCTGACGACCTCCACCACCGACTCGACGTTCGCCGTCTCGTGGTTCCCCGACGACGGCCGCGTCCTGGTCACGGCCGATCGCGGCGGCAACGAGATCAATCACCTCTACGTCCGCGAGACGTCGGGAACGCTGCGCGATCTCACCGAAGGCGACCAGACGAAGGCGATGTTTGCCGGATGGGCTGGCGACCGCAAGTCGTTCTTCGTCCTGACCAATGAACGTGATGCACGCGCGTTCGACCTCTACCGCTATGCGGTGGACGGCTACGACCGTGAGCTCCTGTACCGCAATGACGATGCGCTGTCGGTCGAAGCCGTCTCGCGCGACGGCCGCCACGTTGCGCTGGTGAGGCCGCGGACGAGCGCCGACTCCGACGTGCTGCTCCTCGATCTGTCGACGGCCGGGGCGAAGCCGCAGCTCATCACCGCCCACGAGGGCAACGTCGATCACGGCGTGTACGACTTCACACGCGACGGCCGCTACCTGGTGTACTCCACCGACGAGCACGGCGAGTTCATTCAGGCCTGGACCCACGAGATCGCGACAGGCAGCAAGGCGTCGCTCGTCGAGGCCG
>JBIQIB010000143.1:0-1742 GCA_044508265.1 Acidobacteriota bacterium
GTGAGGGCGGCCGCACGGTGGGCGCCGGCACGATCACCGAGATCCTGGCCTAGGACACGACCATGAGAGACATCGTGCAGCTGGCGTGCGGGGAGTGCAAGCGTCGTAACTACAGCACCACCCGCAACAAGAAGAAGACGACCGAGCGGCTGGCCATGAAGAAGTTCTGCCGGTTCTGCCGGTCGCACACGGAGCACAAGGAGAGCAAGTAGGCGGACGGCACAGGCCAATAGCTCAATTGGTAGAGCACCGGTCTCCAAAACCGGGGGTTGGGGGTTCGAGTCCCTCTTGGCCTGCCAGACTCCTGCGGGCCTGCCGGCAGTCACCGCGGCGGGCCTTCATCGAGACCTGAAGAGACGATGGCGGACAACAGCAGGGACGGACAGGTCGCGCGTCGCGACGGCGAACCCCGGGCAGGCGCGCTCGGCTGGTGGCCGCGTGCGAAGGACTTTCTCACGAAGGTGCGCGAGGAGACGTCCCGTGTGACGTGGCCATCGCAGCGCGAGGTGCAGGCCACCACCATCGTGGTGATCGTGTTCTCGATCTTCATGGGACTGTACCTGTTTGCCATCGACGCGGCCTTCAACAAGGTCGTCGAGTGGATCTTCACGAGTTTCGGGGGCGTGGCATGAGCGAGCCGCAGAGCAGCGACACGCAGCAGCCGGCCCGTCAGTGGTACATCGTGCACACCTACTCGGGCTTCGAGAAGAAGGTGAAGGAATCGCTCGAGCAGCGGTTCCAGGCCTACGGGCTCGAGGACCACTTCGGCGAGGTGCTGGTGCCGCAGGAGACGGTGATGGAGATGCGCGGCGGGCGCAAGTACGAGGCCCAGAAGCGGATCTTCCCCGGCTACCTGTTCGTCGAGATGGCGATGACCGACGACGCCTGGCACGTGGTGAAGAACACGCCGAAGGTGACCGGGTTCGTCGGGGCCGGCACGCGGCCGACGCCGCTGACGCGTGAAGAGGTGGACAACATCCTCAACCAGGTGCGCGAGAGCGCCGAGAAGCCCAAGCCGAAGTACAGCTTCGAGAAGGGCGACCTGGTGCGGATCAACGAGGGCCCGTTCACGAGCTTCAACGGCACGGTGGACGAGGTCAATCTGGAGCGCAACACCCTGAAGGTGATGGTCACGATCTTCGGCCGGGCGACGCCGGTCGAACTCGACTTCCTCCAGGTGGAGAAGCTCTAGGCATTGTGCAGGGACGGCTCGCCGAGCCGTCCGACTCGAGGCAGCGACGGCCCGCCGGGTCGTCCGACAGCCGCCGCGACACGGCCCATCGGCCGAGCGGCAAGGTCAGCAGAGACGTCATGGCAAAGAAGGTCACAGCGCTCGTGAAGCTCCAGATTGCGGCGGGCAAGGCAACGCCCGCGCCGCCGGTCGGTACCGCGCTCGGTCCGCACGGCGTGAACATCATGGACTTCTGCAAGAACTTCAACGCGAAGACCGCCGGCCAGGACGGCCTGATCATCCCGGCTGTCGTCACGGTGTATGCGGATCGGTCCTATACGTTCGTCACCAAGACGCCGCCGGCGCCGGTGCTGCTCAAGCGCGCCGCGAAGGTGGAGCGCGGGTCGGCCGAGCCCAACAAGTCGAAGGTGGGCACGGTGACGGCCGCGCAGGTCGAGGAGATCGCGCGCACCAAGCTGCCCGATCTGAACTGCGACAGCCTCGAGGCCGCCATCCGCAGCGTGGAAGGCACCGCCCGCTCGATGGGCCTCGACGTCGTCCAGTAGGCAGG
>JBIQIB010000143.1:1842-9304 GCA_044508265.1 Acidobacteriota bacterium
GAACATCATCGTGGGAGGCCCATCGCGGGCCGCTTGCACCACGGAGCACGACACATGGCAAGGAACGGCAGGAAGTACACGGCCGCGCGCGCCCGCGTCGACGAGCGTCTCTACGCGCTCGACGAGGCGATTCCGCTCGTCCAGGAGCTGAAGTACACGAAGTTCGACGAGACGGTGGAGGTGGCGCTGCGGCTCGGCGTCGACCCGCGGCACGCCGACCAGATGGTGCGCGGCACCGTGGTGCTGCCGCACGGGCTCGGCAAGACCAAGCGGGTGCTGGTCATCGCCAACGCCGAGAAGCAGAAGGACGCCGAGCAGGCCGGCGCGGACGTGGTGGGCGGCGAAGAGCTGGTCGAGCGGATCGCCGGCGGCTGGACGGACTTCGACGCCGTCGTCGCGACGCCCGACATGATGCGGGCGGTCGGACGGCTCGGCAAGGTGCTCGGCCCGCGTGGCCTGATGCCCAACCCGAAGACCGGCACCGTCACGCTCGACATCGCGAAGGCGGTGCAGGAGATCAAGGCCGGCAAGGTGGAGTTCCGCGTCGACAAGACCGGCATCGTGCACGCCCCCATCGGGAAGGTGTCGTTCCCGACGGAGAACCTGCTGGCCAACGCCCAGGCGCTGGTCGACAGCGTGGTCAAGGCGAAGCCGTCGGCCGCCAAGGGCAAGTATCTGAAGAGCTTCACGATCAGCTCCACCATGGGCCCCGGCGTGGCCGTGGATGCGAGCCAGGTCGAGACGCTGACCAAGTAAGGCGGAATCGAGATGGCCGTTTCACGCGCTGAGAAGGAACAGGAGCTCGGTCAGCTGACGGAGGCCCTCGGGCGTACCGAAAGCGTGATCCTGATGGGGTTCAGGGGCATCACGGTGCCCGAGGTGACCGAGCTGCGGCGCCAGGTGCGCGCCGTGGCGGGCGAGTACCGCGTCGTGAAGAACACGTTGGCGCGCCGCGCGTTGAAGGACACGCCCTTCGACGCCCTGGCGCCGCACTTCGTCGACACGACGGCGGTGGCCTTCAGCGGCGACGATCCGATCGCGCTCGCGAAGGTGCTGACCAACTTCGCCAGGACGACGCCGGCGCTCGTGCTCAAGGCGGCGGTCGTCCAGGGGGACGTGGTCGAAGGGGCGGCGGTCAACGACCTGGCGACGATGCCGGGCAAGCCGGAGCTGTACGCGAAGCTGCTGTACCTGCTGCAGGCCCCGATGGTCCAGATCGTCAGCGTGCTGAGCGCGGCGCCGCGCGATCTGCTCACCGTGCTGACGCAGGTCGAGAAGAAGAAGAGCGAGTAACGGGACGAGGTCGCTGTCAGCTATCGGGCACTCTGCGATCGCTTTCGCAGCGGACGTGACGCCCAAGATAGCTGAAAGCCGATGGCAGAGAGCTGATAGCCGACAGAAGGAGACAGGTGATGGCCGACGTGACGCAGGATCAGGTAGTTGATTACATCAAGAACATCTCGGTGATGGAGCTGTCCAAGCTCGTCAAGACGCTGGAAGAGGAACTGGGCGTCTCGGCGGCGGCGGCCGCTCCGGTGGTGGTGGCTGGCGGCGCGGCTGCGGGCGCGGCGGCGGCGGCCCCTGCCGAGGAGAAGACCGAATTCGACGTCGTGCTGACCGACGTGGGCTCCAACAAGATCAACGTGATCAAGGCGGTGCGCGAGGTGACGAGCCTCGGCCTCAAGGAGGCGAAGGACCTCGTCGAGGGCGCGCCGAAGCCCATCAAGGAAGCCGTCGCGAAGGAAGAGGCCGAATCGATCAAGAAGAAGTTCGAAGAGGCCGGCGCGAAGGTCGAGATCAAGTAGGTTCGACACCGCAGCGAGCCGCGTGAGCCCGCCCTACGCGCCTTCCGGGCGCTTCGGCGAGGCCGCGCGGCTTTCGCCGTTCGAGTGTTTGGCCGTTCGCCCTCCGTGGCGGGCGTGCCCTGGTGACGATCACCCCAAGGAACCGTGAAGTATGAGCAGCAGCCTGCCGAACAACGTCTACCGCGAGCGCATCGACTTTTCCAAGATCAGGACGACGGTTCCGATTCCCAATCTGATCGAGATCCAGAAGCGGTCCTACGACCGTTTCCTCCAGATGTACACGCTCCCGGGCGAGCGTGAGGACATCGGCCTGCAGGCCGTCTTCAAGTCGGTCTTCCCCATCAGCGACTTCCGCGAGAACTCGTCGCTCGAGTTCATCGAGTACTCGATCGGCAACTGGGACGAGTGCGGCTGGGGAGACGAGGCGCGCGGCCAGGTCCACGAGATTGGCGGGCGCCGCATGGCGCTCAACCTGAAGTACGACATCAACGAGTGTCTCGAGCGCGGGATGACCTATGCCATCCCGCTCAAGGTGACGATCCGCCTCGTCGTCTGGAACAAGGACCCCGAGACCGGCGCCAAGACCATCCGCGACATCAAGGAGCAGGAGGTCTACTTCGGCGACATCCCGTTGATGACCGACAACGGCACGTTCATCATCAACGGCACCGAGCGCGTGATCGTCTCGCAGCTGCACCGCTCGCCGGGCGCGTTCTTCCACACCGAGGACAAGTCGCTCTTCATCGGCCAGCTGATCCCCTACCGCGGGTCGTGGGTCGAGTTCGAGTACGACAACAAGAACCTGCTGTACGTGCGGATCGACCGCAAGCGCAAGTTCCTCGGCACGGTGTTCCTGCGCGCCCTCGGGCTGCGCGGCGCCGACGAGATCCTGCGCTCGTTCTACACGATCGATCGGCTGCACCTGAAGGACGACCGCGTCCTCTGGACCGTCAACGACAGCCCCGTCGACTGGCGCGCCGGCGAGGACATGACGATCCCGGGCAGCGAGATCGCGCTGACGCGCGGCCGCCGCCTCACCCGCGCGGCCATCAAGGCGCTGCGCGCCGCGGGCGTCACCGAGGTGCCCGTCGACATCAGCCAGCTCGAGGGCGAGCAGCCCTACACGGCGGCCGACATCGTCGATCCGTCGTCGGGCGAAGTGCTGCTCGAGGCCAACGAGGAGCTGTCGGCCCGGGTCATCGCGATGGCCCAGGAGAAGGGCATCGAGGCCATCGACATCTTCTTCCCCGAGAAGGACGACGTCGGGCCGGTGCTGTCGACGACGCTGAAGAAGGACCCGGTGAAGACGCACGAGGAGGCGCTGATCGAGATCTACCGCCGCCTGCGTCCCGGCGACCCGCCGACGCTCGAGAGCTCGCGCACGCTGTTCGAGAGCATGTTCTTCAACCCGCAGAAGTACGACTTCTCGCGGGTCGGGCGCCTGAAGCTGAACACGAAGCTGAAGCTGAGCACGCCCCTCGACGAGAAGGTGCTGCACCCGCAGGACTTCTACGAGGTGATCCGGTACCTGCTGAAGCTGAAGAAGAACCCGGCCAACGTCGACGACATCGATCACCTCGGCAACCGCCGGGTGCGGTCGGTCGGCGAGCTCCTCGAGAACCAGTTCCGCATCGGCCTCGTGCGGATGGAGCGGGCGATCAAGGAAAAGATGTCGGTGTACCAGGAAATGGCCACCGCCATGCCGCACGACCTGATCAACGCCAAGCCGGTGATGGCGGCGATCCGGGAGTTCTTCGGCAGCTCGCAGCTGTCGCAGTTCATGGACCAGACCAACCCGCTCTCCGAGATCACGCACAAGCGGCGGCTCTCGGCGCTCGGGCCGGGCGGCCTGTCGCGTGAGCGCGCGGGCTTCGAGGTGCGCGACGTCCACCCCACGCACTACGGGCGGATCTGCCCCATCGAGACGCCGGAAGGTCCGAACATCGGCCTGATCTCGTCGCTGTCCTGCTACGCGCGGATCAACGAGTTCGGCTTCATCGAGTCGCCCTACCGCAAGGTGGAGGACGGCCGCGTCGTCGATTACGTCCGCATCACGAAGGGCGGGGGCAAGCTCGAAGAGGGCGCCGTGGTGCCCCTTGCCGACGTGCGGCGCGCGGGCGCGAAGAGCGGCGTCGAGTGGGAGCCGCACCCGTTCTATCTCTCGGCCTGGGAAGAGGACCAGTACGTCATCGCGCAGGCCAACGCCGAGGTCGGCGAGGACGGCCAGTTCGTCAGCGAGCGCGTCAACGCGCGCCAGGCCGGCGACTTCATCCTCGCGCCGCGCGAGAACGTGCAGTTCATCGACGTCTCGCCGAAGCAGCTGGTGTCGGTGGCGGCCTCGCTCATCCCGTTCCTCGAGAACGACGACGCGAACCGCGCGCTGATGGGCAGCAACATGCAGCGCCAGGCGGTGCCGCTGCTGCGCGCCCGCGCGCCGTACGTCGGCACGGGCATGGAGCACACGACGGCCCGCGACTCGGGTGCGGTCGTCGTGGCGCGCCGCGCCGGGACGGTCGACTACGTCGACAGCCACCGCATCGTGGTGCGGGTGGACGGCGACCAGACCTCCACGGAGATGGGCGCCGACATCTACAACCTGATCAAGTTCAAGCGCAGCAACCAGAACACCTGCATCAACCAGCGCCCGATCGTGCGCGTGGGCGACTCGGTGCTCAAGGGGCAGGTGCTGGCCGACGGGCCGTGCACGGAGATGGGCGAACTCGCGCTCGGCCGCAACGTGCTGGTCGCGTTCATGCCCTGGCGCGGCTACAACTTCGAGGACGCGATTCTCGTGTCCGAGAAGATGGTCAAGGACGACTACTACACCTCGATCCACATCGAGGAGTTCGAGATCGAGGCCCGCGACACGAAGCTCGGGCCGGAGGAGATCACCCGCGACATCCCGAACGTGGGTGAGACGTACCTGCGCGATCTCGACGACAGCGGCATCATCCGCATCGGCGCGTACGTGAAGCCGGGCGACATCCTCGTGGGCAAGGTCACGCCGAAGGGCGAGACGCAGCTGACGCCCGAGGAGAAGCTGCTGCGGGCGATCTTCGGCGAGAAGGCCGGCGACGTGAAGGACGCGTCGCTCACCTGCCCGCCGGGCATCGAGGGCATCATCGTCGGCGTCAAGATCTTCTCGCGGAAGGGCATCGAGAAGGACGAGCGGGCCAAGGCCATCGAGGCCGAAGAGCTCGAGATGATGGAGAAGAACCTCCAGGACGAGATCCGCATCCTTCACGACGAGGTGAAGAAGCGGGTCATGAGCCTGCTCGAGGGCCAGACGCTCCGCTCCGACCTCTTCGATCAGCACGGCCAGCAGCGTCTGCTGACGAAGGGCACGAAGCTCACGCGGGCGGCGATGGACGAGGTGCCGTTCCTCGCGCTCGTCCGCGCGCGCGTCGACAGCGACAACCCGCGCGTCGAGGAGCAGCTGCGCGAGATCGAGGACCGCACGGACCGGCAGGTGGAGGTCACGCGCGAGGTCTTCGAGGAGAAGAAGGAGAAGGTGCGCCGCGGCGACGAGCTGCCGCCGGGCGTGATCAAGCTGGTCAAGGTCTACGTCGCCATGAAGCGCAAGCTGTCGGTGGGCGACAAGATGGCCGGCCGGCACGGCAACAAGGGCGTCATCGCCCGCGTGCTGCCGGAAGAGGACATGCCGTACCTGCCCGACGGGCGGCCCGTGGAGATCGTGCTGAACCCGCTGGGCGTGCCGTCACGCATGAACGTGGGGCAGATCCTCGAGACGCACCTCGGGTGGGCCGCGCACGGCATCGGCGAGCAGATCGACGAGATGCTGCGCGAGGAGCGGAAGGCCGGCGAGGTCAAGGATCGGCTGCGCCAGATCTTCAAGCACTCCGACCGCGTCGCCGCGATGGACGACGACGGCGAGGCGGTCAAGTTCGCCTCGACGCTGCGCGAGGGCGTGCACTTCGCGACGCCGGTGTTCGACGGCGCGAAGGAAGAGGAGATCGTCGACTACCTGCAGATGGCGGGGCTGCCGCACGAGGGCAAGACCGAGCTCTACGACGGCATGACCGGCCAGAAGTTCGAGCAGACGGTGACGGTCGGCTACATCTACATGCTGAAGCTGTCGCACCTGGTCGACGACAAGATCCACGCGCGCTCGATCGGGCCGTACTCGCTGATCACCCAGCAGCCGCTGGGCGGCAAGGCGCAGTTTGGCGGCCAGCGCTTCGGCGAGATGGAGGTGTGGGCGCTCGAGGCGTACGGCGCCTCGCACATCCTGCAGGAGCTGCTCACGGCCAAGTCCGACGACGTCACGGGACGCTCGAAGATCTACGAGGCCATCGTGAAGGGCGACGCGAGCTTCACGCCGGGGCTGCCCGAGTCGTTCAACGTCCTCATCCGCGAGCTGCAGGCGCTCTGCCTGGACGTCGAGCTGGTGAAGACGAAGCGCGTGGCGGCCGCGGAGCCGGACGCGGGTGAGCCGGAGCCGACCCCGGAGCCGGTCGGCCAGGACGCCTGAGGATCGGGAAGAAGACGAACTGACGGGAGCAATATGAGACCAGACTTTTCCATCAAGGGACCCCTGACGGCCGACTTCGACGCGATCCGCATCAGCCTGGCATCGCCCGACAAGATCCGGCAGTGGTCGTACGGAGAGGTCACCAAGCCCGAGACGATCAACTACCGCACGTTCAAGCCGGAGCGTGACGGGCTGTTCTGCGCGAAGATCTTCGGCCCGGTGACCGACTGGGAGTGCCTCTGCGGCAAGTACAAGCGCATGAAGCACCGCGGCGTGATCTGCGACAAGTGCGGCGTCGAGGTGACGCAGGCACGCGTCCGCCGCGAGCGGATGGGCCACATCGAGCTGGCCACCCCGGTGAGCCACGTGTGGTTCTTCAAGGGGCTGCCGAGCCGGATCGGCCACCTGCTCGACATCTCGCTGCGCGACCTCGAGCGCATCCTCTACTTCGAGGCGTTCGTCGTGGTCGAGCCCGGGGACACCGACCTCAAGCAGAACGAGCTGCTCAACGACGACCAGTTCCGCAAGGCGCGCGAGGAGTACGGCTTCACGGCGTTCACCGCACAGATGGGCGCCGAGGCCATCAAGGAGCTGCTGCGCCGCGTGGACGTCGAGTCGCTCGCGGTGGAACTGCGCGAGCGGATGAAGACCGAGCAGTCGGTGCAGAAGCGGCAGAAGTTCGCCAAGCGCCTCAAGGTCGTCGACGCGTTCCGCAAGAGCAACAACCGTCCGGAGTGGATGATCCTCGACGTCATCCCCGTGATTCCGCCCGAGCTGCGCCCGCTGGTGCCGCTCGACGGCGGCCGCTTCGCGACCTCCGACCTGAACGACCTGTACCGGCGCGTCATCAACCGCAACAACCGGTTGAAGAAGCTCATGGAGCTGAAGGCGCCCGACGTCATCATCCGCAACGAGAAGCGGATGCTGCAGGAGGCGGTGGACGCGCTGTTTGACAACGGCCGCCGCGGCCGCGTGCTGCGTGGCGCCAACAACCGGCCGCTGAAGTCGCTGTCGGACACGCTGAAGGGCAAGCAGGGGCGCTTCCGCCAGAACCTGCTGGGCAAGCGCGTCGACTACTCGGGCCGCTCGGTGATCGTCGTCGGCCCGGAGCTGAAGCTGCACCAGTGCGGGCTGCCGAAGAAGATGGCGCTCGAGCTGTTCAAGC
>JBIQIB010000144.1:0-5627 GCA_044508265.1 Acidobacteriota bacterium
GAGTACTTCGTCTCCTACTACGACTACTACCAGCCCGAGGCGTACGTCCCCTCGACAGACAGCTACATCGAGAAGGAAGCGATCATCAACGCCGAGATCGACCGCATGCGGCTCTCGGCGACCCGGTCGCTCTTCGAGCGCCGCGACGTGGTCATCGTCGCCAGCGTGTCGTGCATCTACGGCCTCGGATCGCCGGAGGCGTACTACGGACTGATGCTGCCGCTCGAGCGCGGCCAGGCGATCGGCCGCGACGCGATCCTGCGCAAGCTGGTCGAGATCCAGTACGAGCGCAACGACGTCGAGTTCGGCCGCGGCACCTTCCGCGTCCGCGGCGACGTCATCGAGGTGTACCCGTCGTACGAAGAGCAGGCGGTGCGCATCGAGCTGTTCGGTGACGAGATCGACGAGCTGTCGATCATCGACGCGATCACGGGCGAGACGCTGACGCGGCGCGACAAGATCGCCATCTACCCGAAGAGCCACTTCGTCACGTCGCGCGAGCGCAGCCGCCGGGCGGTCGAGACGATCAAGGAAGAACTCGTCGAGCGGCGCACGGAGCTCGAACGCGACGGCCGGCTCCTCGAGGCGCAGCGGCTCCATCAGCGGACGATGTTCGACCTGGCGATGATCCAGGAGATCGGCTACTGCCACGGCATCGAGAACTACGCGCGGCACCTCACGGGCCGGGCGCCCGGCGAGCCGCCGCCGACGCTGCTCGACTACCTGCCGCCCGACGCGGTGACCATCGTGGACGAGAGCCACCAGACGATCCCGCAGGTGCGCGGCATGTACGCGGGCGACAGGTCGCGCAAGCAGGTGCTCGTCGAGTACGGCTTCCGCCTGCCGTCGGCGCTCGACAACCGGCCGCTCAACTTCGACGAGTGGCGCGCGCGTGTCGGGCAGCTCGTGTTCGTGAGCGCGACGCCGGGGCCCTACGAGCTGCAGCAGTCGGGCGGCGTCGTCGTCGAGCAGATCGTCAGGCCGACGGGGCTGCTGGATCCCGTCATCGAGGTGCGGCCCGTCCGCGGCCAGGTGGACGACCTGCTGGGCGAGATCCGCACGCGGGTGGACGCCGGCGAGCGCGTGCTCGTGACGACGCTCACGAAGCGGATGGCCGAGGACCTGACGCAGTACTACCAGGAGCTCGGGGTCAAGGTGCGCTATCTGCACAGCGACATCGACACGCTCGAGCGCATCGAGATCCTGCGCGACCTGCGTCGCGGCGCGTTCGACGTCCTCGTGGGCATCAACCTGCTGCGCGAGGGCCTCGACCTGCCGGAGGTCTCGCTGGTCGCCGTGCTCGACGCCGACAAGGAAGGCTTCCTGCGGTCGGCCGGCGCGCTCATCCAGACCGTCGGGCGCGCTGCGCGGAACGTCAACGGGCGTGCGCTCTTCTACGCCGACGTGATTACGGGCTCGATGCAGCAGGCCATCGACGAAACGGCGCGCCGCCGTGAGGTGCAGGAAGCCTACAATGCGGCGCACGGCATCACCCCCACCACCGTCCGCCGCGCCATCGACGGCGGCATGGCGGTAGAGGAGCGCGACTACTTCCCCGTGTCGACCACCCCGGACCCAGGACCCGCGTTTGCATCCGAGGCCGAACGTCTGGCCTACATCACGACGCTCGAGGCGGAGATGCGCGCCGCGGCGGCCAACCTCGAGTTCGAGCGCGCCGGCGAGCTGCGCGACGAGCTCAAGCGCCTGCGCCAGCCCGGCGCTGTCGGAGCGGGCGCCCGCTGAGCGCCGTCGAACGTCACGTGCTGACCGACTGGATCAAGAGTGCGCTGCTGGAGGTGCAGGAGTACGTCCGTCTCGTCGGGCAGGTCTGCCGCTACCTCGTCACGCCGCCGATCTACGGCCGCGACATCGTCGAGCAGTTCGACGCGATAGGTGTCGGGTCGCTCACCGTCGTCCTGCTGACCGGCCTCTTCACCGGCGCCGTGCTCGCGCTGCAATCGGGCATGACGCTCGACCAGTTCGGCGCGCGCTCGGTGGTGGGCCGGCTGGTCAGCGCCTCGATGGTGAAGGAGCTCGGCCCGGTGCTGACGGCGCTCATCGTCACGGGGCGCGTGGGGTCGGGGATCGCCGCGGAACTCGGGTCGATGATGGTGACCGACCAGATCGCCGCGCTGCGGGCCCTCGGCACCGACCCCATCCGCAAGCTGGTGGTGCCGCGCGTGGTCGCCGGGGTGGTGATGATGCCGGTGCTGACGGTCATCTCCGACTTCGTGGGCATCGTCGGGGCGTGGGTGATCACCGTCTCGCAGCTGCGCGTGGCCTCGAGCGTGTACTGGAACTCGGTGGTGGACGGCCTCTACATCCAGGACATCTGGATGGGGCTCATCAAGCCGGTCTTCCTCGGCTTTGCCATCGTGTCGATCGCGTGCCACGTCGGCATGCGCACGTCGGGCGGCACGCAGGGCGTGGGACGGGCGACGACCCACGCCGTCGTCGCCGGCTCGGTGGCGCTGCTGGCGGTGGACTTCTTTCTGACCAAGCTGCTGATTTCGACGCTCTACTGACCCATGTCGACGCCAGCTCCCACCGGCCGTGTGATGACCAGCTCGGGGACGATGCGCCCCGTGCCGGGCGGTCCCGTCATCGTCTTCGAGAAGGTCGGGCTGGCCTTCGGCGACAAGGTGATCCTCAAGGACGTCAGCTTCGACCTGCGGCCCGGACACCTGAAGGTGATCCTGGGCGCGAGCGGCGCGGGCAAGTCCACCATCCTCAAGCTCATTCTCGGCCTGCTGCGCCCGGACAAGGGCCGCATCTGGGTCAACGGCAAGCGCGTGGACAAGCTCTCGGAAGTGGAGCTGATGGAGGTGCGGCACGACGTCGGGATGGTCTTCCAGGAAGGCGCGCTGTTCGACTCGCTGACCGTGCGCGAGAACGTCGGCTACAAGCTGTACGAGGAGACCCGGATGCCGCTCGACGACGTGCACCGCCGCGTCGAGGAGGTGCTCGGCTGGGTGGAGCTGTCGGAGCACATCGACAAGATCCCGTCGGAGCTGTCGGGCGGGCAGCGGCGCCGTGTCGCGATCGCGCGCGCGATGACCGCCGGGCCCAGCATCCTGCTGTACGACGAGCCGACGACGGGGCTCGACCCCATCACGTCGATCACGATCGACGAAGAGATCATCAAGCTGCGCGACCTCGAGGAGGTGAGCTCCATCGTCGTCACGCACCAGTTGCGCGATGCGTTCTTCATCGCGGAGAAGATGGCCGTTCGCGGCCCGGACGGCAAGGTCGTCATCCAGCCGGCGCCGGCCGACAAGCTTGCGGAAAGCCAGTTCCTGATGCTGAAGGACGGCGAGGTCTGGTTCGAGGGCACGGCGCCCGAGCTGCGCGCCACCGACGACGACTACCTGAAGCTGTTCCTCAGCTGACACGAGGATCATTCCATGCCACGCACACGCTCGCTCGCCTGGTCGCAACTGAAGGTCGGCATCATCGCGGTCGCCGCCGTCGTGCTCGCTTCCATGCTGGTCTTCGCCGTCGGAGGCGAGAGCGGCCTTTTCACGTCGCGCTACCACCTGAAGACGCGGTTCTCCAACGTCACGG
The DNA here is from genome assembly GCA_044508265.1 of Acidobacteriota bacterium. Classification (GTDB taxonomy): domain Bacteria; phylum Acidobacteriota; class Vicinamibacteria; order Vicinamibacterales; family Vicinamibacteraceae; genus JAEZDP01. The sequence continues at coordinate 3,565 of JBIQIB010000144.1, forward strand.
GGCTGAAGTCCGGCGCCGTCGTCCGGCTCGCCGGCGTCGAGATCGGGCAGGTGGAGGACGTGCAGTTTGCCGACACCGGCGCCGAGGTGGAGCTCGTGCTGCGGCTGCGCGACGAGTATCGCGACAAGATCACCGACCAGTCACGGGCGCAGATCGGATCGGTGAGCCTGCTCGGCGAAGGCGCCGTCGACATCAGCGCCGCGCCGCAGGGACGGCCGCTCGGCGACTGGGAGTACATCACCTCGGCACGCACCCCCGGCCAGATCGCCGACGTCGCGGAGAACGCCTCGCAGACGCTGGAGCAGGCCGGCGCCCTCATCGGCGACATCCGCGAGGGCAAGGGCACCGTCGGCAAGCTGTTCACCGACGACGCCCTCTATCGCGACATCGCCGGGTTCGTCGCGTCGGCCGATGCCGTCGTGAACGCGGTGAACCAGGGGCGCGGTCCGCTCGGCCGCCTGGTCAACGACCGCGAGTCGGCCGACGCCCTCGCGCGGTCGCTGCAGAACCTCGCCACCGTCACCGACCGCCTCTCGCGCGGCGAGGGCTCGCTCGGGCGCCTGCTCCAGGACGACGAGCTCGCGCGCCGGCTGACGGCCACCACCGCCAACCTCGAGGCGCTGACCAACAAGCTCACCACGGGCGAGGGGACGGCCGCGCGCCTCGTCAACGATCCCGCGCTCTACGAACGGCTCGACGCCGTCACCGCGCGCCTCGACGAGCTCGTGACCGGCCTCAACGCCGGACGCGGCACCGCCGGCAAGCTGCTGCACGACGAGGCCCTTTACGACAACCTGACGACGGCGGCCGGCGAACTGCGTGCCCTGCTGGCCGACGTGCGGCAGGACCCGCGGAAGTTCCTGAACGTCCGCGTCAGCATCTTCTGACGCACGCGCGCGCCGTGTCGGTATAATCGACGCGTCCGCCCCTGCTCACGACCGGCCCGGCGCCTCTCGAAGGGCGTGGCGCGTCTTGCGTGCGCAGGCGGGCGGACCGTGAGGAGTCTTCGTGAGCGAGTGGACGAACGTGTGGCTCGGGATCATCGCGGGCGCCACCCTGCTGATGGCGCTCATCCAGGTCGGACTCATCGTGGCCGGCGCGCTGATCTACCGGCGCCTGCTCGCGCTGACGACCAGGGTGGAACGCGAACTGGAACCCCTGTTCGGCAAGGTGAACGCCATCGGCGCCGACGCGGCGCGCATCTCCGCGCTCGCGGCGCAGCAGGCCGAACGCGCCGATGCCCTGCTGGCCGACGTCAGCCAGCGGGTGGACGCGACGCTCGCCGTGGTGCAGAACGCGGTGGTCGCGCCCGCGCGCGAGGGCCTCGCTGTCGTCGCGGCGATCAAGGGCGCGGTGAACTCGCTGCGCCGGCGGCCGTCGCGGCAGGCCCGCGACGAGGACGATCCACTCTTCATCGGGTGAGTGGCTGACGACGGGTGCGTCGCAGGAGCGGCGGGGAGGCGCCTGTCCCCAGACGTAGGGAAGGAGCACGCGATGCGAACGGCTGTGTGGACGGCAGCGGCAACGATGGCGCTGGCATGTGTGAGCGCGACGCCGGCGACGGCGCAGCCCTCGGAACGGACGGCGACGGCAGCGAAGACCTTCGTCGACATCATGACGCCGAAGGCGGAGGGCTACGCGCCGCGCTACATGGCGGCGGCCGATCCGAACGACGACGAGCGGTTCCTCGCCGCGATGCTGATCCCCGGCGTGCAGCTGCTCATCGTGGACGCGAAGTACGAGGTGCCCGTGCTGCTGCGTGAGCGGCTCCTGACAGGCAAGTACCAGGAGGCCTATCTCGATCTCTCCACGGCGACAGCGGTGGAGGATCGGCTCACCATCGAGGACATCCTGGCCGACGGCCTGGCCTTCAAGCCGGCCAAAGGCGTGGCGGCCGGCGACGTCGTGATCCGCGGCGGCGAGACCGTCAAGTTCGACGGCCAGTGGCGCAAGCAGAAGATCAAGGAAGACGCGTACAAGGAAGCCTTCGCGGCCGCCGAGGACGACTACCTCCGGATCCTGGCGCTCCTCGTCGAACAGGCACGATAAGGTAGGGACGGCTC
>JBIQIB010000144.1:5727-9137 GCA_044508265.1 Acidobacteriota bacterium
CCGTCCTTCACCGAACCGTCTTCGCAACCCCTGATTCCCGCAGCCCGACCCGCGCGGCGCCGCGGGCCGCACGGCCGCGCCGCGGCCATCGCGGACCTTCGCCCCTTCGCGCTTGACACAGGCCCGGCCATGCCTCATGCTCCGATCCCTATCTAGCTAGGGTACGCATGGCGCGAGCGAAAAACGACATCCTCCAGGGCACGCTGAGCCTCCTGATCCTGCAGACGCTGGACGCCCGCGGAGCCTGCCACGGGTACGCGCTCTGCGGACACATCCAGTCGGCATCCGCCGGTCTGCTGCGTGTGGAGGAGGGGTCGCTGTATCCGGCGCTGCACCGCATGGAGCAGGACGGCTGGCTCACCGCCACCTGGCGCGTCACGGAGAAGGGTCGCCGGGCGAAGTTCTACGACCTCACCGCCCGCGGACGCCGGCAGCTCGCCGAGGAGATCGACAGCTGGACCCGGCTGACGCAGGGCGTGGCGCTGGTGCTGCGCCCCTCCTGACGGAGCCGACGCATGGCCTGGTACACACGCGTCGCCAACGTCTTTCGAACGCGGGCCTTGTCGGCGGACCTCGACGAGGAGCTCCAGTTCCACATCGCGGAGCGCATCGACGACCTGATGGCTGCCGGCATGAGCCGCGAGGACGCCCGCGCGACGGCCGCGAGAGCGTTCGGGAACTACACACTGCAGAGGGCGAGGACACGCGACATGGACATCACCCGGTGGTTGGACGCGATCGTCGGCGACCTGCGGTACGGCGCACGCCAGCTGCGGCTCGCTCCGGGCTTCACGGCTGTCGCCGTGCTGTCGCTCGCGCTCGGTATCGGTGCCAATTCGGCGATGTTCCAGCTGGTCAACGCGCTCGGCCTGCGGAGCCTGCCCGTTCCGCAGGCGGCACGCCTGGCGACCATCGGCTCCGGACCGGATTTCTACGCCGCCGGATGGTCCGCCGGCCGGCACCGCCTCTTCACCTACGCGCAGCTCGAGCAGATGACCGCGCACCAGGAGGCGTTCAGCAGCCTGATGGCGTTCGGTACGACGAACTTCAACCTGAGTCGCGGCGGGGAAGCGCGCTACGCCCAGGGATTGTGGGTCACGCCCAACTTCCTCGGCGTCCTCGGTGTCACGCCGGTGATCGGGTCATGGATGCCCGCGACGGCTGACGCGCGCGACTGCTCCGGCGCCGGTGCGCTGCTCAACTACGACTTCTGGCAGCGCGAGTACGGCGGCGACGTCGGCGTCCTGGCGCGCGACATCACCCTCAATGGCCGGCCCTTCCCGATCATCGGCGTCACACCCGCATCGTTCTACGGCGTGGAGCCGGGGCAGCGCTTCGACGTCGCCCTGCCGATCTGCGCGGAGGCGCTGCTCAGCGACAGCGGGACGGGACGTCTCGACAACGCCACGGCCTGGTGGCTGACCCCCATCGGACGTCTCGAGGACGGCTGGACGGTCGAACGAGCGTCCGCACACATGCGGGACCTCTCGCCGACCGTCTTCGAGGCGACGCTGCCCACGTCGTACCGCCCGGACGAGGCCGAGCGGTACCTGCGCAACACGCTGCGCGTGGACGACGCGGCGGCGGGCGTGTCGTCGATCCGCCGGCAGTTCGAGAGCCCGCTGCTGTTGCTCCTGGCCATCACCGGCCTCGTGCTGCTGATCGCGTGCGCGAACCTGGCCAACCTCCTGCTGGCACGCGCCAGCGCCCGCCAGCGCGAGATGGCCCTGCGGCAGGCGATAGGCGCCTCGCGCGGGCGGCTCGTCGGCCAGTTGATGGCCGAGAGCGCGCTGCTCGCGGGTCTCGGCACACTGCTCGGCGCATGGCTCGGCTACGTGCTGAGCCGCGGCCTCGTGCGGTTCATCGACGGCGGCACTCGCGAGATCCATCTGCCCATGACGCCCGACTGGCGCGTGTTCGGCTTCACGGCCGCACTGGCCCTGGGGACGTGCCTGACGTTCGGCCTCGTCCCCGCGCTGCGGGGCACGAGCACCGCGCCGGCCGAGGCGATGCGCGCCGGGCGCGGCGCCATGGCGCTTGCCGAGCGTCACGGCCTGCGTCGGGCGCTCGTGTCGTTGCAGTTTGCCCTGTCGCTCGTCCTGCTCGTCGGCGCGCTGCTCTTCGTCCAGAGCCTGCGGAACCTCGCGACGCTGGACACCGGCATGAACAGCGACGGCGTACTGATGGCGCACGTCTCGGCCGAACTGCCGCACCTCGACGCCGAACACCGGGCGACGATCCTCCGCCGGCTCGAGGAGCGAGTGCGCGAGCTGCCCGACGTGGCTTCTGCCGCCGCTGTCGCGCTTGGCCCGTTCAGCGGCTCGTCCTGGAACCAGGACGTGCGAAGCGATTCGTCAGACGTCGTGCTCACCTGGTTCAACCGCGTGAGCCCGGGCTACTTCCAGACGATGGGCACGCCGCTCCTTGCCGGACGCGACTTCACGCTGCGCGACGACACATCGGCCGCGGCCGTGGCCATCGTCAACCAGAAGCTCGCGCAGGATCTGTTCGGCGATGCGGACGCGCTTGGCCGGACATTCCGGCGGCAGGAGGGCGACGGCGAGGAGGACACCGTGTTCCAGATCGTCGGCGTCGTGAAGAACACGAAGTACGGGGGCCTCCGGGAAGACGTCCGCGCGATAGCGTTCCTCCCGCTCGCCCAGGACGAGGCGCTCAGCGAAGCGACGATCGCCATCCGCGCGCGCGGGCCCTTCAACGCGGTCATGGCCGGTGTGCGCGAGGAGATGGCCCTCCTCGACGCCGGGCTGCTGGTCGACTTCGCCGTCTTCGACGAGATGATCGACCGCTCGATCCTGCGCGAGCGGCTCATGGCCAACCTGTCGGGAGGCTTCGGCCTGCTGGCCGGGGTGCTGTGCACGCTGGGACTGTACGGCGTGATGGCCTACATGGTGGCGCGCAGGCGGACGGAGCTCGGCGTGCGGATGGCGCTGGGCGCCGAGACCCACGACATCGTCCGGGTGATCGTCGGCGAAGCCGGCCGCCTCGTGGCAGTGGGGCTCGTGCTTGGCCTGGCCTCCGCCTTCGTCGTCTCTCGTTACGCCGAGTCCCTGCTGTTCGGGCTGCAGCCGAACGACGCACTCACCATGGTCGCGGCGTGCGGCGTCCTGGCGGCAACGGGGCTCGTGGCCGCCCTCCTGCCGGCGCACCGCGCCGCGCGGCTCGATCCTGCCGTCGTCCTTCGGGACGAGTAAGGACCTGCCCGTCGCCACGCGTGTCGCGAGCGTTCACGTCTGGCGGCGCCAGGTCGCCGGTGCGTGGCCTGCCGTTCGCTTGAAGCTGCGGCTGAACGCCGCCTCCGACTGGTAGCCGACACGCCCCGCGATCTCTCCGATTGTCGCCGTGCCGTCAGAGAGCAGCCGCGCCGCGAGCTGCATGCGCCACCGTGCGAG
>JBIQIB010000145.1:0-5192 GCA_044508265.1 Acidobacteriota bacterium
CTCGCGCAGCGGGTGATCGACGAGCTGCGGCGCACCGAGCCGCACCGGCGGGTGCTCGTCGAGATCACGCCCAACCTGCGCACCACGGGCGACCCCGCGCTGCTGGGCGTCGTCCTCGAGAACCTGCTTGGCAACGCCTGGAAGTTCACCAGGCAATCGGCCGACGCGCGGATCGTGCTGACCGCCGTGGACGGCCATGCCGGGCGCGTGTTTCGCGTGGCGGACAACGGCGTCGGCTTCGACATGAGCCATGCGAGTCGGCTGTTCGTGCCGTTCCAGCGGCTGCACGCCGACGCGGACTTCGCCGGGACAGGTGTCGGCCTCGCGTCCACGCGCCGCATCGTCGAGCGGCACGGCGGGCGCATCTGGGCCAGTGCCCGGCCCCGCACCGGCGCGACGTTCTTCTTCACGCTCGGATCGGAGCCTGCGCGATGAAGCTCCTGCCCGCTCAGCCGGGGCCGCGGGCGCTGGCCGCGGTCACGACACCCGGAGGGAGCAGCGGACGCCCGGCGCACCCCGTGGCCACCCGGCCGCTGCGCCTGCTGCTGGTTGAAGACAGCCCCGACGACGCATGGCTGCTGCAGCGGACGCTGGAGCGTGGCGGCTTCCGCCCGCACCTGCTGCGGGTGCAGGACGAAGAAGGCGTGCGCGGCGCGTTGCGCGGCGGCCACTGGGACCTCGTGGTCGTGGATCAGGCGATGCCCGGCTGCAGCGGACTCGACGTCGTGGAGATCGTGCGGCATCACGACCTCGACCTGCCGTGCCTGCTCATCTCGGGATCGGTCAGCGACGAGACGGCCGTGGCCGCGATGCGCGCGGGGGCCAACGACTACCTGATGAAGCAGAACCTCGCGCGCCTCGTGCCCGTGGTCGAGCGCGAGCTGCGCGAGGCCATGGGACGCCGGCAGCGGCGCCGCACCGAGCAGGCCCTCGCGGCCTCCGAGGAGCGGCTGCGCCTGATCCTCGAGCAGTCGCCCGATGCCGTCGCGTCGTTCGACGAGCACGGCCGCGTGTGCGAGTGGAACGCGCAGGCGGTGGCGCTCTTCGGCGTGCCCCGCGGCGAGGCGCTGGGGCGCGCCTTCCACGAGATTGCCCTCGCGCCGGGGTGGCACGAGTCGTTCCTCGCCGCGCTCGGCGAGCGCTTCCACGGCCAGCGCCTCGCGTTCGAGCTGCGGCGCCATTGCGAGATCGAAGGGCAACATCGGGACGGGCGCCTCGTGCCGCTCGACGCGATGGTGCTGCCGGTGCCTTCGTCGTCGGGCCTGTCGTACTGCGTGTTCCTGCGCGACCTGACGGAGCGACGCGCGGCAGACGCGGTGCGATCGAGCCTCGAGCTGCAGCTCCGGCAGTCGCAGAAGATGGAAGCCGTCGGCAAGCTCGCCGGCGGCATCGCGCACGACTTCAACAACCTGCTCACGGTCATCCAGGGACAGGGGCTGCTGCTCGAGTCGGGGCTGCTGCCGCAGGAGGATCGCCCGGCATCCATCGCCGCCATCGTGCAGGCGGCGGAGAAGGCCGCCGAGCTGACGCGCCAGCTGCTCACGTTCAGCCGCCGCGGCACGGTGCGTCTCGCTCCGGCCGACCTCAACGGCATCGTGCTCGATCTCGGCAAGCTGCTGCGCCGCCTGATCGGCGCCGACATCGAACTGCACACGCAGCTGGCGCCAGGCATGGTCGGCGTCGAAGCCGACACGAGCATGATGGAGCAGGTGCTCATGAACCTCGCGGTCAACGCGCGCGACGCCATGCCGTCCGGTGGATCGCTCGTCGTATCAACCGCGATCGTGCAGGCGGCGCCGCCGCCGTCCGCCGTCGCGGCCGGCTGCGGCCATGGACCGTTTGCCCGGCTGACGGTGCGCGACACCGGATCGGGCATCAGCGCGGAGCTGCTGCCGCACATCTTCGAGCCGTTCTTCACGACGAAGGACACGACCCGCTCCTCGGGGCTCGGGCTCGCCACCGTCTTCGGCATCGTGGAACAGCACCGCGGCTGGATCGACGTCGAGAGCCGGCCGGGCGAGGGGACGACCTTCCACGTGTACGTGCCGCACCTGGCCGACCTCTCGCTGCCGGCCGACGCCGACACGCATCAGGCGCTGCTGCCGCGGGGGCACGAGTGCATCCTCGTGGTGGAGGACGAGACGGCGGTGCGCGAGATGGTGCGCGACGTGCTGACGCGGCAGGGATTCGAGGTCTTCGACGCCGGCTCCGGGCGCGAGGCTCTCGAGCTCTGGGCCGCTATCGGCGATCGTGTGGACCTGGTGCTTACCGACATCATGATGCCGGGCGGCATGACGGGGCTCGACCTCGTGTCGCGGCTGCGCGCCAGGCGGCCGGAGCTCAGGGCCATCTTCACGAGCGGCTACCGCTCGGAGGCGGGGGCCGACGGCACACCGCTCGATGAAGGGATCAACTATCTGTCGAAGCCGTACCGGCCGGCCGTGCTGGTGCGCCTCGTCCGCGAACGGCTCGACGCGGAGCCTGACAACGACGGGTCCGTGGCCGGCGAGTAGCGGCGTCAGCCCGCGTGGCCGGCCTCGACGCCGGCTTCGAGGCCGGTGCCGATGGGGCAGGCCACGTCCGTGCCTCCGAGACCGCAGTACCCGTTCGGGTTCTTCGCCAGATACTGCTGGTGATACGGCTCCGCGAAGTAGAAGGCGGGCGCGTCGGCGATCTCCGTCGTGATGGGGCCGTACCCCGCCTCGCGCAGCGCCTGCTCGTAGCCGTCACGCGTACGCTCGGCAGCGTCCCGCTGCGCGTCGTCGTAGACATAGATCGCCGAGCGGTACTGCGTGCCGACGTCGTTGCCCTGGCGCATCCCCTGCGTCGGGTCGTGGCTCTCCCAGAACACCTTCAGCAGCTGCTCGAACGTCACCTGGCGTGGATCGAACGCGACGCGGACGACCTCGGCGTGGCCGGTGAGCCCCGAGCACACCTCTTCGTACGTCGGGTTGGGCGTCAGCCCGCCCGCGTATCCCGACGCCGTCGAGACGACGCCGGGCAGCTGCCAGAACTTGCGCTCGGCTCCCCAGAAGCAGCCCAGCCCGAACATGGCGAGCGCGGTGCCCGCGGGGAACGGACCATCGAGCGGCGCGTCGAGGACGTAATGCCTGTCGGGAACGGGCATCGCGGTCTCACGGCCGGGCAGCGCCTCGGCCGGGGTGGGCAGGACGAGCGGACGACGTGAAAAGAAGGCCATGGCCCCAGTATCGCACCGCGCCGGGGCGAATGGCGGAAGGGGCGCGCGGCGGGGGCCGTGACGTGCTGCTGCCGGGGCGTCAGAGGCGCAGGAACGGGTACGCCGGCGTATTGCGCCACAGCCAGAACGCGAGCGTCAGCGCCAGGCCGAACCAGCCGAGCGCGGTCCGCCAGCGCGACGCGCGTGCATGGCCGACGAGCCGCGGCGCCGTCGCGAAACCGAGCACCAGCGGTGCGGCCACGAACGCGAGCGGGTTGTGAATGAAGGCCGCGTGCAGGTTCGCGTGCAGCGCGTAGTGAACGGCGCGCGTCAGGCCGCAGCCAGGGCACGCCCAGCCGGTGAGGAGCCGGTACGGACAGAGGATGAGGCCGTTGTCTGTCGGATCGATGTGGTAGGCCGCGACGAGCGCGAATGCGCCCGCCGCGAGCACCACCAGCGACAGCACCGGGCCTCGTGCGTGCACGTCAGAACCGGCCGGCCTCCCCGATCGCCGAGAGGAAGCTCAGGCCGCCGACAAAGAAGATCCAGATCAGCGCGAGACCCAGCAGCACGGTACCGATGATGCCGAGAATCTTGGCAATCTGCGCCATGCCGCGGTTCGAGTCGGGCAGCCGCCCCGCGTCGATCCCGGCAAGTTCCTCGTTGCCAAGGTACCAGGCGATCGGGGCGAACAGGCCGCAGCAGACCACACCGAGGATGCCGAACACGAGCGCCATCACCGCACGGCTCTGAGAGCCTGACGGCGGGCCCGGCGCGATCGGCGGCGGCGGTGGGGGCGGCGGCGGTGGTGACGGGGGAGTGACGTCCATGCACGGGCTCCTTTGTCTCGGCGCGCCGGACGACCCGGCCGTCGCGCGCTGTTGCCCGGTGCCCCGGGCTCCAGACTCTGAGTATTGGTGCGGCAGTCTATCTCAGGCGCGGAGGTACGAAAAGGGGGACGGCCGCGCTTGTGTCGAGCGCGATTCGTGAGAGAGTGGTGACTCAAGCGATGCGTTTACCCGCTGCTGCGTGCCAGGGGAGGCCATGAACGGCGTCATCACCGCATGGGGACGAATTCTCCAGGGCTACCGCCCGAACCTGTCCATAGAAATCACGCGCGAGTGTCCGCTGCGTTGTCCGGGCTGCTACGCGTACGGCGACGACCACCTCGGAGGTGAGGTCACGCTGCGCCAACTCGCCGATCTCAAGGGCGAGGCGCTCGTCGACGGCATCCTCGATGCCGTGCGCAAGCACCGCCCCATCCACCTGTCGCTCGTCGGCGGTGAGCCGCTGGTGCGCTTCCGGGAGCTCGACGTGCTGCTGCCACGGCTGGCGGCCATGGGCATCCACACGCAGGTCGTGACGAGCGCGGTGCGCCCGATCCCGCAAGCCTGGGCGTCCATCCCGCGGCTGCAGATCTGCGTGTCGATCGACGGCCTGCCGGCGGAGCACGACGTCCGCCGTGCGCCGGCGACCTACAAGCGGATCCTGGAGCACATCAAGGGGCACCAGATCACGGTGCACAGCACGGTGACCCGGCAGATCGGGGAGCGCGACGGATACCTCGAAGAGTTCTTCGACTTCTGGCAGGCCAATCCCGACACGCGGCTGATCTGGGTGAGCCTGTACACGCCGCAGGTGGGCGAGGAGTCGCCGGAGAAGCTCACGCCCGAGACCCGCGCCGCCGTGATCGCGGACCTTCGGCGCCTGGCGCCGCGTTACAGCAAGGTGCAGCTGCCAGACGGCCTGCTGAACGTGTACGCCGATCCGCCGCGCAATCCCGACGACTGCGTCTTCGCGCGCACGACGCAGTGCCTTTCGGCAGACCTGAAGACCGCCATCGCCCCGTGCCAGTTCGGCGGAAGACCCGATTGTGAGAACTGCGGCTGCATGGCGTCGGGCGCGCTCGATGCCGTCGCCCGGCACCGTCTGCCCGGCGGCCTCAGGGTGGGGGCGATCTTCGAAGCGTCGCTGCGCATCGGGCGGACGGTCGCGACGGTCGCTGGCAGGTGAG
>JBIQIB010000145.1:5292-8964 GCA_044508265.1 Acidobacteriota bacterium
GACCGCTGACCGCCCCCCGCTTCACCGATGTCGGCCCTCGGCGATGAGCCGTGAGCGACGGGTGCAAGCGGTGGGCGGTCAGCGGTATCGGTCAGCTTCTGTTTACAGGTTCAGCCGACAGGCTGACTTGCCGGGCCGTCGTGATCTGACCCGCCGACAAGCTGACCCGCCGACAGGCTGACCAGCCGACCAGCCGACCTGCCGACCAGCCGGCAAGCTGACCAGCCGACCTGCCGGCAAGCTGACAAGCCGATCTGCTGCCTTGCCGATCCGCCGTCAAGCGACCGAGCGTCCCGAGATCAGCCGCACGAGGACGACGATGAGCGCGACCACGAGCAGCAGGTGAATGACGCCTCCCATCGTGTAGGAGGTCACCATCCCGAGCAGCCAAAGCACCAGCAGAATGACAACGAGCGTGTACAGCATTGGACGTCTCCTCTGTATGTCGAAGGGATCGTCGCCTGGCCACGACCCCGCGTCGGTGAACGCCTGTCGAGATAGCAGGGGCCGTGCCAGCCTCGCAAGTCGAGGAAAAGCTGTAGGTTACAGGTAGTCACGGCACGTGACGGCCGAGTCCGCTGTGCCGGAGCCTGCTCATTGTGGGTACCGTCGGGACCTGTAAGTTCTACATGGATCCTTACGCACCGGCTAGGGCACCGGCGCCGCGCGCCCGGTCCTGACGGCGTCGCGTAGCTGCACAGCCGCGTGCGCTCGGGCGGCGGTTCGCGCCGTGCGGATCACCTCGCGATGCGTACGTATCTGCTGACCTTCCGCGCGCAGGGCCCGCACCTCGGCACGCATCTGCGAGGCCCTGCCGACGCGCTCCGCGCGGAGCCGCTCGAGATCCTGGCGTGCGGCGTCGAGCCGCTGACGGGCGTCGTCGAGCCGCTGACGCTGTTCGCTGGTGGCCTGGGTGTCGCCGGCGTGCAGCTGGTCCCGCATGGCCGCCATCTCGCGTGCGAGCTGCGCGACGCGCGTCTTGTGCTCGTCGAGCATGGTGGTGTCCACGTCAGGACGGTTCGCGGCGCGCGCCGCCATCTCCTGCGCCAGTCGGGCCCTGCGTGCGTTCAGCTCCGCGACGTCGGCAGCGACGCGTGCGGCCGCCGCACGATCCTCGGCGTGCCCGCCGCGCAACTGCGTCAGCAGTTCCGCATCGCGGCTCACGTAGGTCTTGCCGTCGAGACGAAACCACACCATCGCTTCGGTGCCGCGGCGTGCGCGTCGTGCCTCGTCCACGGCGCCGTCACCGGCTACCGAGATGGCGGGGGCGGCATCGCCCTCGTCGAAGAGGACCCACTGCACGACGTCCCGGCGTACCTCGGCCCGCGGTGCGGGAACTGGGGACGCGGGCGCCGGCGCTGGCGCCGGAGCCGGCTGCGGTATCGACGGGTTGCCCGGCGCTGCGGGCGCGGCCGACGGCGTCGGGGCCTGCGGCGGGCGCGGGGTACGTGACCCTGCCGTCGGCGTCTCGGCTGCGTCGGGCGGCGGCGCTGGCGGGTCCGGGGGCGCTGGCGGCGCTGGCGGCGCCTCTGCTGGCGCCGGAGATGCTGGCGGTGCCGGCGGCGCCTCTGCTGGCGCCGGAGGTGCGGGCGGCGCCGGCGGCGCTGGCGGGTCCGGTGGCAGCTCACCGGCCTCACGCTGCGAGGACGACGGCGTGACGGCCTCCTGCTGGCCGCCCGCGGCAGCCTGCGACGCAGTGGCGGCAAACGCATGGTGGTGCGACGCGAGTGCCGGCGCGGGGAGGAGGACGGCCGGCGTGGCTGCGGTGAGCGTCAACGGCACGACGCCGAGCGCAGCAAGGGGCACGAGCGCCCACCACCTGCGTGCGGGCGTTGCAGAGACGTGATTCAGCATGGCGAGTCTCCTTTCGAGCATCGCGTACGTGGACGGCGCGCTGGCGGCGGCGATGAGCGGGATCTTCGGGGCGCAGCCCAGGCGCAGCAGCAGACGGCCGTACGTGCGAGGCGTGCACCCGAGCACGCGGATGGCGTCCGCATCGCAGGCCGCCTCGCGCGCCAGCGCATACTCGTGGACCGCGAGCCGCGCGAACGGGTCGAAGAAGAAGATCCGTTCGACGAGGGCCGGCACCCAGGCGGCCTCGAGGTCGCGCCGTCGCACGTGCGCGAGCTCGTGGGCCAGGGCCAGGTCACGGTCGGTTGCCGGCCACCTGTCGATCGTGTGCGGGAGGACGAGGGCAGGCGGCCGCGTCCCGACCACCATCGGCGAGTGGACGGCGGGATGCGTGAGGACATCCGGCGGGGCGACATCCATGCGGCCCGAGAGGCTGTCCACACGGCCGCGGACGATGGCCGGAGCGCCGGACGCCTCCGCGGCGATCGCGCGCAATCGCCGCCACTGTCGTGCGGCACGCCGTCCCTGCCAGGCCACGCCGGCGACGTAGAGCAACCCGAACGTCCCGACGAGCAGGTCGGCCCACGCCACGGCCCACAACGGCGTGATGTCCTCCTGCCCGGCGGACGACTGCGGCTGCGACACGGCGGCACGTCTGTCCGCATCCGCACCTTCCGCGAGAGAGGACGCACCAGCAGGGTCGACGTCGGGGGCAGCCGCGGCAGCAGGCGCTCGGACGTCCTGCGACGCTGGTCCCGTGCTCGTCAGCGAGAACGCCCAGTCGGGCATCGCGACGGGCACCGGCAATTCGAGGGACGGCAACGGCAGCAGCGCCCAGGCCAGGCGCGCCGTCACCAGCCACCACACCCAGGCCCGGACGTGCGCCGGCACGCGCGGGACGGCAGCGAAGACGGCCAGGACGATCACGGTCAGGACCGCGCCCTGCAGCGACGCGTGCAGCAGCGTCTCGACGAGCGCGCTCATCGGTCCGCTCCGTGGCGCGCTCGCAGACGCGAGACGACGTCTTCGAGGGCCTGCACCTGCGCAGGCGTGAGCTCGTCTGCGCTGTCGGTGAGATACGCGACGACCGGCGACACGGACCCGCCGAGCGCCCTGTCCACGAACGACCGCACCGCGCGCTTCAGCACGTCGTGCGGGCCCATCGCCGACCGGTACCGGTACACGCCGTTCTTCTGCCGGCGGGTCAGAAAGCCCTTCTTCCGCAGCCGCTCCATCATCGTGAGCACGGTCGAGCGCGCCAGTGACCGTTCCGCCCCGAAGCCGTCGGCCACCTCGCCGACGCTCGCGCCTTCATGCGCGGCAATCCACGTCAGCAGAGCCAGCTCCTGGTCGCCGATCGTCGCTGTCGTTCGTTCGTCGCTCATGCCCGTCCTCCGCGTGGCGCCCGCGCGGCACCGTGACTACATCTGTAAGCGTCATCCTGCGCCATGCCGACACGTGTAGTCAAGCCCGGCCGCGGGCGGGCGCGCCGGCCATGGCAGAGCGCCGCGCCCCGTGCGTGGGGTATCCTTCACCGCATCCGCCCATGCCTCTCGATAGACGTGCCTTCCTGGCGGCTCTCGGCGCCGCCACCGCGATGCCCCTCGACACTGCCCACGCCGGGGCGCCGTTGGCCGCTGCCGCTCAAAGCGCCGCCTCCGCCGCCGGGTCTGGCGGCGCCTGGCGTGCCGGCCTCGCCACGATAGACATCACGCCGCCGCCTGGCGTGTGGATGGGCGGCTACGCGGCGCGTACGGAGGCGTCACAGGGCACGGCGCAGCCGCTGCACGCCAAGGCCCTGGCCATTGAAGACGCGAGTGG
>JBIQIB010000146.1:0-8915 GCA_044508265.1 Acidobacteriota bacterium
CCGGCGGCCGTCGTGCGTCTGTCTCACGGTCAGAAGAGGAACTTCGCGCCGAGCTCCATGCGCCGCATCGCACCCGCCGACGTGATGCGTCCAAATGCCGCGTTGCCGAGCTGCGTGTTGGGGTTGCCCCAGTTGACCGTGTTGAACAGGTTGAAGATCTCGGCCCGCAGCTGCAGGCGCGCCCGGCCGCCGACGAACACGTTCTTCATCAGCGACAGGTTGGTGACCTTCGACCCCGGCCCCCGCATCATGTTGCGCGGCGCGTTGCCGAACGTGTACTGGTCGGGCATCGAGAACGCCGACTCGTCGATGCAGTTGACCAGGCCGAGCCCGCTCGGGTTGTCCTGGCAGTTGAGCGTCGGGCTGCCCGTGACGTTCGGGCGCTGCGCGCCGCGGCCGATGTTGGCGCGATCGCCCTGGATGGTGATGTTCAACGGCGTGCCGCTCTCGAGCGTCGTGACGGTGCCGACCTGCCAGCCGCCGAGCACCTGGCGCAGGAACACGTTCGGCGAGTTGCGGAAGAACGGCATGTCGTAGAGCAGGCTCAGCACGAACCGGTGCGGGATGTCCCAGTTGGCCGGCCCGTAGTCGCTCCAGATGTCGTAGTCGTTGACGATCGAGCCGCCGCCGTTCGAGTGGGTCGCCATGTCGCGCGTCTTCGACCAGGTGTAATGCGCGTTGGCCATGAAGCCGTTCAGCATGCGGCGCCGCAGGATGAACGACAGCGAGTCGTAGTTGGCGATCAGGTCGTTCTGGATCGTGCGGATCTCGCGGAAGTCCTGGTTGGGCCGGCGGGCGTCGATCGGTCCGGGGCCCGGCCGCGGCGTGTTGTTGTAGAAGCTGCGGTCGAGGTTCTTCGTCCGCGAGGCCAGATACTGCACGTCGAGCACGGTGGCGTTCCAGAGCTCCTGCTGCAGGTCGACGCTCCACTGGTTCTTGCGCGCGTTCGGCAGGTGCCGGTTGGGCGTGATCATGTTGGGCGGCCCACCGGGGCCGACCACGCCGAACGGCTGCTCGAAGGTCAGCGTCGGGTTGACCGGGTCGTTCTGGAACGTGAACTCGGCCGCCAGCGGCGGGTTGTTCGTGAGGAACGTGAACGAGTTCATCTGGTTGGGGTTGTAGTAGATGCCCCAGCCCGCCCGCAGCACCGTCTTGTCCGAGAGCCTGTAGGTGGCGCCCAGCCGCGGCGCGAAGTCCTTGTTGTTGGGCTCGTGGAACTCGAAGCCGGGCGACGGCAACTCGGTCGGGATGATCTGCGTCTGCTCGGCGTTGAGCATCGTCGCAAGGCCCGTGTAGGTCTGCCCCGGCGTGTTGCGCTCGTACCGGAGGCCGAGGCTCAGCGTCATGTTGCGTGTGGCCTGCCACACGTCGTTGACGAAGAAGCCGTTACGCCACTGGCCCACGTGCCCGAGCAGCTGGTCCACGGGCGTCCGCACGGTGCGCGGCACGCCGAGCATGAAGTCGGCCATCGAGTAGCCCGTCATGTCGCCGTTGAAGGTGAACGCGCCGCGCGGCGTGTTGGCGGCCCGACGGCCCGTCTTCATCTCGCGGATGTCGAACCCGGCGCGCAGGTTGTGATTGCCTTTCGTGTAGGCGAGGACGTTCGACATCTGGAACGTCGTGTCGAACTGGCTCCAGTTGGTCCCGCCGGCGCCCAGGCCGCTGAAGCCCGTCACGGTGATGCTCGGAATGCCCGGGTTGCCGTACCGCGTGTCGGCGTCGAACCCCGGAATGCCGAGGTCGGTACCCGCCGACGGCACGCCGTCCACCATGAAGTTGTTGATCGTGTCGAAGTCGATCCGGTGGTAG
The DNA here is from genome assembly GCA_044508265.1 of Acidobacteriota bacterium. Classification (GTDB taxonomy): domain Bacteria; phylum Acidobacteriota; class Vicinamibacteria; order Vicinamibacterales; family Vicinamibacteraceae; genus JAEZDP01. The sequence goes on from JBIQIB010000146.1 coordinate 1,810, forward strand.
CCAATCCGGAAGTCGTTGTGCAGGCTGGGCGTCAGCGTATGCGTGTAGCCGACGAGCGTGTTCTTGTTCACGCGCGGCTGCGCGAAGCCGGTGTTGGCCACCGCACCGAAGTTGCTGGTGTAGCTGTCGTCCCAGTTGTAGCGCACCGAGATGCGGGCCGAGTTGCTGATCACCTGGTCCACGCGCGCGAGCACCTGGTTGGTGTCGGTGAGGCTCGAGCCGAGCCCCGTCAGGTTCGCGGCCGTGCCACCCTCGGTCGGCAGCGGGTAGTACTGCAGCGTCCGCAGCGCCACGGGCGAGAGGTCCTCCTGCGGGATGATGTTGCCGGGATAGACCTCACCGGTGAACGGGTTGCGGATCGGCGTCGAGATCTCGGAGAAGTTGCCCTGCCGCATCAGCTCGGTCGGCACCGAGACGATCTGCGTGGAGAGACTCTCGCCGCGCACGCCCTCGTACGCGCCCATGAAGAAGGTGCGATTGCGTCCGTCATAGAGGCCCGGGATCACGACCGGGCCGTCCATCTGGATGCCGAACTGGTCGCTGCTCCGCGGGTTCTTCGGCGCGTCGGGGTCGTCGAAGTACCCGCGCGAGTCGAGGGCTTCACTCTGGTAGTACTCGAAGACGGAGCCGTGCAGCGTGTTGGTGCCGGCCTTGGTGACGACGTTGATGTGCACGCCGAGGTACGAGCCGTACTCGGCCGACGTGCTGCCCGTCTGCACCTGCACTTCCTCGACCGCGTCGGCGATCGGCCGCATGCTGGTGGCCGCCAGCAGGTTGGCCGAGGAGTTGATGCCGTCGAGCGTCAGGCTGTTCTGGATCTCGCGCTGACCGGCGCCGCGAAAGGTGAGGCCGATGTCGCTCGTCGTCCCCTGGAGCACGCCGGGCGTCGTCGCCGCCATCTGCCACACGTTGCGGCCGGCCATCGGCAGGTCCACCACCGCACGCTTTTCGACCGTCTGCGACACGGCAGCGCGATCGGTCTGCAGGACCGCCGCGGCAGCCGCTACCGTGATGGTCTCCGAGAGGTCGCCCACCGGCAGCGCCGCGTCGCGGCGCACGACCTGGTTGCCGGACACCTGGACGCCCGTCGCCTTGAACGTCTGGAAGCCGTCGAGCGAGATGGTGATCTCGTAGGAGCCGAGACGGACCGCGGGAATGTTGTACTGGCCCTGCTCGTTGGTCACCGTCGTGTACGTGTCACCCGAGTCCACGTTGACGGCCACGACAGACGCGCCGGGCAGGACGCCCCCGCCGCTGTCGGTGACGGTGCCCACCAGCGCCGTCTGCGAAGCGAGCTGCGCCGCGGCTCCCGCCGCGAGCGCAAGGACCAGCACGGTGCTGCATGCTGCGAAACGTAGTGTGCGTCCCACGATGACCACCCCTCTGCGTCACAGGAACACGGGTCACGAGAGACACCTCACCCCGAGACCGTTACAGGGCCGACGGCCCGCAACGCGTCGCGACGATCAGAGCGGTTGAACCGCTCTGCTCGCGTGGGCGGATGTATCGATCGAGCCTGCGGCTCGCGGCGTGTCCGTGTTCGATGCCTTTCCGATGGCGGCGGATGTTACCGGAACGTCATGCCGATTTCCAGCGCATTCTGCGTGTGCGCTGCACGCGTTTCACATGCACGCGAGCGTGGCGCCGCGCAGCCCTGTCACGTTTCGGCGTGTCGCGACTCCATTCAGTGAAGGCAGGGATGCGCCCTGCCTCCTTCCGAAGGAGTCACTCGTGATGTTTCGCACCTTCATCGTCGTGGCGTCGCTGGCGCTGGCGGCGGCCCCCGTGCACGCGCAGCGCGTCGACGACGCCCAGATCGCGGCCATCGTCGTCGCGGCCAATCAGGTGGACATCGACGCGGGACGCCTCGCAGCCTCGAAGTCGACAAACACCGAGGTGAAAGCGTTCGCCGAGCGGATGGTCACCGATCACACCGGCGTCAACGAGACGGCCGCGAAGCTCGTCAAGAAGCTGGGCGTCACGCCCGCGGCCAACGAGACCAGCCGGAGCCTCGAGGACGGTGGCAGCAAGAACCTTACGCGGTTGAAGGCCCTGCAGGGCAAGGCGTTCGACGAGGCCTACGTGGCGCACGAGGCGGCCTACCACCAGCAGGTGCTCGACGCGCTCGACGGCATGCTGATTCCCAACGCGTCCAATGCCGAGCTGAAGGCGCTGCTCGTCAAGGTGCGGCCTGCGTTCGTCGCGCACCTGGAGCATGCAAAGTCGCTGCAGACGAAGCTCGGCGGTTCGACGCGATGAGCGGCCGGCGCGCCATCGCCGGCGCGGCCGGCCTGGCCGCTGCCCTGACGCTTGCGGCTGCCGGCGCGTACGCGGCGATGGGTTACCTGGCGACCGGCGGCGCTCCGGATGAGCCGGCTGTCCACACGGTGGTGATCGACGCGACGCGCTTCAGTCCTGCCGTGCTGCACGTCCGCGCCGGGGATACCATCGTCTGGCGCAACGACGACATGTTCCCGCACACCGCCACGTCGCGCGACGGTGGCTTCGATTCCGGGTCGATCGCCCCCGGGAGCTCGTGGCGGCACACTGTCGGTGCCGGAACGGGGACGACATCGTACGTGTGCACGTACCATCCCACGATGAAGGGCGTGCTCGAGGTCGCGGCCCCGCAATGAGGGCGGGGCGCGCGGCCGCCTGGCCGCAGGGGGTTTCCATGTCGACAGCCATCGCCGCCGTGCACTCGGGTCAGGCGCCGTTGAGCGACGAGGACGTCATTGCCGAGGTGCTCGCCGGACGGACCGCGTGTTTCGAGCTCCTGATGCGCCGCTACAACGAGCGCATCTACCGGGCCGCGCGGGCGATCGTCAGGGACGAGCGCGAGGCCGAGGAGGTGATGCAGCAGGCCTACGTGAACGCGTACGTCCACCTCGGGCAGTTCGACGGACGCGCGCAGTTCTCGACCTGGCTCACGCGCATCGCCGTTCACGAGGCGCTCGCCCACCTCCGCCGCCGTGACAGATTCGTCGCCTTCGCCCCCGGCGACCCGCCCTCCCGGGAGGCCACCGTGTCAGCCAGCAGCGCCCCCGATCCCGAGCGTCAGGCCTTCGGCAGCGAGCTGGGCACGCTCATCGAATCCGCCGTCGACCGCCTGCCGGCCGGCCTCCGCGAGGTGTTCATGCTCAGGCAGATCGAAGGGATGAGCACGGCCGAGGTCGCCATGGTCCTCGACGTCACCGAGGACGTCGTCAGGACCCGCTACTCGAGAGCCCGCGCGGCGCTGCGCCGCGATCTGGCCGTGCAGGCCCAGGCGACGATGCCGGGGGCCTTCGCGTTCATGGGGGCCCGGTGTGACAGGGTGGTGGCGGCGGTGATGGGCCGCATCACGCCGGCGGCGCCGTGAGCCGCCTGGTCCAGTAGCGGGCCAGCCCGCGCCAGCACATGTCGAGCGGGACGGCCAGTTCCAGCCGTCCGAGCTCGTCTTCCGACAACTCGCGGCGGAGCAGGCGGCGCGCGTCCTCCTGATAGCGCGCCTCCCGGGCGGCATCCGGCAGGGCGGCGTCGTGCAGCAGTTCCCGCGCGAGCGCGGCGAGCCGGTCGAGGCGGTCCATCAGGACCGCCAGGTGGTGGGCCGGCGCGCCGTGCGGGCCGAAATGCGTGAGGAAGAGCGTCCCGGGCTGCCAGGCCAGGATGCGATCGACGCTCTCACGCCACGCCTCGAGGTCGATGTCGGGCGGCGGCGTCGGCGGCATGACCGACGCCATGCCGGGCGTACGGCAGCCGCCCACGTCGCCGACGAACGCGATGCGCGACGCGCGATCGAAATAGGCCACGTGGTGCTGGGCGTGGCCAGGCGTCGCCGCGACGTCGAGGGTGCGCCCCGCCACGTCGATGGTCTCGCCCCCCTCGAGCACCTGGACGCGCGCCGCCGGGACGGCCTCGAAGGCGCCCCACAGCGCGTCCATCTGGTCGCCGTAGAGCTGCGTGGCGCTGGCGAGGAGCTTCGTGGGGTCGATCATGTGCCTGGCGCCGCGGGTATGGACGTAGACCTTCGCCTCGGGCACGCGGCGCAGGATGGTGCCCGTCGCGCCGGCGTGATCGAGGTGGATGTGCGTCAGCAGGATGGTGCGCACCTCGTCGAGGGCGCGGCCGCCGTCCGACAACGCCGCTTCCAGCGCCGGCAGGCAGCTCGTGGGGCCGGGATCGACGAGCGCCAGCCCGTCGTGGTGTTCCAGGACGGCCGTGGCGATGACTCCGGACGTCTGACGAAAGAGGACGTCGGCGTAACGCAGGCCCGGGCTGAGCGTCTCCATGGGACGATTCTAGGGGACCCGTATACTGGATAGGTGAACAGGACGCGGTCCGGGGACCCGGGGACGGGCCATCCGGACACCGGCCGTGCGCGCCGCGCACCTTCGGGCGCGGGCGCGGCCGGATGCGCCGAAACGTGCAGTCGATGAGCGATATCCGTAGACAGTCCGGCGATCTCGTCCTCGAGCAGACCGATCAACGCACCCAGGAGCCGACTCGATACAAGGTGCTGCTGCTCAACGACGATTACACGACCATGGATTTCGTGGTGGAGATCCTCGAGACGATCTTCCACAAGTCGCCCGCCGAGTCGTTTCGCATCATGATGCAGGTACACACGCAGGGCCGGGGGCTCTGCGGTGTCTACACCTTCGAGGTCGCCGAGACCAAGGTGGCCGCCGTACACGATTTGGCCCGCGAGCACGGATTTCCGCTGCGCGCGTGCCTCGAAGAGGAGTAAGGACGCCATGTTCAGCGCGTCGGTGGAACTGCTGTTGGGCGTGGCGTATCGCGAGGCGACCTCGCGGCGCCATACGCACCTGACGCTCGAACACCTGCTGTACGTGCTCGCGCACGACACGGAAGCCGAGCGGATCCTGCTGGCCTGCGGGGCCGACCTGCCGAAGGTGCGCGCGGACCTCGACAGGTTCCTGCAGCAGAACATCGAGCAATTCCCGCGCGGGGCCCAGAAGGAGCCCGAGCAGACGCTCGCGTTCCGGCGCGCGCTGCAGACCGCCGTCCTGCACGTGCAGAGCGCGGGCAAGAGCGAGGTGCAGGCCGGTGACCTGCTCGCGGCGCTGCTGCAGCAGAACCGCTCGCACGCCGCGCAGCTGCTCGAGAGCCAGGGCGTGACGCGGCTCGACGTCCTCAACTACATCAGCCACGGCATCTCGAAGGTCCCCAACCCCGAGGACGGCGGCGACGAGGAGCGCGGGCCGGCCGCGGCGGGCCAGGGCGAGGAAGGTTCGTCCACCTCGCGCACGCCGCTCGACGCCTACACGGTGAGCCTGACGGCCAGGGCTCGCGCAGGCGCGCTCGACCCGCTGATCGGCCGCACGGCGGAAGTGCAGCGCACGCTCGAGATCCTCTGCCGCCGCCGCAAGAACAACCCGATGTTCGTCGGCGAGCCGGGCGTCGGCAAGACCGCCCTGGCCGAGGGCCTCGCGCAGCGCCTGCTCCAGGACGACGTGCCGGCCATCCTCAAGGACGCCGAGGTGTTCACGCTCGACGCGACGGCGCTGCTGGCAGGCACGCGCTTCCGCGGCGACTTCGAGGAGCGGTTCAAGGCGGTCGTGAGCGCGCTCGCGAAGCGGCCCAAGCCCATCCTGTTCATCGACGAGATGCACAGCATGGTGGGCGCCGGCGCCACGACAGGCGGCACGATGGACCTGGCGACGCTGATCAAGCCGGTGCTGAGCGCTGGCGACATCCGCGTGATCGGCGCGACGACGTTCGAGGAGTTCAAGCAGATCGAAAAGGACCGCGCGCTGGCGCGCCGGCTCCAGAAGGTGGTCGTGGGCGAGCCGTCCATCGACGAGACGGTCACGATCCTGAAGGGGCTGCGCGGCCGGTACGAGGAGCACCACAACGTCCGGTACACCGACGGGGCCATCGACGCGGCAGCCCGGCTCGCGTCGCGACACCTGCGCGACTACCGCCTGCCCGACAGCGCCATCGACGTCATCGACGAGGCGGGGGCTGTCCTGCGTCTTCAGCAGCCGGCGGCGGCCGAGCCTGCCGCCGGAACGGAGCCGGACGATGCCGGCGAGGCCGCGGCGGAGACTCCGCCGACGACGGTGGACGTCGGCGACGTCGAACGGGTGATTGCCCGCATGGCGCGCATCCCGGACAAGCAGGCGCTGGCCTCCGACAAGGAACGGCTCCGCACGCTCGAGGACCAGCTCCTGCGCGTGGTCTTCGGGCAGGACGAGGCGGTCAAGGCCGTCGCCCTTGCCATCAAGCGCGCGCGCGCCGGCCTCGGACAACCGGACAAGCCGGCCGGGTCGTTCCTGTTCACGGGCCCCACCGGCGTCGGCAAGACCGAGCTCGCAAAGCAGCTGGCGATTCACCTGGGCAACCAGTTCGTGCGCTTCGACATGTCGGAGTACATGGAGAAGCATGCCGTCGCGCGGCTGATCGGCGCGCCTCCGGGATACGTCGGCTTCGAGCAGGGCGGCCTGCTCGTGGATGCGATCCGCAAGGATCCGTACGCGGTGCTGCTGCTCGACGAGATCGAGAAGGCGCACCCCGACATCTTCAACGTCCTGCTGCAGGTGATGGACCACGCCACGCTCACCGACAACAACGGGCGGAAGGCCGACTTCCGGCAGGTGATCCTGATCATGACGTCGAACGCGGGGTCCCGCGAGATGAGCCAGTCGCAGGTCGGCTTCGCGGCCGGGCTCTCGCCCAACGCCGCGAAGGGCCGCGGCAAGCAGGCGCTCGAGCGCATCTTCAGCCCCGAGTTTCGCAACCGCCTCGACGCGATCGTGTCGTTCAGCGCACTGCCGATGTCGGTGGTCGAGACGATCGTCGAGAAGTTCATCCTGCAGCTCGAGGCGCAGCTGGCCGAGCGCCGGGTCGCGATCGCGCTGGAGCCCGAGGCCCGCACGTGGCTGGCCGAGAAGGGCTACGACCCGGTGTACGGAGCCCGTCCGCTGGCGCGCGTGATCCAGTCGGAGGTGCGCGACCCGCTGACCGACGAGATTTTGTTCGGCCGGCTCGAGCACGGCGGCTCCGTGAAGATCCGGCTCGACGGCGATGCCCTCGCCTTCGACATCGTCAGCACGCCCGCCCCCGCGGCGCCGCAGCCGGAGCCGGCGGACGCTTAGTAATGC
>JBIQIB010000147.1:0-1241 GCA_044508265.1 Acidobacteriota bacterium
CCTCCTGCCCCGTGATCATCCGGAACAGCGTCGTCTTGCCGGCGCCATTGGGGCCGATCACGCCGACGATGCCGCCGCGGGGCAGCGTGAAATCGAGGTCGTCGATGAGCAGCCTGTCGGCGTAGCCCTTGCGCAGACCGCGCGCCTCGACGACCACGTCGCCGAGCCGCGGTCCGGGCGCGATGTAGATCTCGACCTGATCGAGCGACGTGCGCGCCTCCTGGGCGACCAGTTCCTCGTAGGCGTTGAGGCGCGCCTTGCCCTTCGCCTGGCGGGCGCGCGGCGACATCCGGATCCACTCGAGCTCGCGCTGCAGGGTGCGCTGGCGGCGCGACTCGGTCCTGGCCTCCTGCGCGAGGCGCTGCTGCTTCTGCTCCAGCCAGCTCGAGTAGTTGCCCTGCCATGGAATGCCCTCGCCGCGGTCGAGCTCGAGGATCCAGCCGGCGACGTTGTCGAGGAAGTAGCGGTCGTGGGTGATGGCGACGACGGTGCCCTTGTAGTCCTTGAGGAACGTCTCGAGCCACGCCACCGATTCGGCGTCGAGGTGGTTGGTCGGCTCGTCGAGCAGCAGCAGGTCGGGCGACTGCAGCAGCAGGCGGCAGAGCGCCACGCGGCGCTTCTCGCCGCCGCTCAGCGTCGTCACGTCGGCATCGGGTGTCGGCAGGCGCAGCGCGTCCATCGCCAGTTCGATGCGGCTGTCGAGGTCCCAGGCATCCGCCGCGTCGATCTGATCCTGCACGCGGCCCTGCTCCTCGAGCACCTTCTCCATCTCGTCCGGCGACAGGTCTTCGCCGAACTTCGCGTTGATCTCGTCGAAGCGCTGCAGCAGGCCACGCAGGTGGGCGACGCCCTCGTCCACGTTGCCGCGCACGTCCTTCGAGGCGTCGAGCTGCGGCTCCTGGGGCAGGTAGCCCACCGTGCAGCCCTGCGCGAGGAACGCCTCGCCGCTGAACTCGGTGTCGACGCCCGCCATGATGCGCAGCAGCGTGCTCTTGCCCGCGCCGTTGTAGCCGAGGATGCCGATCTTCGCCCCCGGCAGGAACGACAGCCAGATGTCCTTGAGCACGACGTGGTCCGGCGGATAGACCTTCGTCAGGCCCTTCATCACGTAGATGTACTGAGGTGCCATGGGGAAAGCAGGTGACGTACGCAGAAGACCCAGCGCCCGCCCGCGCGCTGCCGGAAGCAGGAGACAGCGGACGGACACGCGAGAAAGCCGGCACGCGGAAGCGCCGGCCGTG
>JBIQIB010000147.1:1341-8864 GCA_044508265.1 Acidobacteriota bacterium
CCCTGGCGTCCGCGGCCTGCCCTCGGGATGGCCTTCGAGATGCGATCGGCGAGGCGCGAGAACGGGAGCGACTGCAGCCACACGCGTCCCGGGCCAGTGAGCGTGGCGAAGAACAGGCCCTCCCCGCCGAAGAGCGCCGTCTTCACCTTGCCGACGAACTGGATGTCGTAGTTGACGCTCGGCGTCATCGCCACCAGGCAGCCGGTGTCGACGCGCAGCGTCTCGCCGGGGCCGAGATCGACCGAGTGCAGCATGCCGCCCGCATGGACGAAGCAGAGGCCGTCGCCCGTCAGGCGCTGCATGATGAAGCCCTCGCCGCCGAAGAGGCCGACGCCGATCTTCTTCTGGAACGCGATGCCGATCGACACGCCGCGTGCCGCGGCCAGAAAGCTGTCCTTCTGGCAGATCAGCTCGCCGCCGAGCTGCTGCAGGTCCATCGGCAGGATGCGGCCGGGATACGGCGCGGCGAACGCCACGCGCTGAATCGACGGCGACGGGTTCGAGAACACCGTCGTGAACAGGCTTTCGCCCGTGAGCAACCGCTTGCCCGCGCCGAGCAGGGCTCCCATCAACCCGCTCTGCTGCTGGTCGCTGCCATCGCCGAAGATCGTGTCCATCTGGATGCCGGACGTCATGTACATCAGCGTGCCGGCCTCGGCGACGGCGGCCTCGCCGGGATCGAGCTCGACCTCGACGAACTGCAGATCCTCACCGGAGATCGTGAAGGCGATCTCGTGCGCACGGCGGCCGCTGAGCGGTGGGGGCACGGCGCTCGTCAGCGGCGCCCCGCCGGCCAGCAGCGACGCCACCTGCGGCACGTCGCGGGCGGCGGTCCACTGCGTCATCCCGGGACCGAACACCAGCGTGTCGCCGGTCACCCGTCCGCCGCGCACGTGCGCGACGAGGTCGTCCCACGACAGCGGCCCCACCTGCTGATTGTCGAGTGCCACGTACCACACGTTCACGGATGCTTACTCCTCGCCGAGCGTCTCGCGCTCGATGGCGTCGATGTCGTCCTGGGGCAGCCGCAGCAGCCGCGCGAGCTGCGTGAGATACATGCGCTCGCCGGGGGCGATGACGCCGTCCCCCCTGATCACGCCGAAGGCAAGCGCGTAGGCGGCCTGCCGCTGCTCGTCGGTCGTGAAGGCGGCCGCGATCGACTCGATCGGCTGGCGCTCGGTGAGCGCGCGGCTGACCTGGTCTCCTACGCCGAGCTCGCCGGCCCGCGTCCGGATGTCGAGCTGCTCGTCGGCCGACAGCTCGCCGTCAGCACGGGCGGCGCTGATGGCCAGGTGCAGCATCGGCAGCAGCGCGTTGACGCTCGCTGCGTCGGCGGCGCCGGGCATCGGCGGCGGCGACGGCGGCACGGCCGTCGGCAGCGGCGGCGGCGTACTTGTGGTCGGGTGCGCCGGCATCGGGGGCGGCACGCCGGCGCCGCGTCCCGAGGGCGGCGCCGCGCTGCCGCCTGCGCCGGTGGCGACGGTGCTCTTCTGCATCGACTCGAGCGCCCCCCAGACGAGCCCGGCCGCCGTCAGCAGCGTCCCGCCGGTGAGCAGCGAGCCTCGCGTCCCGCGCCCCATCGCCATGCCGAGCACGCCCGACCGACGCCGCGATCGCTTGCGGCCCACGAGGCTGCCGAGCAGTTGTCCGATGATCTGTTCAGGTTGCATGGCTCTCCCGTCACGCCGCGGTGCCAGGCGTGCCCCGCCCGCACGCGAGCCACTCGCGCGCCAGCTCCGTCTCCTCGCGGCTCAACGAGTGTCCGCCCGGGAGCCAGTGCGTCGTCACGCGCGCGCCTGCGCGGGCCAGCACGTCAACGAGCGCCTCGACGTCGGGGCGCAGGACGATCGGATCGCGCTCGCCGGCGCTGATGAACACCGGCAGGCTGCCGAGCGAGGGCAGCGGATCCGGCGTCAGCACGTGCTGCGGATGCAGCAGGACCAGCGCCTGGAACAGCGACGGGTGCAGCAGCGCCGTCGCATGCGCGATGTTGGCGCCGTTCGAGTAGCCGACGGCGACGATGCGCCCGGCGTCGAGGCCGTGCGCCGCCACCGCGGCGGTGACGAAGCCGGCGAGCTCCCCCGCACGGACGCGCACGTCGTCGAGATCGAAGACGCCCTCGGCGAAGCGGCGGAAGAAGCGCGGCATGCCGTGCTCGACGACGCGTCCACGCGGGCTCAACAGGGCCGCCCCGTCACACAGCAGACGGCCCAGCGGCAGCAGGTCGTGCTCGCTGCCTCCAGTGCCGTGCAGCACCAGGAGGGTCGGCAGGTCCGGTGCGGTGGCCGGCTGGAACTGATGGGTGAATTCCTGCAGCGCGGACATCGGAGGAAGGCAGTATACGGCCAGGGCGATAGAATCGGATTCGCCAGATGTTCGCTGCTTCACCTGCTCCGACCGTGCGCCGCATCCTCCATGTCGACATGGACGCGTTCTATGCGTCGGTCGAGCAGCGAGACACGCCGTCACTGCGCGGACGGCCCGTCGCCGTCGGCGGCCGGCCAGAGAGCCGGGCCGTGGTCTGCGCGGCGTCGTACGAGGCCCGCGTGTTCGGCGTCCATTCGGCGATGCCGATGTCGCGCGCGATTGCGCTGTGCCCCGATCTCGTGATCGTGCCGCCCGACTTCACACGCTATCGCGAGGTGTCACAGCAGGTGCATGAGGTGTTCCGCGCCGCGACACCGCTCGTGGAGCCGCTGTCGCTCGACGAGGCGTACCTCGACGTCACCGACAACGCATGGGGGCTGCCGCTCGGCGTGGACGTCGCCCGGCGCATCAAGGACGAGATTCGCGCGCGCACCGGCCTCACGGCGTCGGCAGGCGTGGCGCCCAACAAGTTCCTCGCGAAGATCGCGTCGGCGTGGCGCAAGCCCGACGGCCTCACGGTGATCGCGCCCGAACGCGTCGAGCGCTTTCTGCAGCGCCTGCCGGTGGACGCGCTCTGGGGCGTCGGGCCGGTCACCGCCCGGCGACTCCGCGCGCTCGGCATCGAACGTCTCGTCGACGTGCGCACGGCCGATGGCGAGGCGCTGCGCGCCGCGCTCGGCTCGCACGCCGACTGGCTCGTCAGGCTGGCCTGGGGAGACGACGACAGGCCCGTCCTCCCGAATCGGAGCGCCAAGTCGCACGGCGCCGAACGGACGTACGCGCACGACGTCGCCGACATCGAGACGATGGCCGCCGAGATCACGCGTCTTGCCGGCATCAGCGCGGCCTGGTTGACGCGCAAGGCGCTCTACGCCCGCACCGTCACCGTGAAGGTGCGGTACGCCGACTTCACGACCGTCACGCGCAGCCGCAGCTGCACGCCCGCCATTCGCGAGGAAGGGCCGCTCGGCGCGCTCGCGTGCGCGCTGCTCTGGAACACCGAGGCTGCCCGGCGCCCGGTGCGGCTGCTCGGCGTCAGCGTCCACAACCTGACGGACCATCCCCATCTCACGCGCGGAGAGCCCGCCCTGCCGAAGCTGCCCTTCGAGGCGGCCGACGAGGACGCCATGGCCACCGAGACGGCGCGACACGCGTGATGGCGTCATGAAGCGTCCCCGCCTGTGGCTGGCGACCGCCCTGGTCCTCACGGCCGTCCTCAGCGTGGTGCGGGCGCCGGACCGTCTCTCCTCCCCGCAGTTCTGGGCAGAGGACGCGGCCGTGTTCTTCATCCAGGCCGAGGTGAACGGCGCCGGCAGCATCGCGGCGCCCTACGCCGGCTATATCCTGCTGCTTCCGCGCCTCGTCGCGTATGCAGGCCGCCTGGTGCCCGTCGTGCACGTGCCAGGGTTGTACGCCGTGGCCTCGTTCGGCGTGCTTGCGCTTGCCGTCTGCGCGGCGTTCTGGGCGACCCGCGATCGTCCCGCGTGGGCACGCCTCGCTTTCGGGCTCGCGCTGCTCACGGTGCCGTTCGTCGACGAGGTGTGGTCCGTCCTGACGAACACGCAGTGGATCGGCGCCGCCGCAATGGTCGCGATCATCGGCGCACCGTCACCGGCAACCCCGGCGGCACGTGGACTCGTGCTGGCATTCCTCGCACTCATCGCGTTCACGGGCCCTTTCGCGCTGGTTCTCCTGCCCTGCGCCCTCCTCGTCGCGTGGCGTGCCAAGGATGGCTGGACCATGACGCTGGTCGCCATGCTCGCCGTGGCAGCGCTGGTGTGCCTCGCCACGCTCGCGGCATCGTCCCGGGGCGGAATGGAGCTGTCGATCCCGGCCCGCCTCGCGGCGTTCGCCGTCGGACGGACGAAGCTGTTTGCAGGCACATCCCTGGCCGCCGCGACACTCGCCTGGGGCGCGTGGATCGGCTATCGGCGCGGCGACCGCCTGCTCCTGACATGCGGCACGAGCGGCCTCCTGCTCCTGGGAGCCGTGGCCGCGGCCGCGCCCGTGGTCATGGTCGGCGCGGTGCCACACATCGGCGGACGGTACGCCTTCGTGCCGTGGGTCACTGTCGTGTGGACGCTGATTCTGCAGTCGGCGCACGGCTCCCGACTGAGCAGGGCCGGGCTGACGGCCGTCGCGGGCGTGTGCGCCGTCGGGCTGCCCGTGGCGCCGCTGACGCTCCACGACTGGCGTGCCGACGCACGCTGCCTCGAGCGGCAACCGGCGTGCATGGTGACCGTCAACCCGGGCTGGGACCTGCTGCTGCCCGGCCGCGGCGCGGACCCGTGAGCGGGTAGAGTCTCTGCGTGTCGTTTCCGCCTCGAGCCCGGAGAGCCGCCGCCGCGGTCATCAGCGGCGTGGCCTTCGCGGCAGCGCTTCTGCTGACGGGTCCCGCACGCGTCCACATCCCCGTCGGAGACGACTTCGCGCACAGCGCACCGGCCAGGGTCACCGGCGTCCACGCCAGCGAAACGCACTACGGCTGGACGATGCGGTGGACCGACGGGTGGGCGCGGATCGAGTGGCCTTCCGTGTTCGGCTTCGTGCCGGTGCGGGCCGAGCTCATCCTGGCCTGCTTCCCGGGTCGTGACGGCGACCAGGTGACGATCACGGTCGACGGCTCGCACGTCTCGAGGCACACGATGGGCGGCGACTGGGATCACGTCACGGTTGGCGTGCCCGCCCCACAGGGTCCGCTGGTCATCGACGTCCGGTCACTCACGCACCATGTGCCGAACGACCCACGCGCCCTGGGCGTTCTGGTCCGGTCCGTGACGCTCGAGAACGGCGGCGTGCGTACGGTCCTGCGCGGCACTCCCTGGTGGCAGGTGCTCGTGGTGGCGCTGGTCGGTGCCCTGACCGTCGCTGCCGGGGCCTCGGCGGGAGGCGGCATGGCCGGCGGCATTGGAGCGCTCCTGCTGCTCGGCGGGTTGCTGGCATGGGCCCGCCCTTCGGGCCTGCAGGCGTCGGCGCTCGTCGCCTTCGCCGGGGCGGCCGGTCTGGGGACAGTCACCCGCGCCCTCCTGGTGCGGCACACGGCGGACGGCCGGGTCGCCACGCTCACGGCCGTCGGCGTGGCACTGCCGTTTCTCGTCCTCACCCTGGTCGTCACCCGCTACTTCGTGGACGTGCCGCGGTGGGACGTCTGGGAGCTGGTGCCCCTCATCGCGAAGTACTACGAGGGCGCCCTCACCCTCGGCGACATCTGGGGCCCGCACAACGCCCACCGCCCCGCGACGGGACGGCTGCTGCTGCTTGCCAACGTCGCATTCGCCCGCTGGAACCACTGGATCGACCTGGCGATGAACCTGATCGTCGGAGCGCTCCAGATGCTGGTGCTGGTCGCCTTCGTCGCACACACGCAGCGGCGGACGACGCGGGTCCACCCTGCCAGCCTCGTCGCCGTCGCTGTCCTCGTCTTCACGCTGATGCAGTGGGAGAACTGGCTGCACGGCTGGCAGGTCGTGCTGCTCGTTGGCGCCCTTGCCGTCACGGCGTCGCTCCTGCTGCTCACGGACGGTGGCGCCTCGACCTCGCGCACGGCGGCGGCCGCCGGCCTCGGCCTTGTCGGGACGGCCTCCTTCGCGAGTTGTCTGCTCGTCTGGCCGCTCGGCGCGCTGGCGATCCTGCTCAGACGCACGCCGGGCTGGCCCAGACAGCTGGCCGGCTGGATCGTGATCTCGATCATCGTCGTCGCGGCGTACATGTGGGGTCTGCCGCGGGATCCGGCGGCGGCGCCCGAAGGAGCGTTCGCCGGGTGGTCCGGGCTGCTCCTGCTGGTGCGGGGCGTGCTCGTCGGCGTGGGCACGCCGATGGTGTACCGGGTGGGCGCCTTCATGGGACCGTCGGGGTGGCTGGAGTGGTCCGTGTACGCAGCGGGTGCAGCCGCGTGCCTGCTGGCGCTGGCGGTCGCCGTCGTTCGGTGGCGCAGCGACGATGCGCGCGAGTGCACGTGGCTGTTCCCCGTGCTGCTGTGCCTGTTCGGCATCGGGGCAGAAGCGATGGCGGCGACAGGCCGCGTGTGGATGAGCGTCCAGGCCATGTCGGCGTCACGCTACGTGGTCTTCGGATCGTGCGTGTGGATCGGACTGACGCTGCTGCTGGCCATGAGCGTACGCGGCGAGTCTCGGGCATGGCGCGTGGGCCGGGCCGTGCTGCTCGCGGTGCTGACGGCCGTGGCCGCTGACAACTGGAGACATCCCGCGCCTCACATGGAGGCCCTCTATCTGCATTCCTCGCAGGGACGAGCGGCGCTGCTGCGCGACGACATCCATGCGGCGGCCAGCGTGCTCTATCCCGACCCCGGCCTTCTCCAGGCGCGACGTGCCGTGCTCGAAACGCACGGACTGTCGGTCTTCCGTCCCGGTGCGCGGTGACGGACGCGAAAGGTGTCGTAGGATCGCACCCCGTGTCCGGTCCCTGGAACACCATCCTCGTCACCGGCGGCGCGGGCTTCGTGGGCAGCACGCTCGCCCTTGCGGTGCGGCAGCGCTGGCCCGAGGCCACGGTCATCGCCTTCGACAACCTGCGGCGTCGCGGGAGCGAGCTGAACCTGCCGCGGCTGCGAGCCGCCGGCGTCGAGTTCGTGCACGGCGACGTCCGCTCGGCCGCAGACCTCGCGCCGTTCGCCTCGCGGCTCGACCTGCTCCTCGAGTGCTCGGCGGAGCCGTCCGTGCTGGCCGGCTATGGCGGCGACCCGTCATACGTCCTCGACACGAACCTCGGCGGCACGTTGCACTGTCTCGACGTCGCCAGACGGAGCGGCGCGGCGTTCGTGTTCCTCTCGACGAGCCGCGTCTACCCCATCGACGCCCTCAACGCCGTCGCCACGCGTGAGGCGCCGACGCGCTTCGAGATCGCCGACGAGCAGACGCTTCCGGGCGTGTCGCGCGAAGGGATCTCCGAGGCGTTTCCGCTGACGGGAGCACGGTCGCTCTACGGCGCCACCAAACTCGCTTCGGAGCTGTTCGTCGAGGAGTACGCGGCCGCATTCGGCCTTCGCACGATCGTCAACCGCTGCGGCGTGATTGCCGGCCCGTGGCAGATGGGCAAGGTAGACCAGGGCGTCTTCTCGCTGTGGATCGCCAGGCACCTCTCGGGCGGGGCACTTACCTACAACGGCTGGGGCGGTACGGGCAAGCAGGTACGCGACC
>JBIQIB010000148.1:0-6649 GCA_044508265.1 Acidobacteriota bacterium
CCCGGATCGAACACCTGCCACGCCGTCTGGAGGCCGATGCCGGTCGCTGCCTGGACGAATCCGAAAGCGGCTGTCACCAGCGCGCCGGCCGCGGCGACCACCAGATAGCGGCGGCGGGTTTCGCGCGTGACCGTGGCGTACACGACGAGCGCGCACAGCAGGCCGTCGGCCAGCGTGGCCAGCAGCGGAATCGCCACCACTTCAGCCGTCGTCCGGATGGCGAAGACGTACGACGGGACCTGCGAGGCCAGGTCGCGCCACACCTGATCGAGCGTGCTCGCGCGCAGGCGGTCGGGCGTCATCCAGGCGCCCACCGAGACGAACGCCACCAGTACGAAAAGACCCCACGCGATCGCGAAGATCGGCGTGCCGCGCGCCACCGTGCGTCCGAGCGCCAAACGCACCAGGGCCGGAATGGCCTGGGTGAGCACCACCAGGTGGACGAGCGCGGGGGGAATGCCCGGGTGGAGCACCGGCAGGACGGGCAGGAGCGGCACGACGCCCAGCAGGACGGCCGGGCCGACGGCAGGCAGGGCCACTGCCGCCACCAGCAGGCCGGCGAGCGCCGCGACGAGCCAGCCCGACACGGATGCGGACGTCGCCACCGCCGCGAGCGGCCCCGCCACGTACAGGGCCGCCACCAGCAACAGGGGCAGCCGCCACGCCAGCGACGTCCAGCCCCGGAATCGGCCGGTCGTCGTCACGGACACCTGACTGGTCGCTGGCCTGCGCACGCGCGTGAGAATCGGAGGGGAGTGAATGATGGTGCCATCTCGTCGGGACGCGACGCTTCAGTAGTGTAACGGCACGCCCGCATCGGCGGCCGGCGGCGTCATCAAGGCACGACGTGCCGGTTCTCACGGGACGGGTTGCTGGACGCGGGGCCCGGTGGGCGCGTCAGCGTCGCCGAAGACGTCCGGCGAGAAGGCCCACGCCGGTGGCGAGGGCGGCCAGCGCGACGGCCGGTGCGGCGTAGGTCGTCGTCCAGACGCTGGCGACGTCGGTCGTCGTGCGCTCGTCGAATCGCCCGTGCGCGCCCGCGTCGCCGGGCACGGGAGTCCAGAGGTTGTCGGGGCGCCCGTCCGCCTCGGGCTCGTCCGTCTGCTGGCTCTCGTATCCCTGGCGCGCGAGATACCAGTCGCCGAGCGCCGGCGCGATCTTGTCGCCGAGGATGGCGGTGGCGGTAGGCCAGCCGAGATAGAGCTCACGAGCACCGGTTCTGGCAGCCGTGATGATCGCCTCGGCGGCGGCCTCGGGCTGGAATATCGGCGGCACGGGCTGAGGGCGGCGGGGCAGCCGGCTCTTCACCCAGTCGAACTGCGGCGTGTTCATGGCCGGCAACTGCACCATCGACAGGCGGATGTGGCTGCCGTCGTGCAGCAGTTCGGCGCGCAGCGAATCGCAGAACCCCTGGATCGCGTGCTTGGCGGCGCAGTAGGCCGACTGCAGCGGGATGCCCCTGTACGCGAGCGCCGAGCCCACCTGCACGATGGCGCCGCGGTCGCGCGGGCGCATGCGCCGCAGGGCCGCGAGCGTGCCATGGACGGTGCCGAGGTACGTGACCTCGGTGACCCGCCGGAACTCGTCCGCCTGCATCCGCGCGACCGGCGAGAAGACCGACACCATCGCGTTGTTGACCCAGATGTCGAGGGGGCCGAACGCCTCCTCGAGTGCGCTCGCCGCGTGCTCGACGCCATCGGCGTCGGCGACGTCCACGGGCAGCACGAGCGCACGGCCGCCCGCGGCTTCGACATCGCGGGCGGTGGCGTCGAGGCCGTCTCGTCCCCGGGCGATCAGTCCCACGGCCGCGCCTCGCCGGGCGAAGGCGATTGACGTCGCACGTCCGACGCCGGCCGACGCGCCGGTGATCATCACCACCTTGCCGTCGAGGCTCCGGGTACTCACGCCAGGCTCGGCAGTAGCAGGGTCGACAGGCGAGGGCATGTCGGCCGAGTTTGCAACACCCACGCCAGTCCGTCCCCCGAAGACGCCGTCGTCCGCTCCGGACGTGTGCAAACGGGACGCGAATCGCGTTACCGACAAAGGGGAAGGGAGTGCATGACGTTCCTCGAGGCGTACCGGGCCAGCGACAGGGGGCGCGCGGCGGAGCCCGACGCGGGCCAGACGGCGCTCATCGCCGACTGGCTGACGTCGCGTCCGGCGGCGCTGTTTGACGAGCTGCTGGACGCGCAGCCCACGTGGCAGGTGGGGCGGCTGGCGTTCGTGACCAGGCACGCGGACGTGGCGGACGTGCTCGGGCGTACCGACGCATTCAGCGTGGCGCCCTATCGAGACGCCATCACCTACATCAACAGGGGACCGAACTTCCTGCTCGGCATGGACGACGGGCCGGAGTATCGCGCGGAGCTTGCGCTGCTCCACCGCGTGTTCCGCCGCGACGACGCGGGATGGGTGTCCGACCTTGTGGCCGCGCGTGCATCGGCGCTGATAGAGGCCGCGCGCGCCGAAGGCAGGCTCGAGCTGACCGACGGATACGCGCGGCCGGCGGCCGCGGCGTTCGCCGCCGGGTATCTGGGCGTGGACGTGGAGGATCCGTCCGTCCTCGCAGACTGGGCCCGGGCGATCTTCACCGACGCGTTTGTGAACGTGATGCGTTTGCCGCTGCTGACGCGCCGGGCGATGCGTGCGAGCGACGCCTGGCGCGCACGCCTGGACGAGGTCATTGCGCGAGAAAAGGACGCAGATTCTGCAGCGTCCGAGACACGAGACCTGACCCCGGACCGTTCAAATCGAGACCTGACCCCACCGACGGTGCTGCGCAGATTCCTCGATCTCCAGGCGCAGGGTGAGGCCGGGCTGACCGACGCGCGGGTGCGCGACATCCTGCTCTGGTGCACCGCGGGGATGATCGACAACGTCAACACCGCGACCAGTTCCGCGCTCGACCGCCTGCTCGGCCTGCCTGACGTCCTGCCGGACGCGATCGACGCGGCCCGTTCCGGTGATGCGAGCCGGCTGTGGTTCTACGTGCGCGAGGCGCTGCGATTCAGGACGCCGACGCCGGTGGTCGCGCGGCGCTGCGTCGCACCCGTGACGATGTCGCAGGGCCTGCCCGGTGAGATGACGATCCAGCCGGGGACGCTGGTGCTCGCCGGCCTGGGGACGGCCATGAAGGACCCCTCGGTCGTCGACGACCCTGCCGCGTTCCGCATCGACCGTCCGGATCGCCACTACCTGCACTTCGGCGCCGGGCTGCACGCGTGTCTCGGCACGCATTTGGCCGGAGCCATCGTCACCGCGCTCGTCGGTGCGGTGCTGCGGCTCGATGGGCTGCGCCGCGAGAAGGGACTGATTGGACGCTATCGCGCAGCCGGCCCCTTTCCGAAGCGCTTCATGGTGCGCTTCACGCCCTGATTCGGACGTGCATGACCGGCACCAGACGGACGGGGCGTCCGCTACGGCGTCGGCGGCAGGATGACCTTGTCTACCGGGCGCACGCCGTACGCCGGTGGAAGCTCGCGGTAATCGGTGCCGGTGCGCGCGTTCCAGTCCCAGGCGACCCGCCCGGCGCGCAGCGTGAGCTCGCACGTCAGGCGGGTGGTGCCGCTGATCGTGCCGCGTGAACCGTCCGCGAACCCGAACCGCCCTTCGTGGAGCTTGAAGACGGCGATGTCCGCCTCCGCCCCCGGCGTCAGGTGCCCGAGCTCGGGACGACCGATCGTGCGGGCGGGCACGTCCGTGGACCGGCGCACCACCTCCTGCAGCGTCATGCCCATCGCGAGGAACTTCGACATCGTCGTCGGCATGTCCATCATGGCGCCGTTCGAGCTCCCGGTGTGGAGGTCCGTCGATATCGCGTCGGGGTAGAAGCCCTGTCGCACCGCAGGCACCGCATTCCGGAACACGAAGCTGCCGCCGCCGTGTCCGACGTCGAACACGACGCCGCGCTCGCGTGCGCGCACGAGGTAGTCGAGCAGGCGGCCGTCGGCATCCACGTACGGCACGGGGCCGCGGAACATGTGCGTGCTGATGTCGCCCGGACGCAGGCGCCTGGTGACGAGCTCGTAGTAGGGACGCTCCTCACGGAAGTAGCCGAAATCGACCATCACGGGCACGCCCGCGGCCTTGCCTGCCTCGATCGCCCGATCCACCGACACCCACTCCGGGCCCTGATAGTGGGCCGACTTGATGCCGACGACCACGTCGCTGTGCTTGCGCGCCATGTCCGCCGTCGCGGCGGGGTCCATGTCGTGGACGTTCTGCTCGGGGACGTCGGTCAGCATGCCGAGGCCGACGATGTTGAGCATGGCGAGGACACGCGTGCGTGCACGGTCGATGACCGTGCGCCTGAAGTCCTCGAAGTTCCGCCAGCCGGAGCTGCCGGCATCGACCATCGTCGTCACGCCGGTCCGGAAGCTGTAGCTGTCGGGCCTCACGCTGTTGTCGCCAGCCCACGCCCCGGGAACGTTGGTGGTCGAGAACACGTGCACGTGGATGTCGACCAGGCCGGGCGTCACGTAGAGCCCGCTGACGTCCACGGTCCGGCGCGCCCGCGCCGCGTCCACGTCGCGACCCACGGCGGCGACCTTCCCGTCGGTGACGGCCACGTCCATGACGCCGTCGATGCCGTTGCGCGGGTCGATCACGTGCCCGCCCTGGAGCACGAGGTCGTAGGCGGACGATCCCGCGGCCTGACCGCCCCGGGCCTGAGCGCCAGACTGCTGTGCAAACGCCGGTACGCCGGCGCAGCAGCCGATCACGGTGAGCAGCGCAACGATGGAAGACGGAAACGAGAGGGCACGGGCGGTCGATGTCGTCACGTGGCGGTATCTCCGGGATGTCTGCTACGGCTGGAAGATGTCCGTCCGCTGCCGGCCATCGCCGGCCCAGGGTCGCAGGTAGGCCGTGTTGCCATTCACGCGCTCGGTCAGGGCGCTGATCACGTCCATCGTCTGGGGCGTGAACTGCGTCACGTGGCACGCCAGCGCGGCGCGCGCACGCTTCGCGTCGTCGGCCGTGTACGGGACGCGCATCGTGAGGTGGGCATCGTCCGTCGGGCGGAAGGGCGCAGGAAAGTTGAGGGACGCGACGAGCTCCGGCGTCAGCCCGCTCGCCGGGAGGGCCGCGTAGTAGAGGCGATCGGTCACGCCGCCTGCCTGCACGACCTGTGTGACGACGGCGCTCACGAGGCGGTGGTCGGCATGGCCGTACCCGCCTTCAGGCCCCCACGTGACGATGGCGTCTGGCTCGATCTCGCCAATCGTCTGCTTCAGGCGATCGGCCAGTTCGACCAGCACCTTCATGTCGTGCAGTCCGCCGTCGGGCAGGCCGTACAGGATCGGCGGACGTGCGCCGAGCTCACGGGCGGCGCAGGCAGCTTCTTCCACACGCGCGGCGGCGAGCTTCGGGCCTGCCGGGATGCCGCTGAACGGCGTCGCACCCCGCTCGCCGCTCGTCGCGATGACGAGGTGTACCTCCACGTCCGGCTGCCGGCCGTAATGCGCGAGCAGCGGTCCGGCCATCGTTTCATCGTCGGGATGCGCGAAAACCGCCAGCAGCTTGCGAGCCGCGCCTCGGGATTGTGATGACGAGGCGAGCGCCTGTCGGATGTACGGCTCGAGACCATCGGCCATGCGGCCGAAGCCGAGTTCGGTCGGATGGCTGTCGTCTACGGTGCCATCGCCGTCGGTCCCCAGCAGGTCGCTGCTCGGCACCAGCGTGATCAGCGTGTCACCCGCTGCGCGCCGCGCCTCGTGGATCCTGCGGAGGTGAGCGTTGGACGTCGCGATGTCGGAGGCCTTGACCGGACGGAACCGCGTATTCGGGTAGATCAGGTGCTCGACCAGCACGATGGGCGTACGCGGGCGCGCCGCACGGATGGTCTCGATGAGGCCGGGCATGCGCTCGGCGACTTCGTCCGGCTTGAGGTTCGGCAGCGGGTCGAGTACGTATGCCGCCGGGTCGAGTTCGGCGAGCAGCCTGGCGACCTCGGGCTCGGCCTTGCCGTTGCCGGAAAATCCCAGGTTGATGAACGGCACGCCGAGACGGCGCTCGAGGATGGCCGTGTACGCCATGCCGGGCCGCGACGCGCAGCAGCCCTGCGTGATCGACGTCCCGTAGACGACGACGGGCCGCGCGCCGGACCGAGGCTCGAAGCGGAACGACGCGCCCTCCGGCACGCCGACCTCGAGGCGCGACACGCCGTTGTACAGCGGCAGGTACAGCTTGAACTCGCGCGGCTCCGGCGTCATCCCGGCGATCACTTCGGCGTCGTTGGTCGGCGACTCGGTGGGACGTGCGCCGCCGACGAAGTACCACGCGCCCTCGTCTCGCGCGTACAGGTCGAGGCCGCTGACGCCGGTGGCCGGCATGTGGGGGAGGGCGAGGCGATCCTGCGTCACCGTCCAGCGGACGCGCACGTGCGTGGCGTCGCTCGTGAAGCGGACGCTCATCCCCGTCGAGTTGCGGGACAGGTGCCACACGGGGTCGCGCAGGTCGCTGCTGGCCCGCCCCGGAAACCTGTCGAACGGACTGGCGGTGTCGGTCCAGCCCTGGCCGTCGAGGACGGCGGGTGTCACCGTCTGCCAGCGGAACGCAATCGATTCGGAAGCGTCGTCCTCCTGCGCGAAGGCGGCGGACGGCGCCATGGCGACGAGCAGCAACAGCAGGCGCGCTATGGACATGGCGG
>JBIQIB010000148.1:6749-8846 GCA_044508265.1 Acidobacteriota bacterium
GCGTCCCTACCGGGCCGGCGTGATGACGATGTTGCGGTACTCCACCGGGCCGTGATCACCCTGCAGCATCAGCGGCCCCGGCTCGCCTTCCGCACTGTCGAGCGCGCCGCCGGTGATGCCCGGAATCTCGCGGTTGCAGATCACCGTCGTGCCGTTGAGCACGTACGTCAGCATGCGCCCCACGAGCGTGACCTCCATCGACTGCCACTCGCCTGCGGCACGCGCCACGTTCTCGCTCGGCGCGAGGAAGCCGTACACGCCGCCGAGGTGATGCGACGACGGCTCACGTCCGGCCGCGTCGTCCACCTGCAGCTCGTAGCGCCCGCGCAGGTACACGCCGCTGTTGGCGCCGGCCGGCACGCGGAATTCGAGCTGCAGCTTGAAGTCGTCGAACGTCTGCGTCGTCCGCAGGTTGGCGCCGCTCCTGGCGTTCGTCAGCACGCCGCCGCTCGCCCGCCACTCGTTGTCGCGGCCGCCGATCGGCTCCCATCCGTCGAGCGACGTGCCGTTGAACAGCGTGATGGGGTCGCCCCACATCGGAGGTGCCGGTCGCTTCAGCGACGGCGCGCGCGTGCCCGTCCACGTCACGGTCTCGCCCTCGCCCGACGTCATCGAACCCTTGAGGCGGTCGCCCTCGAGGCGCGCCTCGAACGTGATGTCGCCCGGATGGCTCTCCCACTGCGGTGGGATGGCAAAGCGGAACGAGCCATCGTCGGCGGTTTCGATCTTCGCGATTGGCCGCGCGCTCCCGCCCGGACCCACGAACCGCCCGACGAGCGTCGCGCGGCCGGATCGCTCCACCTCGAGCCACGAGGGCGCCGTCTCCGAGCCGCGCTGGACGACGAGATCCCAGCGTCCGATGAGGGCATTCGAGCGTTCGCGCGCCTGCGCGAGGACTCCGGGCGGTGCGATGGCAGTCAGCAACAACGCGGCGCCGATTGCGACGCGAGCAAGCATGTCTCCTCCTCGGGTTCGGCTCCCGCGGCGCGCCTGCAGGACGCGGCGGCGGCGCGGATGGATGCCGGAAACGTCACGATGAAAGCGGCGGCAGTGCCGCGGGCGGGCCCAAGTATATCGGCCGTGCTGTGTCAGGATGAGCGTTCGCTGTGGCCAGGGCGACGTTCGCACGGATAATGATCGCGTGCTGCCTCTTTCCGTACTCGAGCTGGGACGCGTGCGCCAGGGCTCTACCCGGCGTGACGCGCTCGATCAGGCCCGCGCCCTCGCCGCGCACGTCGAGGCGCTCGGCTACCGCCGTATCTGGGTCGCCGAGCACCACAACATGCCGACCGTGACGACGGCCGCCACGTCGCTGGTCATCGCGCACCTTGCGGCGGGGACGTCCACGATCAGGGTTGGCGCGGGCGGCATCATGCTGCCGAACCATGCGCCCTACGTCATCGCGGAACAGTTCGGCACGCTCGAGACGCTGTTTCCGGGACGCATCGACCTCGGGGTTGGACGTGCGCCCGGCACCGACCAGCTCACGCTGCGCGCGCTCCGCCGGCATCCCGCCGATGCCGATCGCTTTCCCCAGGACGTCCTCGAACTGCAGGCCTTTCTCGCGCCGCCGTCGCCGGGCCAGCGCATCGAGGCCGTGCCGGGCTCCGGCACGAACGTGCCGATCTGGATCCTCGGCTCGAGCCTGTTCGGCGCCCGCCTGGCGGCCGAACTCGGTCTGCCCTACGGGTTCGCGTCCCACTTCGCGCCGCAGCACCTCGATGGCGCCGTGCGCCTGTATCGCGCGGAGTTCAAGCCGTCGCCCCAGCAGGCGAAGCCCTACGTGATGGTGGGTGTCAACGTCATCGCCGCCGAGACGGACGCCGAAGCACGCCGGCTCGCGACGTCGCAGCAGATGTCGTTTGCCGACATCCTCCGCGGTACGCGGCAGCTCATGCAGCCGCCCATCGACGACATCGAACAGTACTGGACGCCGCTCGAGAAGGCACAGGCGTCGCAGATGCTCGCCTGCAGCGTCGTGGGCCAGGTGGAGACGGTGCGGCAGGGCCTCGCCGACCTGCTGGCGCGCACGCAGGCCGACGAGCTGATCGTCGTGTCGGACGTCTACGATCCGGCGAGCCGCTTCCGCTCGTTCGA
>JBIQIB010000149.1:0-5695 GCA_044508265.1 Acidobacteriota bacterium
CGAGCCGTCGGCGGTGCCGTCCCTCCGCCTCTCCGACCCATCGCGCGCCTGGCCGAGCGGGCGGGGACGACAGGTATGGCGAAAGGAGAAGGACGGCTCGGAGAGCCGTCCCTACCGAGCCGTCTCTACCTGGTGTATCGTTCCGCGCATGCATCGCCGAGATTTCCTCTCGTCCACGGCCGCGGCAGCCGCGGCCGCCTCGCTGTCCCCTTCGTGGGCGTCGCTGCTGCACGCGCAGACGCCCGCGCGCCCCCGGCGGTACGCGATCGTGGGCACCGGCTCCCGCGGCTCGTCGATGTGGGGCCGCGGCGTCAAGGAGAAATGGGGCGATGCCGTCGAGTTCGTCGGGCTGTGCGACCCGAACGGCAAGCGCGCCGAAGTCGTGCGCGGGCTCATCGGCGCGTCGTGCCCGGTGTACACCGACTTCGACAGGATGGTTGCCGAGGCCCGTCCCGACCTGCTGGCCGTCACCACGGTGGACGCCTACCACGCCGACTACATCGTCCGCGCGCTCGACAAGGGCATCGACGTCATCGCCGAGAAGCCGATGACGACAGACGAGAAGCAGTGCCAGGCGGTGTTCGAGGCGGAGGAACGCAACAAGCGGAAGATCACCGTGGGCTTCAACATGCGGTACGCGCCGCGCCACGTCCGGCTCAAGGAACTGATGCTGGAGCAGCCGGTCGGGCCGATCCGCTCGGTGGACTTCCACTGGTATCTCGACACCAGCCACGGTGCCGACTACTTCCGCCGATGGCACGGCATCAAGGACAAGAGCGGCTCGCTCTGGGTGCACAAGGCGACGCACCACTTCGACTTCATGAACTGGCTGCTCGACGCCGAGCCCGTGCAGGTGCAGGCCTACAGCGCGATCGAGCGCTACGGCCAGGCGGGCCCGTTCCGCAGCACCAACTGCCGCCCCTGTCCGCACAAGTCGAAGTGCGACTTCTACTGGGACATGACGAAGTCGCCCGCGATGATGCGCCTCTACGGCGATGTCGAGGACGTCGACGGCTACCTGCGCGACGCGTGCGTGTTCCGCGAGCAGATCACCACCTACGACACGATGACGGCGACGGTGAAGTACGACAACGACGTGATGATGTCGTACTCGCTGAACTGCTACCTGCCGCTCGAAGGCTTCTCGATCGCCTTCAACGGCGACGGCGGCCGGATCGAGATCCGCGACTTCGCCCGCCAGCCGTTCGAGGTGGAGACCGAAATGGACGTGTCGGTGATCAAGGCGTTCGGCGAGCGCACGCGCGTCGAGATGCCCACGGCCGAAGGCGCACACGGCGGCGGCGACGACGTGCTGCGCGACCTCATCTTCAAGCCGCGGGACGTGCCGGCACACCTGGCACTGCCGGGCTCGCGCGCCGGCGCGATGTCGTGTCTCACCGGCATCGCGGCAGTTCGCAGCAGCGAAGAGAACCGGCCCGTCAACATCGCCGACCTGCTCGGGAGGTTCGCATGAAGCGGCGTGAGTTCCTGTCGTCCACCGCGGCTGGTGTCGCTGGAGGCCTCGTGGGAGGCGCCCGCCACGCCGGTGCAGCGGATGGCGGCCCCTCCTCGCAAAGCGCGCAGAGCCGCGGGCGCGTCGCGGGCGCCAACGACCGCATCCGCGTCGGCTTCATCGGCGTCGGCGGCATGGGGCGGTCGCACCTGAACAACTTCATGCAGCACGACGACGTGCAGGTCGTGACGGTGTGCGACCTGTGGGAGGTGAACCGCAACCGCGCACGCCGCATGAGCGAGCGGCAGCGCAGCGGCGCCGCGGAGACCGAGCAGGACTTCCGTCGCGTACTCGATCGCCAGGACATCGACGCCGTGGTGGTCGCCACGAGCGACCACTGGCACGCCATCCCGATGGTGATGGCCTGCCGCGCCGGCAAGGACGTGTACGTCGAGAAGCCCGTGTCGCACACGATCGCCGAGGGCCGCGCGATGGTGAACGCGGCCCGCGAGCACGACCGCGTCGTGCAGGTGGGGACGCAGCAGCGATCGGGCCTCCACTTCCAGGAAGCCGTGCGCATCGTGCAGTCCGGCGCGCTCGGCAAGGTGCACCGCATCGCGACGTGGAACTACGGCAACGAGGCGCCCGCGGGCATCGGCCGCCCCGCGGACGGTTCGCCACCGGCCGGCCTCGACTGGGACTTCTACCTCGGGCCGGCGCCGCTCGTGCCGTTCAACCCGAACCGCTTCATCTTCACGTTTCGCTGGTTCTGGGACTACGCCGGCGGGATGATGACCGACTGGGGCGTCCACCTGCTGGACATCGTCCTGTGGGCCATGAACGTGGACGCGCCGAAGAAGGTGTCGGCGGCGGGCGGCAACTTCGTCCTCGACGACAACCGCGAGACGCCAGACACCATCGACGCGCTCTACGAGTTCGACTCGTTCATCTGCACCTACTCGAACCGGACCGGCAACGGTTATCACGGCGCGGGGAAGGGTTACGGGTGGGAGTTCTACGGCACCGACGCGACGATGTTCCTCGACCGTTCCGGCTTCGACGTCATCCCGGAGACGGGCGGACGGACGGAGGCGCCGACGCCGCCGTTCCTGTCGGAACAGGAGCCGTCGGTCGAGCCGTGGGAGCGGACCTGGTCGAGCAGCACGGCGCGCACGGCGGCCGTCCGCGGCGGGCAGTCGGACCAGAACCTCAGCCACATCCGCAACTTCCTCGACTGCATGCGCTCGCGTCAGCGGCCGCGGTCCGACGTCGAGATTGCGCACCGCGCCACGGCCATGTGCATGCTCGCCAACATCTCGTATCGCACGGGGCACAAGCTGGTGTGGGACGCCGCCGGGGAGACATGCGTGGGTGACGCCGAGGCCAACGCCTTCCTCGCGCGCGAGTACCGCGCGCCGTGGAAGCTGTAGCGCCGCGATGAGCCGCGCGTACCCGCGTGTCGCCGCCCTGAAGGACGCCGAGCGCTTCGTGGCGCACATGGCCACGCTCGGCTGGACGCTGCCGTTCGAGGCCGAGGTCGAGCCGGCGCCCGGATCGCCGCTCGCGGCCCCGATCGACACGTCGGCCGGCCGCGTCGGCAACCGCTTCTGCATCCTGCCCATGGAAGGCTGGGACGGCACGCCTGACGGCCGCCCGTCCGACCTGACGCGGCGCCGCTGGCAGCGCTTCGGCGAGAGCGGCGCGAAGCTGATCTGGGGCGGCGAGGCCTTCGCCGTCCAGCACGACGGCCGCGCGAACCCGCACCAGTTGTGCCTCGGGCCCACCTCCGAGCAGGACCTCGCCGAGCTGCTCGGCATCGTCCGACGCGCGCACGCGGAACGGCACGGCGACACCGACGGACTCGTCGCCGGCCTTCAGCTCACACACTCGGGGCGTTACGCCCGCCCGGATGCCGGCCGTCCACTGCAGCCCATCGTCGCGTATCCACACCCGTGGCTCGACGGACGCGTGAGCCCGGACGGGCCCGTCCGCGTCATGACCGACGGCGAGATCGAGGGCGTGATCGCGCGCATGGTCGAGGCCGCGGTACTCGCGCAGCGCGCGGGCTTCACGTTCGTGGACGTCAAGCACTGCCACGGCTACTTCGGCCACGAGCTGCTGACCGCGCGGGAGCGTCCGGGCGCATACGGCGGCACGTGGGAGAACCGGACGCGGTTCCTGCGCGAGGTCGTCGCCGGCATCCGGCGCGACGCGCCGGGCCTCGCCGTCGGCGTGCGCCTGTCGGCGTTCGACGCCGTGCCGTACCGCAAGGGCGAGGGCGACGTCGGCACGCCAGAAGCGTCAGCCGACGATTACACGTTCGCGTTCGGTGCCATGCGGCGGCCCGACGCGCTGCCCGACCTCGAGGAGCCCCGCGCGTTCCTCGCGCTGCTGCGCGAGCTCGAGATCGACCTCGTCTGCCTGACGGCGGGCAGTCCGTACTACAACCCGCACATCCAGCGTCCGGCGACCTTCCCGCCGTCGGACGGGTACCAGCCGCCAGAGGATCCGCTCGTGGGCGTCGCGCGGCAGGTGGCGGTGACCGCCGCGCTGACGCGCGACTTCCCGGATCTCGTCGTCGTCGGCTCGGCGTACAGCTACCTGCAGGACTGGCTGCCGAACGTGGCGCAGGCGGTCGTCCGCCAGGGCGGCGCGCACCTCGTGGGGCTCGGGCGGATGGTGCTCTCCTATCCCGAGTTGCCGGCAGACGTCCTGGCCGGGCGGCCCCTGCAGCGGAAACTGGTCTGCCGCACGTTCAGCGACTGCACGACAGGACCGCGCAACGGGCTGGTGTCGGGGTGCTATCCGCTGGATCCGCTGTATACCGCTCATCCCGATCACGCCCGCCTGAAGGCTGCGAAGGGCCAGACATGACCAACGTCCGCTCCGGCCAGGCGCTGGCCGCCGCCACCGCCTTCTCGGCGCTCTTCGCCGTCGTCGGCATCGCGCTGTACGGGCTGCCGTTCTTCTACGACTTCTTCGTCACCGAGTTCGGCTGGTCGCGGCAGGAGGTCACGTCCGGCAACGCGTACAGCAAGCTGGTCGTGGGCCCGCTCTTCGGCTATCTCGCAGGCTGGCTGATCGACAGGTACGGGCCGCGGCGGCTGCTGCTCGTGGGCATCCTGATGGCTGGGGGGGCGCTCATCGGACTCGGAGCCATCTCCACACTGGCGGGGTTCTACGTCTTCTACCTGTTCAACGCCCTCGGCTACGTGTTCGGCGGACCGCTGCCCGCGCAGGTGCTGCTCTCGCGCTGGTTCACCGCCGCCCGCGGCAAGGCGATGGGCTTTGCATACCTCGGCATCGGCATCGGCGGCACGGTGGTGCCGCTGCTGGCCGTCTGGCTGACGACGCAGTTCGGCTGGCAGCGTGCGCTGCAGGCGCTCGGCGTCCTCATGATCCTGTGCGCCTGGCCGCTCGCCTGGTTCGTGCGCGACGCGCCCGACGCGGCAGACACGCCCGACTCGCACGCTCCGGCCGGTGCGGCGTCCGCAACAGCGGCGTCACGAGGGCCGTCGCCCGCTGCGGCGAACGCGTCCGCCTTCAGCATCCGGGAGCTGTTGACGTCGAAGGCGTTCTACCTCGTGCTCATCGGCAGCATGTGCTCGATCGGCGCCGTCGGCGGCACCATGCAGAACCTGAAGCTGTTCCTGTCGCTCGACCAGGGCTACGGGCAGGCGGAGGTCGCACGCGTGCTGTCGCTCGTGCTCCTCGGCAGCATCACCGGCCGCCTCCTCATGGGCTGGCTGGCGGACCGCTGGGCCAAGAAGCACGTCATGCTGCTCATCTACAGCATCGTCGCGGCCTCGATCCCGCTGCTCTTTTTCGCGCAGTCGCCGACGATGCTCTACGTGTTCGCCGTCTGCTTCGGCATCGGCCTGGGCGGCGACTACATGATCATCCCGCTGATGGCGGCCGAGCTCTTCGGAGTGCAGCGGCTGGGCCGCGTGATGGGGTTCGTGCTGACGGCGGATGGCGTGGCGGAAGCGCTGTCGCCCATGCTGGTCGCGACGATTCGTGACCGGGCCGGCTCGTACAACCCGGGATTCATGGTGCTCGTCGGGCTGGCGGCCGTCGGCGCCGCCGCCGTCGCGATGCTCCCGAACACCGGTAGGGACGGCTCTCCGAGCCGTCCCTGACCCGCATCGCTGTTTTCCCGCTCCGAGAGACGGCTTCGCCATCGGCGCGCGATCATCGAGGACGGCTCGGGGAGCCCAATTGCGGAGGACGGCTCGGGGAGCC
>JBIQIB010000149.1:5795-8771 GCA_044508265.1 Acidobacteriota bacterium
ATTCTCGACGACCCGTCGGTGGACGCCGTCTTCGTCATGACGCCCGACCACTGGCACCGGCAGATGGTGCTCGATGCGCTCGACGCCGGC
The DNA here is from genome assembly GCA_044508265.1 of Acidobacteriota bacterium. GTDB lineage: Bacteria > Acidobacteriota > Vicinamibacteria > Vicinamibacterales > Vicinamibacteraceae > JAEZDP01. The sequence goes on from JBIQIB010000149.1 coordinate 5,886, forward strand.
AAGGACGTGTACGTCGAGAAGCCGATGACGTGGGCGATCGAGGAGGGCCGCGAAATCGTCGCCGCCGTGGCGCGCACCGGCCGCATCGTCCAGGTGGGCAGCCAGGGTCCGAGCACCGCCCGCGAGCAGCTGGCGCGCGACATCGTCCGGTCGGGCCGGCTCGGCCAGATCACGCTCGTCCGCGCCGCGTTCCACCGCAACTCCGCCGGTGGCGCCTGGCTGTACCCGATCCCGCCCGACGCCTCGCCGCAGACGGTTGATTGGCAGCAGTTCCTCGGGCCGGCGCCGTCGCGGCCGTTCGACCTCGAGCGCTTCTTCCGCTGGCGCTGCTACTGGGACTACTCCGGCGGCCTCGCGACCGACCTGTTCGTGCATCTCGTCACGACGGTGCATTTCATCCTGGGTGCCACCATGCCCGCCCGGGTCGTCGCCGCGGGCAGCACGCACCGCTGGACGTCATCGCACGAGGTGCCCGACACGATCGACGCGATCCTCACGTACGCCGAGGGCTTCACCGTCACCCTGAGCTGCACGTTGAACAGCAGCGTCGGCACCGACGGCGTGCAGATCTTCGGCACGAAGGGCGCGCTGACCCTCGACGACGGCGTGACGCTGACCGAGGACCACGCGGGCGAGAACAACAGGTGGGTCGTGCGGTCGTGGCCGGAGGCGCTCGAGCGGGCGTACTATGCCGACCCCGCCGTGCAGGCCGCCGAGAACCCCTACCAGGGGCCGCAGGGAGCCAGGCGCGCCGCCGAGCGCTGGACGTTCGCCGGGGAATCCGAGGACGTGGCGCACGTCAGGGCGTTCCTCGAGGCGGTGCGGACCCGGCAGCAGCCGGCCGAGGACGCCATCTTCGGGCACCATGCCGCAGCCTGCGCGCACATGATCAACAGGTCGGTTCGCGAAGGGGGCGTCGTCTCGTGGAGGGAGGACGCGGCGGTGGGTCCAGCCTAGCTCGTCAATTCGCGAAAATCGGCCGGTACCAGCACGCCTTCATATTTTTGGATCGCCGAATCTCCAGTAATTCCGGGCCCCGCGGTGGCCGGCGGGCCGGATCCAAGGTCTTCAATTTCCCGAACCGGGATCCTTCGATTTCATGGATCCCGGGCCTAATGGAATCGGGTTGACAGCCTCCCCTCAAAGCACTACCGTGTGCTCGCGGCCACCCGCAACCTGCGATTTTTCTTAGGGTTCCGGCCGGTCAGTGCCCGGCCGTCCGGTCCACGCAACAAATCTGGCTCGCGGGTTGCAGTAATGGCAGCGTCGAAGTAGTTCACACGCACATGACTAACATGTGGAGGTGTAAGTGAAGCCCCCTGTACGATCCATCCTCAAGTCGTGGATGGCCGTGACGATGGCAGCCACGCTGTGGCTGTTGCCCTCCTCGGCTTCTGCGCAAGCGCTGTACGGCACGATGACCGGCACCGTGACCGACGATTCCGGCGCCTCCATCCCAGGCGCCTCCGTAACGGTGACCAACGAGAACACCGGTCTGACGTTCGACACCGTTACCGACGAGACGGGTACCTATACCGTCCGCAACATGCCTGGCGGCACGTACACCATGAAGGCCTCGCTGCAGGGCTTCAAGGAGTACGAGCAGACAGGCATCAACGTCGCCCCCAACAGCATCGTCCGTATCAACGGGCGGCTCGAGGTCGGCGCCCTGAGCGAGACGGTGACCGTCACGACGGAAGCCGCCCTGCTCCAGACGGACAAGGCGGACGTCAGCGTCGACCTGCGGCCTGACGACATCGTCAACATGCCGCTGAACCAGTACCGGAACTACCAGGCGCTCATGAACCTGGTGCCCGGTGCGACGCCCCCGGCCTTCCAGAACGCGCAGACCGACACCCCGGGCCGCGCGCTCACGACGAACGTCAACGGCACGGCGCGCAACAACAACGTGACCCGTATCGACGGCGCGGCCTCCATCAACGTGTGGCTGCCGCACCACGCCGGCTACGTTGCGCCGGCGGAGACGATCGAGAACGTCAACATCGCCACCAACAGCTTCGACGCGTCGCAGGGCATGACGGGCGGCTCGGCGATGACGGTGGTCACCAAGTCGGGCACGAACAACGTCCGCGGCTCGGCCTTCTTCTTCCGTTCGCAGGACGAGTTCAGCGCACGTCAGGGCTACTTCGACCCTGAGAAGCTCGACTCGAGCACGTCCATCATGGGCGGCACCGTCGGCGGTCCGATCCTCCGCAACAAGCTGTTCTACTTCGGGTCGTGGGAGCGCAACGCGGAGCGTCGCGCGCGTTTCGACACCTACTCGGTGCCGACCGAGCGCATGCGCAACGGGGACTTCAGCGAAGTGCTGGCGGTGAACCCCAACTTCCGCCTCTACGATCCGCTGACGGGTGACCCGGAGACGGGCGCCGGCCGCGACGTCTTCCCCGGCGCGGTGATCCCTGCCGACCGTATCGACCCGCTCGGCCGGAGGATCATGGATCTGTACCCGATGCCGAACAACGAGGGCACCAACAACGGGCTGCAGAACAACCTGTTCGTGGAGCGTCAGCCGAAGGCCGACCGCGACAACTACGACCTCAAGATCAACTACAACCCGACGTCGGCCCAGCAGTGGTACGCGAAGTACTCCACGATGGACGCCGAAGTGATCGACCTGTTCTACCTGCCCTTCGACCAGGGTGGCGGCGGTGACACGAACATCCACCTCGGCAACATCGGCAGCACCTGGACGCTGACGCCGACGACGATCCTCGACTTCACGGCCGGCTTCAACATCATGAAGCACCAGTCGCAGGGTCCGGACTACGGCACCAACTACGGCACGGACGTGCTCGGCATCCCCGGCGCCAACGCGGGCTTCAACGGCAACGCGGTGACGGGCCCCGGCTCGGCCGACCTCGACCG
>JBIQIB010000150.1:0-8680 GCA_044508265.1 Acidobacteriota bacterium
GGCTGGCGGAGCTGGGCGGGAGCGGCCCTGCGAACGACGCAATGTCCGACCTGCTCTGCCGTCTCGCTGCCGAGGCGGCCGCCGTCGGCCTGCCGCTGGCCGACCTTCCCCCGCGTCTCGGCACGTCACCGGCGGCTGTGGCGGCCCTGGCCGGTGCCGCGTCGGGTTCGCTCGTGTCGCTCGGCGATCGCCTGGTAGACAGCGGGGCGCTCGCCGCCTTGCGGGCCCAGATCCTGGAGGACGTGGACGCGCATCACACGGCCGACCCCACGTCGGACGGCCTGCCCCGGGAGTCGCTGCGTCAGCGGCGCGGACGCCGCGCGCATCGCGCGGTCGTCGAGCAGGTGGTCTCGTCGTTGATCGCCGACGGCGTCCTGAGCGTCGCCGACGACAGGCTGGCTCGTCCGGCACATCGCGCTGCGAGGGCGGCGGAAGAGGACGCGCGCGCCGCTGTCGTCGCGTACGCCGACGCGGCCGGCCTCCAGGCAGCGACGCACGACGACCTGCTCGGGCAGAGCGGCCTGCCGGCCGCCGAGGCGGAGGCCCTGATCAGGCGGCTCGTGCGCGACGACGCCCTGACCCGGCTCGGAGCGCTATACGTGAGCCGCGCGGCGCTGGCCGCGCTCGTCGCGGACCTTCGCCGCCGTCAGGCGGCAGAAGGCCTCGATCGACTGGATGTGGGCTGGTTCAAAGAGCGGTACGGTCTGACGCGTCGCACCGCGATCCCGCTGCTCGAGTGGCTCGACCGGCAGCGGGTGACCCGTCGCGTGGGGGATGCGCGGGTCCTCCTGGCGCCGTGACGTCCGCGGCTCAGTCGTCCTTGCCGTTCTTGCCGCCTTCGGTCGTGGCTTCCTTGAAGTTCCTGATGCCCTTGCCGATGCCGCGGCCGATTTCGGGCAGACGCGACGCCCCGAAGATCAGGATGATGATGAACAGGATGATGAGGAGTTCGGGGATCCCAAGGGGTCCCAGGAGCGCGAGCATGTCTATCTCCTTGAGGTACCGATGTACGAGGGGATTCTAGCACCTGCACCTGTCCGGCTTCAGGTGGGGCGATGGACGGCGGCGCTGGCGGGCGTACTCGCCGTCGGGCTCGCGGCCGCGCCGGGGCCCGCGGGCGGACAGCAGTTCTCCGCCCGGACCGAGATGGTCGAGGTGTACGCGACGGTGACCGACGCCGAGGGGCGGCTGCTCACCGACCTGACGGCAGACGAGTTCGTCGTGCTGGACGAGGGGCGCCGGCAGACCATCGCCACGTTCACGCCGGGCGACGTGCCCCTGTCGCTGGCGCTGGCCGTTGACCGCAGCTTCAGCATGCAGGGGACGCCGCTCGAGGCCGTCAGGACGGCCACGCGCGTCCTGCTGCACGAACTGACCGACGCGGATCGCGTCACGCTCATCGCCATCGGCTCGGAAGTGGACGTCGCCGTGCCGCTGACGCACGACCGCCGGGCCATCGACGACGCCGTGCACGCACTCGACGCCTGGGGCACGACGGCGCTGCACGACGCCGTCGTGAAGGCCGTGGACCTCATCGAGCCTGCAGCGGGCCGCCGGGCGCTGATTCTCGTGTCGGACGGTCAGGAACGGCACAGCACGCTCTCGGCCGAGCAGGTGTACGCGCGGCTGCGTGCCAGCGACGTGATGGTCTATCCCGTCGCCGTGGCCAGGCGCTCGCCGGCCGTGTTCCAGACGCTCGCCGCCCTCACGGGAGGGCGGACGGCGGCCACCCGCCGTGCCGAGGAACTGCCCCGGATCTTCAGGCGGTTCGCCTCCGAGCTGCGCCATCAGTACCTGCTCGGCTACGAGCCGGCGGGGGAGCAGACGCCCGGCTACCACCGCCTGGATGTGTCGGTCACGCGCCCCGGCGCGAAGGTGCGGGCGCGCGCCGGCTACACGGTAGGGAGGCGGTGAGGCGGGGCAGAACGACCGCAGCCCATGCGCGGCGATGTCGCGTCTAATGGCTGTAGGGCCCGGTGTCGGCAGTTGCCCGGTAGAGCGCCTGCTGCAACAATGAGCGGGCCAGCGCCGGTGCGCCAACGTGAACGGATGACAGATACCGTCGAGCCAGTGGAGAACCAGATCAGCGCGGATCGGTCGTCGTACGTCGCGATTCACGTCGAGCAGCGGCCCGAGGTGCGTCTCACGCTCGGGGCTGAAGGGCAGCGCTCGGGTGGGGCGGCGCTGGTGTCTCTGGCGGCGCACGGCGTGTTTGCGCTCCTGATCGTCCTGGCCCTGCGAAACGCCGCGCTGCAGCAGGAAGAGCTGTCGCCGGTGCCCGAGCCCAACTACCAGCTCGTGTTCCTGAGCGAGCCGGGGCCCGGCGGCGGTGGCGGCGGTGGCGGCAACGAGCAGGAGGAGCCGCCGAGGCAGCTCGAGATGCCGGGGCAGGACGCGATCTCGGTACCCGTCGCCCCGAAACCCGACGTCGCGCCGCCGAAGCAGGATCCGCCCCCCGAGCCCGAGCCGCCGGAGGTGCCGCCGCTCAACATCCCCGTGCAGACCGTCGCGTCGGGGACGGTGGCCTCCGCCGGCGTCATCGACATCTCTGCGCCTCCCGCGCCGTCCAGCACGTCGCAGGGGCCCGGGACGGGTGGCGGAGCCGGCACGGGGCGAGGCACGGGGGTAGGCCCGGGCCAGGGCAGCGGCCTGGGCCCCGGTTTCGGCGGCGGCACCGGCGGGGGCGTCTATCGTCCCGGGTCGGGCGTCACGCAGCCCGAGCTCATCTCGCAGAGCAAGCCGCAGTACACGACCGATGCCATGCGGGCCAAGATTCAGGGCAAGGTGTGGCTCGAAGTGGTCGTGATGCCCGATGGCCGCCCCGGCGACATCCGCGTGGTCCGATCGCTCGACCGCACCTTCGGTCTCGACGAGGAGGCCATCAAGGCCATGCGCCAGTGGCGCTTCAGGCCCGGCATGCGCCAGGGGCAGCCGGTGCCCGTCGTCGTGACGGTCGAGATGGAGTTCACCCTCCGGTAGAACCGCACAGAGCGTCCTCTTACGCCATCCTCTTGTCGATGAGCCGTCGAACCGCTGCCGCATCGTACGGTTTGGTCAGGCAGTCGCGGATCCCCGCGTCGCGGAGGCGCTGCAGGAGCTGGTCGGTGGGCAGGCCGGTCGCCGCCGCGACGGCCACGCGGGGGTAGCGCTGCCGAATCGCACTCGCGAGCGCGACGCCGTCCATTTCCGGCATCATCACGTCGAGCAGGACGAAGTCCACGGCGCCGTCGATCGACTCCAGCAGCGTCAGGGCCTCTCTGCCCGATGACGCCGTGTGCACCTCGTACCCCGCGGCCCCGAGTCCCACGGTCACGACATCGAGAATCGCGGTCTCGTCGTCGACGACCAGCACGCGCGCACGAGGATGCGCCCGGCCGGCATGCCTGGACTCGCCCAGGGCGGGGGTTGTCGTCGCCTTCGCCGCCGCCGCAGGCAGCTGCACGTGGAACGTGGTGCCGCGGCCCATCTCGCTCTCCACGCTGACGTGTCCGCCGTGACGCCGCACGATCGTCAGCACGGTGGGGAGGCCGAGGCCGCTGCCGTGCCCTGGCGGCTTGGTCGTGTAGAACGGGTCGAAGATGCGATCGTGCAGTTCGGGCGGAATGCCGGTGCCCGTGTCGCTCACCGATATGCGAACCCAGCCCGCCGGAGGCGGGGGCACGCCGTCGTGGCGCGCGTGGAGACGATCCCGCCGCGCCGCGATGGTGATCAGCCCGCCTTTCGCCATGGCGTCGCGGGCGTTGACGACGAGGTTCAGGATCACCTGGTGCAGCTGCGTGCTCTCGCAGAGCACCGGCGGAAGGTCGGCCGGCAGCGACGTCTCGATCGTGGTCGCGCGTCCCATGGAGTCGCGAGCCAGCCGGACCACCTCGTTCACGACGTCGGCCACGTCCACGGGCACCGGATGACTCTCGGCGCCGCGTGCGAAATGGAGAATCTGCTGGACGAGCGCCGCGCCCCTGGCGGCACTGGCCTCGATGGCGTTCACGAGCGACGCGCGCATGTCGTCGGGCACGTCGTCGCGCAGCGACGAGGCGGCCATCAGGATCGGCGTCAGCACGTTGTTCAGATCGTGGGCAATCCCGCTGGCGATCGTCCCGAGCGTCTCGACGCGCTGCGCCTGCAGCAGGTGGCGTTCGAGCTGCTTCCGCTCGGTGACGTCACGGGAGATGCCGGCAAACCGGCTGGGACGCCCGACGGCGTCGAACACGGGCAGCCGGCGGCTGTGCAGCCACCGGATGTCGCCGTCGGGGCGGCGGATGCGGAACTCGACGTCCACCGGTTCGTACACGTTGGCCAGCGCGCGGACGAGCCTGTCCCTGTCCTCCCCGAGCACGAGCGAGAAGACGCTGTGCGGGTTGCCGTACAGGTCGTCTGCCGTCAACCCGGTGATTCGCTCGAAGGCGGGCGACACGTACAGCACCTCGCGCGACACGGCGTCCTGGAGCCAGAAGATGTCGTCGATGGCGTCGGCCATCTGCCGGAAGCGCTCCTCGCTCACGCGCAGCGCCCGCTGGGCCTTGTCGTGGCGCATGACGATCGACGCCATGGCCGTCGCGGCGCTGACGATGCCGAAAGACTCCTCGCTCGGGGTCATGGGGCGGCGGTAGTGGATGGCGAAGGTACCGAGCGCCTCGCCGGTCGGGGCGAGGACCGGGGTGGACCAGCAGGCGCGCAGCCCGTGCGCGGTGGCGAGGTGCGCGTAGCCCTTCCAGTTCGGGTGTGTCTCGACGTCGTCGACGATGACCGGCCGCCGGCTCGCGACGGCGGCGAGGCACGAGCCGAGGTTCTGCGTGATGGGGAAGCCGCGGACGGCGTCGATGTAGGCCTGCGGGAGCGAGGGCGTCGCGACGTACCGGAGGTAGCGGCCGTTGACGACCTGGATGGAGACGGCGCCTTCAGGCAGCAGCGCCTCCACGCCTGACGCCAGTCGGCCGAGCACCGCGTCGAGCGAGGCGCCGGACGCGATCAGCTCCAGCACCTCCTGCTGGACGGCAGCGAATGGACCCGACAACGCTTCGTTTTCGGCAGGCAGGTCCATGAGCGTCCTCCGCGAGGGCTCTCCAGAGTATAGCTGCGCGCGCGAGACGTCGTGCGGCGATGTGCAGGGGCGTAGAGGGACCGTAAACGACGAACGGGCCGGCGGGATGCACCCGCCGGCCCGTTGGCCGTGATGACGCGTGGGACGCCGTGCGTCCCGGCGCAATCAGTACATGCCGCCGCCGGGGCCCTGCGGCATCGGGTCGGCCTTCTTCTCCTCGGGGATCTCGGAGATCATGGCCTCGGTCGTGAGCAGCAGCCCGGCAATCGACGACGCGTTCTGCAGCGCGGTGCGGACCACCTTGACCGGGTCGATGACGCCCGCGGCGATCAGGTTCTCGTAGGTCTCGGTGCCGGCGTTGTAGCCGAAATCCGCGTCCTTCGACTCCTTGACCTTCTGGACGACGATCGAGCCTTCCTGTCCGGCGTTGGTCGCGATCCAGCGCATCGGCTCCTCGATGGCGCGCCTGATGATGTTGGCGCCCACCTGCTGATCGGCCGTGTCGAGCTTCAGGTTCTCGAGGGCGTTGGCCGCGCGGATGAGGGCCACGCCGCCGCCGGGGACGATGCCCTCCTCGACGGCCGCCTTGGTGGCGTGCATCGCGTCCTCGACGCGCGCCTTCTTCTCCTTCATCTCGGTCTCGGTCGCCGCGCCCACCTTGATGACGGCCACACCGCCCACGAGCTTGGCCAGCCGCTCCTGCAGCTTCTCGCGGTCGTAGTCCGAGGTCGTGTCCTCGACCTGCGTGCGGATCTGCTTCACGCGGCCCTCGATGGCGCTCGACTGACCGGCGCCCTCGACGATCGTGGTGTTGTCCTTGTCGATGACGACCTTCTTGGCCTTGCCGAGGTCCTCGAGCTTGACGTTCTCGAGCTTGATGCCGAGGTCCTCGGTCAGCGCACGGCCGCCCGTGAGGATCGCGATGTCCTCGAGCATGGCCTTGCGGCGGTCACCGAAGCCCGGGGCCTTGACGGCCGCGGCCTGCAGCGTGCCACGCAGCTTGTTCACCACGAGGGTGGCCAGGGCCTCGCCCTCGACGTCCTCGGCGATGATGAGCAGCGGACGGCCGCCGCGCGCCACCTGCTCGAGCACCGGCAGGAGGTCCTTCATCGACGAGATCTTCTTCTCGTGGATCAGGATCACCGGGTTCTCGAGCACCACTTCCATCCGATCGGGATCGGTGACGAAGTAGGGCGAGAGGTAGCCGCGGTCGAACTGCATGCCCTCGACGACCTCGAGCGAGGTCTCCATCGACTTGGCCTCTTCGACCGTGATCACGCCGTCCTTGCCGACCTTCTCCATGGCCTCGGCGATGATCGTGCCGATGGTGCTGTCGCTGTTGGCCGAGATGGTGCCGACCTGCGCGATCGCGTTGCCGCTCACCGGCTTCGCGAGCGACTTCAGCTCCTCGACGATGGCCTCGACGGCCCTGTCGATGCCGCGCTTGATCTCCATCGGGTTGCCGCCGGCCACGACGTTGCGCGCGCCCTCGCGGTAGATGGCCTGCGCCAGCACGGTGGCGGTGGTGGTGCCGTCACCGGCGATGTCGCTGGTCTTGCTCGCGACCTCGCGCACCATCTGGGCGCCCATGTTCTCGAGCGGGTCGGCCAGGTCGATCTCCTTGGCGACGGTGACGCCGTCCTTGGTGATCGTCGGCGAACCGAACTTCTTGTCGAGGACGACGTTGCGGCCCTTCGGGCCGAGGGTCACCTTGACCGCGTTGGCCAGGTGATTCACGCCGCGGAGGATCGCCTGTCGCGAATCTTCACCGTAGATAATCTGCTTCGCCATAGTCGTTCGCTCCCCTTACCCGACCACCGCGAGCACTTCGTCCTCGCGCATGATGAGGTACTCCTTGCCTTCGATCTTGATCTCCTGGCCGGAGTACTTGCCGAACAGGATGGTGTCGCCTTCCTTCACGTCGAGCGGCGAGACCTTGCCGTCGTCGCGGACCTTGCCCTTGCCCACGGCGATGACCTTGCCCTGCTGCGGCTTCTCCTTGGCGGAGTCGGGGATGATGATGCCCCCTACCTGCTGCTCCTGCTCTTCGATACGCTCCACTATCAGTCTGTCGTGTAGCGGACGGAGGTTCATGCTGTTCACTCCACTGGAAATCTGGGCGCCGGGCGCCCGGGAATTCGGAAACTGCGGATCGGCGGGTTAGCACTCGCCGCCTCCGACTGCCAAGTATAGCGTACGGAATCTGGCAGTCAAGGGGGGCGACTGCCACGCGTCAGCGCTTGACGGCGCGGCGGGCGCGGGCCGGCGCGGCCGCTGGACGGCCGTCGAGCCCATGGCGTTCGATCTTGCGGGCGAGGGTGTTGCGGTGCAGGCCGGTGAGCGCGGCGCAGCGCATGATGCTGCCATTCGAGGCGCGCAGGGCGGCCTCGAGGAACCGGCGCTCGAACTCGCGCTCGGCGTCCTGGTAGCGGATGCCGCTCGAGACCATGGCCGCGACGAGCTTCTCGAGATCTCTCAGCATCGCATCACGCAAACGGCATCCCGGTGAGCCGCGTGTAGGCCTCGAGGTACTTCTCGCGCGTCTTCGCCACGACGTCGGAGGGCAGGGACGGGACGGGCGGCTGCTTGTTCCAGTTGATGGACTCGAGGTACTCCCGCACGTACTGCTTGTCGAAGCTCGGTTGCGGGCCGCCGGGCGCGTAGGCGTCGGCGGGCCAGAACCTGGAGGAGTCGGGCGTCAGCACCTCGTCGATCAGCACGAGCTCGGCATCGTCGCCGTCGCCGATCAGGCCGAACTCGAACTTGGTGTCGGCGACGAGGATGCCGCGCGTCGCGGCGTGGGCCGCGCCCCGCGCGTAGAGCGTCAGCGTGAGGTCGCGCAGCGCGTCGACACGCGCCGCCCCGATGCGTGCCGCCGCGTCGGCCTCGGAGATGTTCTCGTCATGGCCGCTGTCGGCCTTGGTCGCGGGCGTGAAGATCGGCGCCGGCAGCTGGGCGCACTGCACGAGGCCGGCGGGCAGGGGCACGCCGCAGATCGCGCCCGTCGCCTGGTAGTCCTTCCAGCCGGAGCCTTCGAGATAGCCGCGCGCCACGCACTCGATGGGCAGCGGCGTCGTCCGCCGCACGAGCATCGTGCGTCCACGGAGTTGATCCGCATAGGGGCGAATGACGGCGGGGAAGTCGGCCGGATCCATCGACACGAGGTGGTGCTGCACCGTGTCGGCAAACATCCCGAACCAGAACGCGGAAAGCTGCGTGAGGATGCGCCCCTTGTCGGGGATGCCCGAGCCCAGCACATGGTCGAAGGCCGAGATGCGGTCGGTGGCCACCATCAGCAGGTGCTCGGCGTCCACCTCGAACACGTCGCGGACCTTGCCCCGGCGTAGCAACGGCAGTGGCAGGTCGGAGCAGTCGAGCAGCGGAGCGATCGGCACGGGTGACATCCAGGCGGGTACGCTGTCTGCGCGCAGGCAGCGAGAGCGCGCCGCCTACGATACCGCAGATCGGCGTCGGCAGGGACGGCGTCGGCAGGGACGGCGTCGGTAGGGACGGCTCTCCGAGCCGTCCGCAGCGTATCAGCGGATCAGCGTGTCGGCTTGCCAGCGTGTCGGTAGGGAGGGCGACGGTAGGGACGGCTCTCCGAGCCGTCCGCTGCAGATCAGCATGTCAGCTCGTCAG
>JBIQIB010000151.1:0-8641 GCA_044508265.1 Acidobacteriota bacterium
GCGGCATCGTCGGCGTGATCGGCCCGAACGGCGCCGGCAAGACGACGCTGTTCCGGATGATCACCGGGCAGGAGGAGCCCGACGCCGGCACGCTGCGCGTCGGCGAGACCGTAAAGATCGGCTACGTGGATCAGTCACGTGACGCGCTCGTGCCGGATCGGACGGTGTGGGAGGAGATTTCGGACGGGCAGGACGAGATCGAGCTCGGCAAGCGCAGCGTGGCCTCGCGCGCGTACGTCTCGTGGTTCAACTTCAAGGGCCGCGACCAGCAGAAGAAGGTGGGCTCGCTGTCGGGCGGCGAGCGCAACCGCGTCCACCTCGCCAAGCTGCTGCGCGCCGGCTCGAACCTGCTGCTGCTCGACGAGCCGACCAACGACCTCGACGTCGACACGCTGCGCGCGCTCGAAGAGGCGCTGCTCGACTTCTCGGGCTGCGCCGTCGTCATCAGCCACGACCGCTGGTTCCTCGACCGCATCGCCACCCACATGCTCGCGTTCGAGGGCGACAGCCAGGTGGTGTGGTTCGAGGGCAATTACCAGGAGTACGAGGCCGACCGCCGCAGGCGACTCGGTGCCGAGGCCGACCGCCCGCACCGCATCAAGTACCGCAAGCTGACCCGGACCTAGCTGACGCCGGAACCGAGACTAATGTCCGACGTGATCTTCACGACCATCATCGACAGGATCGCGGCCGAGCTCGGCGTCGAGCCGCGCCAGGTCGCCGCCGCCGTGGCCCTCCTCGACGACGGCGCCACGGTGCCGTTCATCGCGCGTTACCGCAAGGAAGCGACTGGCAGCCTCGACGACAGCCAGCTGCGCACGCTCGAGACGCGCCTGCTCTACCTGCGCGAGCTCGAGGAGCGGCGCACCGTCATCCTCGCGTCCGTGCTCGAGCAGGGGAAGCTCACGCCCGACCTGGAGGAGGCGCTGCGGAGCGCCGACACCAAGACCCGGCTCGAAGATCTGTACGCGCCGCTGCGTCCGAAGAAGCGCACGCGCGCCCAGCAGGCGCGCGAGCAGGGACTCGAGCCTCTGGCCGAGTCGCTGCTGGGTGATCCGTCGCGGGATCCCCGTGCCGAGGCGGCCTCGTACGTGAACGAGGCCACGGGCGTGGCCGACGTGACGGCGGCCCTCGACGGCGCGCGCGCCATCCTCGTGGAGCGCTTCTCGGAAGACCCGGAACTTGTCGGCGGACTGCGCGACTACGTGTGGAACCACGGCGTGCTGCGTTCGGTGGTGGTGGACGGGCAGCAGGAGAAAGGCCAGAAGTTCCGCGACTACTTCGACGGTCGCGAGCCGGTGAAGCAGGCACCCTCACATCGGGTGCTCGCGCTGCTGCGCGGGCGCAAGGAAGGCGTGCTCGCGCTCTCCATCGAACTGCCCGACGACGAGCAGGGCGCGACGGGACCGGGCGAGCCCGAACGCCGCATCGCCGCGCTGGCCGGCGTCGAGCATCGTGGGCGTCCCGCCGACGACTGGCTGCAGCAGGCGGTGCGCGTCGCCTGGCGCGCGCGGCTGCGGCCGAAGCTGGAGAACGACACCGAGCAGCGCCTGCGCGATCTGGCCGAGCAGGAGGCGATTCGCGTCTTCGGTACCAACCTGCGCGATCTGCTGCTTGCCGCACCTGCCGGCGCACGCGTGACGATGGGGCTCGACCCCGGCATCCGGACGGGCGTGAAGGTCGCCGTCGTCGATGCCACCGGCGCCGTGGCCGCGACGGCGACGATTTTCCCGCACGAGCCGCGCAAGGACTGGGAGGGAGCGCTGACGACGCTGGCGACGCTGTGCCGGGCGCATCAGGTGGCGCTCGTCGCCATCGGCAACGGCACCGCCTCGCGCGAGACCGAACGACTCGTCGCCGACCTCATGACGCGCCACCCGGACCTCGGGCTCACGCGGCTCGTCGTGTCGGAAGCCGGCGCGTCGGTGTACTCGGCGTCGGAGGTCGCGGCGGAGGAGCTTCCGAGCCTCGACGTGACGCTCCGCGGCGCCGTCTCGATCGCCCGCCGCCTCCAGGACCCGCTGGCCGAGCTCGTGAAGATCGAGCCGAAGGCCATCGGGGTCGGACAGTACCAGCACGACGTCAGCCAGAGCGCGCTGGCGCGCACGCTCGACGGCGTCGTCGAGGACTGCGTCAACGCCGTCGGCGCCGACGTCAACACGGCCTCGCCAGCGCTGCTGGCGCGGATCTCCGGGCTGACGCCCCGTATCGCCTCGCAGATCGTGGCATACCGATCGGAGCACGGGCCGTTCACGTCCCGCGCGCAGCTGCGCGAGGTGCCGAGGCTCGGCGACAAGACCTTCGAGCAGGCGGCCGGGTTCCTGCGCGTGCACGGCGGCTACGTGCTCGACGCGTCCGCCGTCCACCCCGAGGCCTATCCCGTCGTCGAGCGCATCGCGCAGGCGACGGGACGCGAGCTGCCGTCGCTCGTCGGCGACGGCGCGTTCCTGCGCACGCTCCAGCCCGAGGCGTTTGCCGACGAGCGGTTCGGTGCGCCGACCGTGCACGACATCCTGCGGGAGCTCGAGAAGCCCGGGCGTGATCCGCGGCCGTCGTTCCGGACCGCGCGCTTCAGCGACGGCGTGCACACGCTGCAGGACCTGCGGCCAGGCATGACGCTCGAGGGCGTGGTGACCAACGTCGCGAACTTCGGCGCGTTCGTGGACATCGGGGTGCATCACGACGGCCTCGTGCACGTGTCGCAGCTTGCCGACCGCTTCGTGAAGGACCCGCGCGACGTCGTCAAGGCCGGCGACATCGTGACGGTGACCGTGCTCGAGGTGGACCTGCCACGGCAGCGCGTGGCGCTCACGATGCGGAAGGGCGAGCGTCCCGCGAAGGCGGCCGGCCGTCCGGCGCGCGCCGCGGCCCGTTCGAACGGCGGGATGAAGCCGCGGACCTCGTCATCCGGCCCGCCGCGCGCCGCCACGCCGCCGCCGTCCACCGCCATGTCGGCGGCCTTCGAGCGACTGCGGCGGGACAGGTAAGCGACACGTGGCCCTTCTCGAGCTCGAGGACGTCTCGCTGTCGTTCGGCCATGCGCCGCTGCTCGACGGCGTGACGCTGCGGCTCGAGCGAGGGGAGCGGGTGTGCCTGCTCGGACGCAATGGCGCCGGCAAGTCGACGCTGCTCGGCGTCGTCGCGGGGGCCGTCGCGCCAGATCGCGGGCGGGTGCGCCTCGAGGCCGGTGCGCGCGTCGCACAGCTCGCGCAGGAGGTGCCCACCGGCGACAGCCGCCCCGTGTTCTCTGTCGTCGCCGACGGGCTCGGCGAGACAGGCGCCCTGGCCGCCGAGTACCACGCCACTGCCCACGCCGTGGCGGCCTCCGGCAGTGCGGCGACCATCGAGCGGCTCGGACACCTGCAGCAAGAGCTCGATCGTCTCGACGCCTGGCACCTCGGGCGGCGGGTCGAACAGGTCGTCGCGCGGCTCGACCTGCCCGCCGACGCGCCGGTGGACACGCTGTCGGGCGGGCTGCGCCGCCGCGTGCTGCTGGCGCAGGCGCTCGTTGCCGAACCCGACGTCCTGCTGCTCGACGAGCCGACCAACCACCTCGACGTCGAGGCGATCGAATGGCTCGAGCGATTCCTGCTCGACTTCGGCGGCGCGATTCTCTTCGTCACTCACGACCGCGCGCTGCTGCGGGCCGTCGCCACGCGCATCGTGGAGCTCGAGCGCGGTCGTCTCGGCAGTTACCCCGGCGACTACGAGACGTACCTGCAGCGCAAGGAGGCCGAGCTCGAGAACGAGGCGGCAGCGCAGGCCCGGTTCGACAAGGCGCTCGCGCGAGAGGAGGCGTGGATCCGCCAGGGCATCAAGGCCAGGCGGACGCGCAACGAGGGCCGCGTGCGCGCGCTCGAAGCCATGCGCAAGGAGCGCGCGGCACGTCGATCGCGCCAGGGACAGGTCTCGCTCGCCGTGGACGACGGCCTGCGTTCCGGCAGCGTCGTCTTCGAGGCAGAGCACGTCACCCACGGCTACGGCGACCAGATCGTCATTCGCGACTTCTCGACGCGGATCATGCGCGGCGACCGCGTCGGCGTGCTCGGCAGGAACGGCTCCGGCAAGACCACGCTCCTGCGGCTGCTGCTCGGCCAGGAGACGCCGCGCGAGGGCGCGATCCTGCGCGGCACCAACCTCGAGATCGCGTACTTCGACCAGGAGCGCGAGCAGCTCGACCCCGACGCGACGGTGATGGACACCGTCGCCGACGGCCGCCTGATGGTGACCGTGGGCGGCGGCAGCCGTCACGTCGCCGGCTACCTCAAGGACTTCCTGTTCCAGCCTGCGCAGTTCCAGACGCCCGTGCGCGCGCTCTCGGGCGGCGAGCGCAACCGGCTGCTGCTCGCACGGCTGTTCGCGCGGCCCGCAAACCTCCTCGTGCTCGACGAGCCGACCAACGATCTCGATCTCGAGACGCTCGACGTGCTCGAGGACGTCCTGCTGTCCTTCGCGGGCACGCTCATCGTCGTGAGTCACGACCGGACGTTCCTCGATCACGTGGTGACGAGCACCATCGCGTTCGAGGGTAACGGGACGGTCCGCGAGTACGTCGGCGGCTACACTGACTGGCTCCGCCAGCGACCCGAGGCCGCCGCGGTGCCTGACGAGGCGCCGGACGCATCACCCGCGCCGCCGGGGAGCACCCGGAAGGCCGACGCGGGTCGGCGCCCGAACGACGAGGTGTCCGCGCGCAAGCTGACCTGGAACGAGCAGCGCGAGCTCGAGGGCCTCCCTGAGCGCATTGCGGCACTCGAGGCCGAGCAGGCCGGCCTCGAACAGGCGATGAGCGCCCCTGACTTTCACCTTCGCGGGGCGGCCGGCATGACGGACGCCGTCGAGGCCCTGGCCCGCGTATCGGCGGATCTGGATGCGGCGATGGCCCGGTGGCTCGACCTCGAAGCCCGTGCCGCTGCCGCGCAGAAGCGGTAGACTACGAGGTCGTATGAGCGAGCGGGAACCCATCACGAGAGCGTCGCAACTCTGGAAGCGCATGACCGACGATCAGCGGTCACGGGCGGCCGAGGCGTTCTGGAAGGAAGGCGAGGCCGGTGCGGAGCACGCCGAGGTCGTCGGGCTGCTGTCGCGGCGCCTGAACTTCCGCGTGAAGTCGATCCTGGCGCTGCCTGTCGAGCGGAAGGTGAAGTACACGGCCGGCCTGGCCGCCGTCTCGGACGCGGTGGCAGGGCGCCTGCTCATCGCCTATCACCTCGGGCATCAGCGGCCGATGATGGGGCGGTTCCTCGACGCCCTCGGCATCGCGCATGAAGACGGGCTGATCGACGACGAGGCGTCGCCCTCGGTCGATCCCGAGAAGGTGCCGGCCGCGGTGGCGGCCCTGCGCGAGTCGTATCCCGCCGACGACGTGGACCTCTACTTCTCGACGCTGCTCCTCCAGGATCCCGACACCTGGGGCGCCCTTGCGCCGGCCATGTCCGCCGACGCCTGAGCGCGCGCACCCGTTCGCGCCGGCCGCTCAGGCGGGCTGCGCGAATCGCTGGTCGATCGCCCGCCGCACCGAGTCGTAGTCGTTCGGCAGGTCCACGGGCACGTTGACGAGGCTCTCGTCGATCCCCTCGAGTTCCTTCTGGTGGTAGCGCAGCTTGAAGTCGGTGAACTTCAGGCCGTTGGCCGTCGAGATGACGACGACGCGCTGGTCGCCGGTGATCTCGCCGCGCTGTACGAGCTTCTCGAGAACGGCAAGCGCCACGCCTGTGTGCGGACAGTTGAACAGCCCCGTCCTGTCGGCACGTGCCGCCGCATCGGCGAGCTCCACCTCGCTGGCCTGCTCCACGATGCCGTCGTACTTCTGCAGCGTGCGGATGGCCTTCTTGATCGACACGGGGTTGCCGATCTGGATGGCCGACGCGAGCGTCGGCTGCGCCTGCACCGGCTCGAACGCCCAGCCGTGGCGATAGGCGAGGTACAGCGGGTTGGCGCGCGCCGCCTGGGCCACGACGATGCGCGGCCGCTTCCGCGTGACGCCGAGCGCTTCCATCATGTCGAAGCCGGCACCCAGCGCGCTCACGTTCCCGAGGTTGCCGCCCGGGATCACGATGACGTCGGGCACCTGCCAGTCCGACTGCTGGACAATCTCGATCGAGACGGTCTTCTGGCCCTCGAGGCGCAGGCTGTTCATCGAGTTGGCGAGGTAGACCCCCTCCTCCTCTGACAGGCGCTTGACGATGGCCATGCAGCCGTCGAAGTCGGTGTCGAGCGACAGCACCATCGCGCCGTTGGCAATGGGCTGCAGCAGCTGCGCCACCGAGACCTTGCCCTTCGGCAGCAGCACGATCGCCGGGATGCCTGCCGCTGCGGCATACGCCGCGAGCGAGGCCGACGTGTCGCCCGTCGAGGCGCAGGCGATGGCGCGCACCGGCTGCCCGTCGGCCATCATCTGCCGGACGACCGAGACGAGCACGGTCATCCCGAGGTCCTTGAACGACCCGGTGTGCGAGTTGCCGCACTGCTTGACCCAGAGGTCGGGCACGCCGATGTCGCGCCCGTATCGCTCGGCCCACAGCAGGTTGGTGCCGCCCTCGTCCATCGAGACCACCTGGTCGTCGCGGATGTCGGGGCACACCCACTCCTTCTTGCCCCAGACCGCCGATCCGTACGGCCACACCGTGCGCTTGTACCGCTCGTCGAACAGGCGCATCCACGCGCCGGCCGACCGATCGGCGAGGGCATCCACGTCGTGGGCGACCTCGAGCAGGTCACCGCACGTCGGGCACCGGTACAGCGGACGGAACAGGGAGTAGCGGCCGGGACACCCGGCAATGCAGCGAAAAGCAGCGCGATACATCAGGTGATCTCAGAACTGTAAGCGCAAGCCCGGCAATCGGCGGCGTGCCGATGCACGCCCGGCACGAGCCGGGCGGACGCACGAAATGCCAAGACCTACGACCGTAAGGACTTGCCGGCTATGCCCCGGCGGCGGCAGGGTCTGGACCAGTCGTTGCAACGGCAGCGGTGGACGGCAGTGTCGGCGCGGGCGCGCGTCGCCTCAGAAAGGACCCGCGGTGAAAGTAGCACAGCTCCCGGAACGGGCGGAAGGGGACGTCGTCTTTCGCGACGGGCTGGGTGTGCGTGTATGCGGCGTCACAGACGCCGGCGAGATGGTGCACCGCCTGCAGCTCGACGCGGCCTTCGTGCCCGTGCAGCAGGCGGTGGAGGAGCGCGTCAACCGGCTGACCAACCTGCAGCACGTGAAGTTCGCGCGGCTGCGCGGCTTCGAGCGCGCGCCCGCCGGCGGTACGCCCGTCGTCGTCTCCGCCGCCGTCGAGGGCATTCGCCTGTCGGACGTCCTGCTGTCGGCGGGCCACGGTCTCGTGGAGATCACCGCGGGCCAGGCCCTGCAGGTGACGCGCGAGGTGCTGGCCGGCCTCGCCGTGCTGCACGACTCGCGCAACGTGACGCACGGGAGCCTCGGCCCCGAGCGCATCGTGCTCACGCCGCACGGCCGCGCCATGGTCGTCGAGCACGTGCTGGCGCAGGCGCTCGAGAAGCTGCAGCTGCCACGGCATCAGCTGTGGCGGCAGTGGCGCATCCCCACGCCTCCGGCCGCCGGACCCGTACGGTTCGACGCGCGCACCGACCTGGCGCAGGCCGGATTGCTCGTCCTGGCGCTCGTGCTCGGCCGGTTGCTCGAAGACGAGGAGTACCCGCATCGTCTGCGTGGCCTGCTCCCGGCGGCGTCAGCGCGGCTCGGGCGGTCCACCGGTGCCGCGCAGGCGCGGGAGCTTCAGGCCTGGCTCGAGCGGCTGTTGCCGATCGAGAGCCGCCGTCCGTTCACGACCGTGAAGGAGGCGCAGCTGGCCTTCGAGGCACTCATCTCGGCGCCGGCGGCGTCGCTGGGGATGTCGCCGGCGAAGGTCAGAGGCCTCGTCAGCGAGTGCGTGGCGCTCGGCTCGCCCGCGAGTGGTCCCGACACGTCATCGACTGACGCTGCCGCGTCGGAGCCGGCGGCGTCCGAGACGAGCGCGCCTCCTGTCGTCGTCGCCGGCGCAGGCGAGACGAGTGCCGACGCCGAGGTGGACGTCGAGGCGCTGCTGCGCCTCGCCGCTGAACTCGAGGCTGCCGGCGGTGAGCCGGCCGCGGCTTCGTTCCCGGCGCCGGATGCAGACGCGCCGGAGGAGCCAGCGCCGCGTGCGGCGTTCGAGCTCGTTCACGACGAGCCGCAGGTGGAACCGACTGCCGCCGACGTCGCCGCGGCGGCCCTGGAAGTGGACCTCGCGGAGCCTTTGGCACTGCTGACCGAGTCGCGGCCCGCGGAAGCCGCGGCCTGGCACGTGTCGTCCGACGACCTGACCCACCTCGCCACGGAGCGCGATGCGCTGCAGCAGCAGTTTGCCGACATCCTGTCGCTCGTGGCGCCGGAGGCACCAGAGGCCCCGGCGCCGGGGGAACTCGTCCATCCCGCCATCCGGTGGACCTTCGAGAGCGAAACGTCGGCGGAAGCGCTCGACGAGGAGGAGCGGAGGAACGGAGGAGCGAAGGAACGGAGGAAGAGGAAGGGAGGAAGGGAGGAGGACGCGGCCGATGTCGGGCCCGCCGGCCTCGGTGAGCCGCTCGCGCTGGAACGCGAGGTGTCCACCGAATCGTTCGACCAGGATGCCGAACTGACCGTCGCCCAAGACTC
>JBIQIB010000152.1:0-8574 GCA_044508265.1 Acidobacteriota bacterium
ATGCAAAGCCGCCGCGCCTTCCTCGGTCGCACCGGTGCCCTGGGCACCGCCGCCGCCGCGCTCCTGACCCTCGACGGCGCCTCGCGCGTCGCCCACGCCGCAGCACGCCTGCCGCACGCCACCGACGAAGAGACCGCGCGGGACGAGGATTTCTGGCGCGAGGTGCAGCTCGGTTTCACGCTCGACCGCTCCATCATCAACCTCAACAACGGCGGCGTGAGCCCCAGCCCCCGCGTCGTCCACGAGGCGTTCAAGCGGTACCTCGACATCTCGAACCAGGCGCCGGCCTACCACATGTGGCAGGTGCTCGAGCCGAACCTCGAGGCCATCCGGGCGCGCCTGGCGGCCGACGCGGGCTGCGACCCCGAATGCCTCGCCATCACGCGCAACGCCAGCGAGGCCCTGCAGATCGCGCAGCTCGGCCTCGACCTCGCGCCCGGCGACGAGGTCGTGACGACCAACCAGGACTACGGACGCATGCTCGACACATGGGAGCAGCGCGTCCGCCGCGACGGCATCAAGCTGGTGAAGGTGTCGTTCCCCGTGCCGCCGCCCTCGATGGACGACCTGCGCGCACGCCTCGAAGCCGCCATCACGCCGCGCACGAAGGTGCTGCACTTCTGCCACATCACCAACCTGACGGGGCAGATCTTCCCGGTGCGCGACATCTGCCGCATGGCACGCGCCCGCGGGATCAGGACCGTCGTCGACGGCGCGCACGCGTACGGCCACTTCCCGTTCCGGCTCGACGAGCTCGAGTGCGATTTCTACGGGACGAGCCTGCACAAGTGGCTGCTCGCGCCGATTGGCACCGGGTTCCTGTACGTCAGACGCGATCAAATCAGCGCGCTGTGGCCGCTGACGCCGGCGCCCGTGAGCAGGCAGGACGACATCCGGAAGTTCGAGGAGGTCGGCACGCACCCGGCGGCCAACCACAACGCCATCGCGGAAGCGCTGACGTTCCACCACACGATCGGCGCGTCGCGGAAGGCCGCCCGTCTCCGCTACCTGCGCGATCGCTGGATGCGGCGCCTCGAGGCGCATCCCCGGACGCGCATCCACACGAGCTTCGACCCGGCGCAGTCGGGCGCCATCGGCAACGTGGGGGTCGATGGGCTCGACCCGGCAGTGATGGTCACGCAGCTCTGGGAACGCCACCGCATCCTCGTCACACCCATCAAGCACGCGGAGTACCAGGGGATCCGCGTGACGCCGAACGTCTACACGACGCTCGAGGAAGTGGACCTCTTCGCGACGGCTGTCGAGCGGATGCTGGAGCGGAAGGGCTGAGGGGATCAGCTGCCGGCTTGTCGGCTTGTCAGCTTGTCGGCAGGGCGCAGAAGCGTTAGCCGACGAACTTGTAGCCGAGCCCATGCACCGTGAGCAGGTGGCGCGGGTGGCGCGGGTTCGGCTCGATCTTCTGCCGCAGCCACGCGACGTGCACGTCCACCGTCCGTGTGGACGGCATCGCGTTGTAGCCCCACACGTCGGTCAGCAACTGGTCGCGCGAGAGCGTCGCGCCGCGGTGCTCGATGAAGTACTTGAGCAGCTGGTACTCGCGCGCCGAAAGTTCCACCGGCGTCCCGTCCCGGTAGACCTCGGCGCTGCGGTAGTCCACGCGCACGTCGCCGAACTGGTAGGTCGCCGGGGCGTCGCCGGACGACGTGGCCGGGGCATGTCGGCGCAGCCGCGCCTCGATGCGCGCGAGCAGCTCCATCATCTCGAACGGCTTGGGTACGTAGTCGTCGGCGCCGAGCTTCAGCCCGACGACCTTGTCCACCACCTGGCCGCGTGCCGTGAGCATGATGACGGGCGTGTCGATGCCCCGTTGGCGCAGGTCGCGAACGACGTCGAGCCCGCTGCGCCGGGGAAGCATCACGTCGAGCAGGATGAGGTCGTATGCGCCGGTCGTGGCCTTCTCGAGTCCCGCGTCGCCGTCCCCCGCCGTCTCGACGACATAGCCTTCGCGGCGCAGGCGGTCGGAGAGGGTGAGGACGAGGCCCGGCTCGTCCTCCACGAGCAGGATGCGCGGGCCTGTGGCGGCGTCGGGCATCTAGCTCGTCGCCCCGCGCTTCCAGGCCGGCGCGTCGAGCGGCGGCAGCGCCGCCTCCGAGGGTGACGGCTCGGCGGCCGCCACGGGCAGGTCACGAGCGGCCGGCACCGTGACCGAGAAGGTCGTCCCGCGGCCAGGATGCGTCTCGACGTGCACCTTTCCCTTGTGCTGCGCCACGATGCGCGAGACCAGGCTCAGCCCGAGCCCGCTCCCGTGGACGTGACCGTCGGTCCAGGGACGTCCCCGGAAGAACGGCTCGAAGATGTGCGGCAGGTCGTCGTCCGGGATGCCCGCGCCATGGTCGCTGATGCGGAAGACGACGGCGTCGCGTCCGGCCGTGGCGACGCTGAGGCCGACCCAGCGATCCTCGCCGCCATACTTCACGGCGTTGCTCAGCAGGTTCACCAGGACGCGACTGAGGGCCGCGTGGTTGCCGAGCACGTGCGGCAACTCGTCGGGCACCGTGACGTCGAGCGTGACGTCATGCTCGCCGAGCAGCGGCTGGCTCGCCTGGATGGCCGTGTCGACGATCTCGCGTGCGGGCACGCCCCGCACCTCGAGCGCCCGGCCCGCGTCGAAGCCGGCAAACTCCATGACCTGCTCGACCATCTCGGTCAGGCGTCTGCCTTCCGCCGCGATGAGCGTGCCGTACTGCTGGACCTGCGCCGGGTCGGCCACCACGCCGTCGGCCAGGTTCTCCCCCGCGGATCGAATCACCGCCAGCGGCGTACGCAGCTCATGGGAGACGCCGGCGACAAACTCCATCTGCTGCGCGGCCAACCGGCGGGCCCGTCCGCTCGATGCCACGATCAGCGCCATGCTCGCGCCGAGCAGCAGCAGCACCGACGAGCTGATGAACAGGTTCCGGCGCCGTGCCGACGCGACGACCGCCTCGAGGGAGCCGGCGCGATGCTTGACGTCCACGCGCCAGAGCGGGCCCCGTCCGTCCGCGCGGCGAGACTCGTCGTCGCCTGCGCGCTCCGGCCCGTCCGTCGTCGTCGTCGTGACGTGGAACGTGCGTCCCGGCCGCGGGCCCGACTCGCCGACTGCCGACGCGCCGTCGCGAGCCGCGTCGCGACGGTCGTCCGAGACGATGAACCTGTTGAACTCGCGCATCCGCAGCTCGAAGAACTCGCGCGACACGTCGGGGTCGGTGACCGCGCAGTCGTCGGCTGCCGACACCGCCGGCGCGGCGGCACAGAAGACCGGCGCCCCGGACTGCAGATCGACGACGGCCACGCGGTAGGGCAGTTCGTCGAGCGGGCCGAACTCGCGCTCGACGAGCGCCGGCAGGTACGTCTCGCGGATGTAGTCGGTGTCGAGGACGGCGATTGTGAAGTCCCACGGACGTTCGAGCCGCGAGAAGACGATGGTGCCTTCGGCGCTGACGTTGACCGGCACAGGCGGACGGGGGATCAGCAGCGCCGGGACCTCCGGCTGGAGCAGCGGCACGCCCGCAAACAGCCGGTGCACGCGCTGGGCAGGCTCCTCGGCGGGAGGCATCTGCGCAAGGCGCGTCATCAGCGGCTGCAGCGATGCGGGCACCTCGGCGACAGGCGTCAGCGATTCGGCGGCGGCGTCGTAGCGCGAGAGCGCCAGCGTGGGGTCGGTGCCGTCGCGACCCGTGATGGTGACGGTGTAGATGGCGGCAACGATCCGCGCATCAGGGGCGCTGGTGAACCAGCGGTCGAAATGTGCCGTCGACTTCACCGGGGTGACGCCGAAGGGCCCCGACCGGTCCATCTGCAGCCAGAAATAGGCCCGTGTGAGCTCGCGGTCGAAGTCCTGCGTGAGCTCGCGCACCTTCCAGCGCAGGCTCGTCGTCATGCGCTCGCGCTCGTCCGCGCTGATGCGCCCGAGCCACCGCCACTGCAGCGTGCCGAGCAGCACCAGCAGGCCGGCAAGCACGCCAATGACGATCAGTTGCGTGGAAGGCCTGTGCCGCATGCCGCCAATCTAGCACCGCCGTGCCGCCGTGCGGCGCCGGCGGCGGCACTTTTTACACTCTTAATGGGAAGTTTGCGATGTTAACGAAAAACGGACCGGCCCCACCCCTGCGTGGGTACCGGTCCGTGGCTCAGAACCG
This sequence comes from Acidobacteriota bacterium, assembly GCA_044508265.1. Taxonomy (GTDB): domain Bacteria; phylum Acidobacteriota; class Vicinamibacteria; order Vicinamibacterales; family Vicinamibacteraceae; genus JAEZDP01. The sequence continues at coordinate 4,140 of JBIQIB010000152.1, forward strand.
CCCGCCGGCGGCCGGGTCCGCCACCCTGCATGGCCGAACAGTGATGGCCGCGGCGGACGTATCCGAACGTGCCGTGCCTACGACAGCATGCGGATGACGACGCGACGGTTCTCCGCGCGGCCCGTACGCGTCTTGTTGTCACCCACCGGCCGGTCCTCGCCGTAGCTGATGACGTTCATCTTGTGCAGCGGCACCTGGTGCGTCTCGTAGAGGTACCGCTTGACGGCTTCGGCGCGCTCGAGGCCGAGGCGCTCGTTGTACTTCGCGTTGCCGACGCTGTCGGTGTGGCCCTCGATCTCGAACCACACCGCCTGGGGATCGGCCTGCAGGTCGGTGATCAGCTTGTCCACGGCCTGCTTGGCCGCGTCAGGCAGCTCGGTGCCGCCGAACTTGAACCCGCCCTGCGCCTCGTTGAGGACGACCTCGTACACGAGGCGCCGGTTGGCCTTGTCGAGCGCCTCGGTCTTCATGCCGACCTCCCGGGCCGCGGCCTGGGCCTGCCCGGCAGCATCGCCCGCCTGCGCGGCGCGAGCATCGGCCGCGCGGGCTGCTTCGCCGGCAGCGGCTGCCTTCTCGTCGACTTCGTTGACGCGCTGCTGAGTGCGCTCGACCTCACCCGACAAGGTCGTGACCTTGCCGTCCACCTCTCCTACCTGCGTGTTGACGTACTTCTTGGTGGCGCAGGCGGACGAACCCGCGAGCGCGACAGCGCTGATGGTGGCTGCGAGAATCATTCGATGCATGGCGTGTCTCCTGTCCGTTGTGTTGATCAGTGCACCGCCCATCGAGGCGACGGCGTCTTCGTTACGTGCTCGGTCCGCCCGGAACACCCGGACGTGATGCCATTCAGGGCCTGCTACCTCACGGCGCGCCCGCTTCCTCTCCCCGCGCGATGTAGCCCGATCGTGCCCGCACCTGCAGGTCGCGCTTGCGCGTCAGTACCGACAGCCGATGCCATCCGGCCTGTGCCGACGACTCGAAGGCGAGCAGGTACTGATGCCGGAGGTCGATCACGAACTGCCTGGCGGCGCGGCTCGTTTCTCCCGGAGTCGTCGCGACGAGCATGTCGCCGCCCGTCCACCGCGCGAGATTCGCCAGGCTCGTGGTGATCGTCTCGCCCTCGCGCACGATTGGCGCGATGCCGCTGCGCGGATGGTTCAGCGGTGACATCACCGCGACGACGTAGACCGGCACGTCAATCGCGCTGGCCATCCCCGAGACCTCCGGTCCCGTCAGCTGGCTGGCGGTGTCGAGCCCATCGGTGATCACGATGAGCGCGCGCCGCGGCGTCGGCCGCGACGAGAGCACCTTCGACGTCTCGGCAATGGCGTCATAGAGCGCCGTCGTGCCGTACCCGGTGAGCTTCGGCAGCGCCTGGCTCACGAGGTGGGGGTCACCCGTGAAATCCTGCACCCGCGCCAGCGACTGGTCGAACGCAAACAGCGCGACCTCGTCGCGCGCCGGGTCGAACCACGCCAGCAGGTGCTTGACCACGTCGCGTGCCGATTCGAGGTTGCGCGCAAGCTGCATCGATCCACTCTGATCGACCAGCACGCCGAAGCTGACCGCCCCCTGGTCCGTGTACCCGAAGTCCACGATGGGGCGCCGCTCGCCGTTCTCGAGAATCGTGAAGTCTTCCTGGCGGAGGTTCGTGACGGGCCTCCCGCGCGTGTCTTTCACGACCGCCGACACCGACACCAGATCGACGGACGACCGGAAGGTCGGACCCGCCGGCGGCTCCGTGGTCTGCCCCTCGGCAGGCACCGTGACGCACACGGCTGCCGCAAGCACAACGGCCGTCCGCAGGCAGTGTCGTCGCAGAGCACTCATCACGCCCTCCATCGTTTCAAGATGCCTGCCAATACCGATATCCATTGCTGCCAACAAGTTAGGCGCACGAATGACCACGTACGGCTGAGCCCGCCATGTATGTTTCGGCTGTAACGTGTAGAAGTTACATGGGCGGTGTCCTGCTTTGGGCTCAGCCGAGCCCGCTGTCCCGCCGCAAGGTCATGCACTCACGTTGTGTCGTCGCCTGTAGAATCTGGGAATGTCGCCGGAAGTCTCGTCTGCCATTCCTGTCGCCGACCGCGTGAGCGGTTTCTCGTACGCGATTCGCAACATCGTGGCCGAGGCCCGGAAGGTGGAGGCTGCCGGCCGCGCCGTGCGCTACCTCAACATCGGGGATCCGATCTCGTTCGGCTTCGCGGTGCCGCCCCATCTGGTCGAGGCCGTCGCGCGGGCGATGCGTAATGGCGAGAACGGCTACGCGCCTTCCCCCGGCATCGCTTCCGCTCGTGAAGCGGTGGCCGACGACTTCGGCGCGCGCGGGCTGCCGATCGACCCGGACCGTGTCCTGCTGACGTCGGGCACGTCCGAAGGCATCGAGCTCACGCTCACGGCGCTGCTGAATCCGGGCGACGAGGTGCTCGTGCCGGTGCCGACCTACCCGCTCTACACCGCCGTCATCGCGAAGCTCGGCGCCGTCGCCCGCTATTACCGGACCGACGCGTCACGGGGGTGGGCTCCCGACCTGGACCACATCCGCAGCCTCGTCGGCGCCCGCACGCGGGCCCTGGTCGTCATCGATCCGAACAACCCGACGGGCGCCGTGTACCCGGAGGACGTGCGGCGCGAGCTGCTCGCGATAGCCGAACGGCACGGCCTGCTGCTCATCGCCGACGAGGTCTACGGCGACCTCGGGTACGACGGGCCCGTGGCGCCCATCGGCCTCCTCGATCCCGAGGCGGCCGTCGTGTCGTACTCGTCGCTCTCGAAGGCCTATCTCGCACCGGGGTGGCGCGCCGGCTGGATGGCGTTCGGCCGGACGCCTCGGCTCGACGACCTGCTGCAGGGTGTCAAGAAGCTGGCCGACGGCCGGCTGTGCAGCCCCGGCCCGATGCAGCATGCGATCACGGCCGCTCTCCGCGGGGACAGATCCTTCCAGGACGCGTTGCGCGCGGATCTCGCGGCTCGGGCAGAGGTGACGACGACCCGCCTGAACGCGGTGGACGGCATCACGTGCGTGGCGCCGCGCGGCGCGTTCTACGCGATGCCGCGGGTGACGCTGCCCGAAGGCCGGACCGACGTCGACTACGTACTCGGCCTGCTGCGGGCCACGGGCATTCTCTGCGTCTTCGGCTCGGGGTTCGGCTGCGCGCCGGAGGACGGCTACTTCCGCGTCGTCTTTCTTGCGCCGCCGGCGGATCTGTCGGCCATCTACGACGACCTCGGTCACTTCACGACGGACTTCGTGGCCGGCCGCGTGTCGTGATCCCGGCGGCGGGGCCAGGCGGCAGGCGCCTCGGGCCGGTCGCGGCCGCCGCGCTCGCCTACGGCGCCCTGGCCATCGTCTACACGTGGCCCCTCGCCGCCCGCCTGTCGTCCGGTGTCCCCTGGGATCTCGGCGACTCGCTGCTCAACGACTGGATTCTCGCCTGGCACTACCACCAGGCGAGCCTCGTGCTCTCGGGCGCGTGGACGGACGTCGCGTGGTGGCATCCGCCGATCTTCCATCCCGCGCCGTACGCCATCGCGTACTCGGAGCTGCTCGTCACGCAGGCACTGCTCGGCGCGCCGATCTTCGCGCTGACGGGTAACCTTCTGCTGACGTACAACGTGCTGTTCATCGCGAGCTTCGCGCTGTCGGCGTTCGGAGCGTTCCTGCTCGTACGCGAGATGACGGGCGACGCGCGGGCCGGCTGGGTGGCGGGCCTGCTGTACGGCTTCGCGCTGTACCGCGTGGCGCAGGCGCCGCATCTGCAGGTGCTGCACGCGCAGTGGGCGCCACTCGTCCTCTACGGCCTTCACAGGTACTTCCACGGGGGGCGATGGCGCGCAGCTGTGGGCGCGGGCCTGGCGCTTGCCGCACAGAACCTCTCGAACGGCTATTACCTCTTCTACCTCGCGCTGCTGCTTCCGCCGTACGTGATCGCACAGATCGTGGCGCGGCGGAGGACGACCGACTGGCGCGCGTGGGCAGGCCCCGCGCTGACCGCGCTCGTCGCCGCTGTCGTGACCGTGCCGCTGATGTACCCCTACTTCCGGCTGCGCACGCTCGGCGACGGCGCGCGCCCGCTCGCCGCCCTCGTCCCCTTCAGCGCCGATGCACAGGCATGGCTCACGGCCAGCGGCACGCTGCGCCTCTGGGGCGGCCTGCAGACCCTGCCGCGGCCGGAGGGCGAGCTCTTCCCCGGCGTCACCCCCGCGTTCCTCGCGGCCGCCGGCCTGGCCCTCGTCGTGTGGCGGCGGTCCGCCGGCGTCGGACGCGGGCAGCCACTGGAGGCGACCGGGGCTCAGGGGCACGCTGCTCCGCGGGCGCGAGAGACGGCCCGGAGACGTGCGCGGCGTGCTCTGGCCGTCGTCGCCGCCGCGTCCCTGGCGTGGCACTCGCTCGCGATCTGCCTCTACCTGTTCACGGCGACGAAGCGCCTCG
>JBIQIB010000153.1:0-8440 GCA_044508265.1 Acidobacteriota bacterium
CGCTTCCCTTTTCCGACCGGCTATCGCGTGTACGCGGACGACCTGTTCAGCATCTACAGGCCGCACGTCTTCCTCGTCGCCTCATTGCTCCACACGGTGCTCGGGCCCGACGCGCCGTGGGCGTGGGTCACGGCGGTGATGGCTTGTCATGCCGGCAACGCGTACCTGCTGTGGAAGCTGGCCAGGCGTCTCGGCTTCATGACCGATGGCGCCGCCGCGAGTGCCGCGCTGTTCTGGCTGTGCCCATGGGCCCTCGAGGCACCATTGTGGCTGAGCGGGTTCTTCGACGTGCTCGCCACCATGGGCGTGCTGGTGGCCCTGCTCGGTGCAGCCGTCCTCGCCAGGGAAGACACAGGACGCGTCCGCGGCTTCATCCTCGTGCTGGTCGGCAGCCTCGTCGCGCTTCCGAGCAAGGAAAACACTTTCGTCCTGCCGGCGCTCGTCACGCTCGTCGTGCTGCTGGCCGTTCACGAGTCGCCCTGGCGCGGCCTCAGTCGGCGCCGGGTGAAGGACGTGCTCGGCGCCGCGGCCGCAAGCGCGCTGGTCGTGCTCATGTTCTTCTGGGTCCGGAGCGGCATCGTGGACGCGGGTTCTACCTACGACCCGCACAGCTACGCGCGCCTCATCCTCAATGCCGACAGCATGACAGCCAGCGCAGAGACGCTGCGTGCGCTGGTCGCGTGGCCGACCGGGGATCTCGATCGACGGTGGGCCGAGCTCTATCGGCTGTTCAGGGTCGCGCTGACGGTGTTCGCGCTGCCGCTGCTGCTCGTCGCCGCTCTCCTCCGCTCACCACGGCTCGTGCTCCTGTGCTGTGGCCTCGCCGTGCTGGCCATCCTGCCGACGGCATTCATAGGCGTCGGCATCGAAACTGTCACGCCTCGTCGGTACGTCTACCTGGCCGGGATCCCGACGGCCCTTCTCGTGGGCGCCGCCGCGCAGCCGATGCTGCGCTCGAAGCGGTTGAGCGCGCACATGGCGGTGGCGCTGCTGTCGGCGACCGTCGCGCTGAGCGTCGTGGGTCAGGTCGGGCTGTGGAAGCACGCGACAGCCGTGTCGCGCTGTGCCATCGCGGCATTCGACAGCACGCCGAAGACGTCGGGACGTCCGATCGCGGTTCCGCAGTCGCCGAGGCTGCTCGGGCTCGGCCCATGGGTCGTCACGTCGTATGCCTATCGCTTCCACGCGGGCGACACGTGGCGCTGGGGCAGCGAGCACGTCACCGACGCGTTCCTGCATCTCGTCGACGGACGTCCCACGTTCGTCGCTGGTGGCGCGCCGATTCCCGAGGGCGACGACGTCACCGTCGTCTCGATGTGCGGGTGCTTCGAGGGGGCCTGGTGTCGGCCCGAGTAACGCGAGGAAGGACCGCCGTCGTGCTGTGGCTCGTCGCAGCGGTCGTCGCCGGCGCCTGGGTGCACCGGCACGTATGGATCACGTCGGTCGCACTGCCCGACACGCTGGGACGCGACGTGGCGCGATGGGTGCCGCTGCCCACCGACGGCCGTGCAGTCCAGCAGTCACTGACGGTTGACGTCAGGCACCTCGATGGCCTGTGCGTGGCTCTTCGCCGCGAGGGCCACGCCCGCGCTGGCGTGCTCGTGGAGCTGCGCGCCGGCCGCGCCGGCCAGCGGGGACCAGTGCTCTGGCGCGAGATCGCTGACGTTGACGATGGTGCGCATTGCTTCGAGTTCGGACCTGCCGGCCTGCTGGTGCCCGACTCGGGTGAACTGTGGCTCGGCATCCGGCAGGCCACTGCCGCACCGGCAGGGGAGCAGGGAAGGGTGCTGGTACCAGTGGCGGCGGTGAAGGCGCTGCAGCAGGAACAGCTGCTCGTCTCGGACGTCGAGGTCTGGGGTGACCTGCTCGTCAAGCTGCACGCCCGCCAGGCGACACGTGCGGCGCGCGAAGCCTGGCCCGCCTGGCTCCCGGTGGCGCTCGCCGGTTCACCGCCGGTGGCGGCCGCTCTCACAGCCTGTCTCTGGGCGGGAGCCTTCGTCGCCGCGGGCCTCTGGATCCCGGCGGCGACCCTGGCGCGGCAGCGTCGCGCACAGCGCACGCGCGTGCGCGCTCGTCTGGTGCTCATCGTCGTGATACTGACGGGAACGACAGCGATAGTCGGCTGGTTGAGGAGCCAGGACACCTCCAGCCTGGTCGACAGGCTCGCGTTCGCGCGATTTACGTCCTCGGCGCCGCGACTGGGGCACGCCATCGACATAGTGGACGTCGACCTGGGCGATGGCCGGACGCGTGCGCTGTTCACGCTGCCCGAGACCGAAGTCGAGTGGGCGGTCCCTTCAGACGCGGCCGGCCTGACGACGGCCATCGGCCTGAGACAGGAGGCGTGGACGCTCCCCGGCGACGGCGCGACCTTCACCGTCCTCGCGCGCTACGACATCGGCGACGAGGCAGTGCTCCATCACCGTCACCTGGACCCGTTCGGCACGCCTGCCGACCGCGGCTGGCACGACGTGTCGGTGACCTTCGATGACCCACGGGGCCGGCCGGACGGCATCGTCCTCCGCGTGAGCGCCGGGCCCTCGGGCAACGCGGTACGCGACGCGGCCATGTGGCGGGAACCCGCTTTCGTCCGCCGCTGAGCATGCCTGCTGCCCGCGCGCCCTTTCTCGTTTACGTCGCCCGCATCGGGGCGGGCGTCGGTGCGACGTTGGCCGACAGCGCAGGGATGACGAGTGACAGCGAACCCCGGGGCGGCTACAGTATCGAGCAGACTCCGAGTGCGCACCGCCTTGCATTCCCCTTCCGAAGGGCGCCGACGCCGTTGACGCCTGCCTGACTTCCATTTCCCGGGACAAAGATGACGCGACTGCTCACGTATGTCTCTCGGATCGTGCTCGTCGGCATCCTGCTGGCCGGCGTCGCTCCGTCGGCCCTGTTCGCGCAGGACCCGCTGCCCACGCCAGCCGTCTCGGACACGGCCCCCCAGGCACCGGCCGCGCAAGCCGACGCACCGCCCGACAGCGCGGACGCGGGGGGCTTCATGGCGACGGCCGACAGGTACATGGGCGTCGTCAACGGCGTGATCAGCGCGATCTTCTTCGCCGACGTCCTCTTCTGGTATGACGGCGCCCAGTTGCCGTTCGTGGTGCTGTGGCTGATCTTCGGCGCGACGTTCCTGACCTTCCGCATGGGGCTCATCAACCTCCGCGGGTTCAGGCACGCCATCGACGTGACCCGGGGCAAGTACAGCGACCCTGCGGATGAGGGGGAGGTCAGCCACTTCCAGGCGCTGGCCGCCGCGCTGTCGGCGACGGTTGGCCTCGGCAACATCGCCGGCGTTGCCATCGCCGTCTCGATCGGCGGCCCGGGCGCCACGTTCTGGATGATCGTGGCCGGCCTGCTCGGCATGTCGTCGAAGTTCGCCGAGTGCACGCTCGGGCAGAAGTACCGGGAGGTCCGTCCCGACGGCCGCATCATGGGCGGCGCCATGCACTACCTGTCGAAGGGCCTGCGCGAACTGGGCATGGCGAAGTTCGGCCGCGTCCTGGCGGTGCTGTTCGCCGTGCTGTGCATCGGCGGGTCGTTCGGCGGCGGCAACATGTTCCAGGTCAACCAGTCGATGAACGCCCTCCAGGAGAACGTCCCGCTCCTGAACGAGTACCCCTGGGTGTACGGCATCCTCATGGTGCTCATGACGGGCGTCGTCATCATCGGCGGGATCCGCCGCATCGCGTCGGTGGCCGACAAGATCGTCCCGTTCATGTGCGGGCTCTACGTGATCGGCTGCCTCACCGTGATCTTCACCAACCTCGGCGCCGTGCCGTCCTCGTTCCTGGCCATCATCGAGGGGGCGTTCAACCCGGGCGCCGCCTATGGCGGGTTCATCGGCGTCCTCGTGCAGGGCTTCCGTCGTGCGGCGTTCTCGAACGAGGCAGGAGCGGGCTCGGCGGCCATCGCACACTCCGCCGCGCGCACGCCGTATCCGGTCCGCGAGGGCATCGTCGCCCTGCTCGAGCCGTTCATTGACACGGTCGTCGTCTGCACGATGACCGCACTGGTCATCGTCATCACGGGCGCCTATGCGAACCCGGACTACGCGCAGCTCATCGCGAATAACCAGGGCGCCGCGCTGACGTCACGCGCGTTCGGCGAGCACATCGAGTGGTTCCCGCTCGTGCTCTCGCTCGCGGTCATGCTGTTTGCCTACTCGACGATGATCAGCTGGTCGTACTACGGAGAGCGGTGCTGGTGCTACCTGTTCGGCGACGGCACGACGCGCATCTACCAGGTGCTCTTCCTGGTGTTCACGTTCCTCGGCTCGATCATCACGGCGTCGAACGTGCTCGACTTCGGCGACCTGATGATCCTCGGCATGGCGTTCCCGAACCTGGTGGGCGTGCTCCTGCTCAGCGGCAGGATCCGGGCTGATCTGGACGCCTACTGGCGCAAGTACAAGGCAGGGGAGTTCCCGGTCTACAAGTGAGACCGGAGGACGGCGGTCAGCTCGCGCTGCAGGCGCTGCAGCGTGGAGGCCTCCGCCGCGTCGTCCGCCAGGTTGCGCAGCTCGCCCGGGTCGGCCTCGACGTCGTAGAGCTCGACGCCGCGCGCGCCATGGTCCCATTCGGTGTATCGCCACCGCCCGGTGCGCAGCGTGTACCCCATGAAGCTGTTGGCGCCCGCACCTCGGCGTAGCTGCGTCACGGCGGCGTGCTCCCACGGCATCGCCGGGTCGCGCAGCAGCGGCACGAGCGAACGGCCGTGCAATCCCGCCGGCGGCTCCAGTCGCGTCATGGCTGCCAGCGTCGGATAGACGTCCAGGAGTTCGACGATGCGCTGGCTCTCGGCGCCGCGCGCCTGAACGCCGGGGCCGGCCACGATCAGCGGCACCCGCGTCGCCCGCTCGAAGAGCGTCATCTTCATCCACTGCCCGCGGTCGCCGAGGTGATAGCCGTGGTCGCTCACGAACACGACCACCGTGTTGTCGGCGAGCCCGAGCCTGTCGAGCGCATCGAGCACCCGGCCGACGTTCGCGTCCAGGAACGACACCGACGCGTAGTACGCACGCAGGATCTCGCGCTGCTGGCGCTCGTCGAGATTCCAGTGCGGCGGGTTCGTGAACCACGCAGGCGACGGCACGTCGTCGGCACGCGGGACTGCCGGAGGCAGCGGCACGTCGTCGAGCGGGTACATGTCGAAGTACTTCTGCGGCGCGATGTACGGGCAGTGCGGGCGATAGAATCCCGCGGCCAGGAAGAAGGGCTTGTCCCGGTACTCCTCGAGCAACCGGATCGTCTCGAGCGCGACCTTGCCGTCGGTGTGTGCCTCGTCGGGGGCCGGCGACGCGTAGTAGGCGAGGGTGCTGCCGAAGCCCTTGCGCTGCGGGGTGTAGTTGGTGAGCAGCGGCTCCTCGTCCTTGTCGATGCCGCGCGGATTGACCGTGTGATCCCACGACGCCGGATCGTCGAGGCCCGGCGTGCCGATCTGCCCGGGATTGCCGTAGTGGTAGATCTTGCCGACCCGTGCCGCGACGTAGCCGTTCTGCCTGAACAGCTGTGGCAGGGTCGTCAGGCTCGGACGCACTGCGCGGAAGTCGGTCTGCAGGTCGTACACCCGCGTCGCATCAGGGCGGAGGCCCGTGAGCATGGACACGCGGCTCGGGCTGCAGAGCGGGAACTGCGTGTACGCGCGCGTGAAGCGCACGCCACGTGCGGCGAGCCTGTCGAGGTTCGGCGTCCTGACCAGCGGATGACCGTACGTGCCGATGTCGTCGCTCAGGTCGTCGGCCATGATGAGCAGCACGTTCGGCCTGGCGGGCGCCTGCTGCGCGACGGCTGGCGTGGCGACGGCCGCGGCGGCGAGGACACACGCGGCAGACGTCAGGGTGATTCGCTGAACGGCTAGACGCATGGCGCATCCTCGCACGACCGCCCCGCGTCAGGCCAGTCGGTGCGCGTATACTCCTACGCCTGTCACGACCAGCGCGGAAGGGGCCATGAACGTGTCTCACACCCGTCGATCGCCTGCGATCCAGCTTCGCAGGCTGCTGTACGTCATCGTTCTGGCTGGCATGGCGCTGGTGACGATGGTCCCGGCGTCCGCCTCCCAGCCCACACCGCCGGCGGTGCACGACACCCACCCTGCGGGTGGAGAGGCCGCGCTGGTGCTGCCGGATCTCTCGCAGGTGGACTTCCACGGCGTCAACGCGCGCACGCTGCTGCTGGCCGGCATGGGCGTGTGCGCGCTCGGCCTCCTCTTCGGCGGGTACATCTACCGCCGCGTCAGCGGCCTGCCCGTGCATCCGTCGATGCGCGAAGTGTCGGAGCTGATCTACGAGACCTGCAAGACGTACCTCGTCACGCAGGGGAGGTTCATCCTGGTGCTCGAGCTGTTCATCGGCGCGATCATCGTCCTCTACTTCGGCGTGCTGCTCGGGTTCGAGCTGCTGAAGGTGGCGGTCATCCTCCTCTTCAGTCTGATAGGCATCGCGGGCAGCTACGGCGTCGCGTGGTTCGGCATCCGCATCAACACGCTGGCCAACTCGCGGACGGCGTTTGCGAGCCTGGCCGGCCGGCCGTACCCCCTCCACGACATCCCGCTGCAGGCGGGGATGAGCATCGGCATGCTGCTCATCAGCGTGGAGCTGCTGCTGATGCTCGGCATCCTGCTGTTCATCCCGCGTGACTATGCCGGCGCCTGCTTCATCGGGTTCGCGATAGGCGAGTCGCTCGGCGCGGCCGCCCTCAGAATCGCGGGCGGCATCTTCACCAAGATCGCCGACATCGGCGCCGACCTGATGAAGATCGTCTTCAACATCAAGGAAGACGACGCGCGCAATCCGGGCGTGATCGCCGACTGCACCGGTGACAACGCCGGCGACTCGGTCGGGCCGAGCGCCGACGGATTCGAGACCTACGGCGTCACCGGCGTGGCGCTCATCTCGTTCATCGTCCTCGCCGTGCCGTCGGAGGTCGTGCAGGTGCAGCTGCTCGTCTGGATCTTCATGATGCGCGTGATGATGGTGCTGGCGAGCGGGCTATCGTACCTGGCCAACGGCGCCTGGGCGCGTGCGCGCTTCAGCCGCGCCGCGGTCATGGACTTCGAGGCGCCCCTGACGAGCCTGGTCTGGGTGACCTCGATCGTCTCGGTGGTCCTCACCTACGTCCTGTCGTACGTGCTCATCGCCGATCTCGGCGACGGCTCGCTGTGGTGGAAGCTCTCGAGCATCATCACCTGCGGCACGCTCGCCGGCGCCATCATTCCCGAGGCCGTGAAGGTGTTCACCTCGACCTCGTCACGCCACGTGCGCGAGGTCGTCACGTCTTCGCGCGAGGGCGGGGCGTCGCTGAACATCCTCTCGGGCCTCGTGGCGGGCAACTTCAGCGCCTACTGGCTGGGCCTGAGCATCGTGGGCCTGACCGGTATCGCGTACGGCCTCAGCACGCTGGGGCTCGGCGCCATCATGCCGGCGGCCGCGGTCTTCGCGTTCGGCCTGGTGGCGTTCGGCTTCCTCGGCATGGGCCCGGTGACCATCGCCGTCGACTCGTACGGGCCGGTCACCGACAACGCCCAATCGGTCTTCGAGCTGTCGGTGATCGAGGGCATCCCGGGCATCGCCGACGAGCTGCGGCGCGACTACGGCGTGGAGGTGGACTTCGAGCACGCCAAGAGCATGCTCGAGGAGAACGACGGCGCGGGCAACACGTTCAAGGCCACGGCCAAGCCCGTGCTGATCGGCACCGCCGTGGTGGGCGCGACGACGATGATCTTCTCGATCATCGCGCTGCTGACCGACGGGCTCACGCAGAACGTCGACAGGCTGTCGATCCTGCACGCGCCCTTCCTGCTCGGGCTGATTACCGGCGGCGCGGTGATCTACTGGTTCACCGGCGCCTCGATGCAGGCGGTCACGACGGGCGCGTATCGCGCGGTGCAGTTCATCAAGGCGAACATCCGTCTCGACGGCACCGACAGGGCCTCGATCGCCGACAGCAAGCGCGTGGTCGAGATCTGCACGAAGTACGCCCAGAAGGGCATGTTCGAGATCTTCCTGACGATCTTCTTCGCGACGCTCGCGTTCGCGTTCCTCGAGCCCTACTTCTTCATCGGCTACCTGATCTCGATTGCACTCTTCGGCCTGTACCAGGCGATCTTCATGGCCAACGCCGGAGGCGCGTGGGACAACGCCAAGAAGATCGTCGAGGTGGAGCTGAAGGAGAAGGGCACCGACCTGCACGCCGCCACGGTCGTGGGTGACACGGTCGGCGACCCGTTCAAGGACACCTCGTCGGTGGCGATGAACCCCGTGATCAAGTTCACGACGCTGTTCGGGCTGCTGGCCGTGGAGCTGGGCGTCACGATGACGGCCGACCATGGCCCGCTCGCCAGCACGGTGCTGGCGGCGGCGTTCTTCGTGGTGTCGCTCGTGTTCGCGTGGAGGTCGTTCTACGCGATGAGCATCAGCGCTGCGCAGGGCAGCTGA
>JBIQIB010000154.1:0-1610 GCA_044508265.1 Acidobacteriota bacterium
CGCGATCCGACGATGGCGACAGCCGGGCGGAGAAGGACGCCGGCGTCCCCTTTCACCCACAGCACGAGGGGCGGGTCCGGCAGCGTGAGCAGCGTGGGCGGGTACGCGTCGGCCTGCCAGTCGAGCGTCACACTGCCGTCGCGGGCGGCGTCCTCGAGCAACCGGCGGGCCAGCGTCGTGGCGGGCGCAAGGGCCGTGTGTGGCAGTCCGGCGGCGCGCCACGCGGCGTCGAGGTCGTCGGGCGCGCCCTGCTCGAACGCCTCGCGCAGCAGGCGCGCGGCCACCGCCGGGCGGCTGCGGGCGCCGACGGCAAGCGAGAGCGCATCGAGATGCGACAGGGGCACGGGAGCCGGTGGTGCAAGGCCGGGGCCAGAGGGGAAGCTGATTGCCGTGCTGCGGCGTCATACAACCGGCAGGCTGTGGTGGCAGAACCTGCCACGTGTCGCTTCACCGGCGGGTGTATATTGACAACTGATCCTATGAGCATCCGGACGCTGGCAGTCGTGCTGTCCCTGATCGCGGGACTTCCGGGCGTAGCCCTCGCGCAGGACGACGTGCGCAAGCAGGCGGTGTCGCAGGTTGAATTCGGCATCGCCGTCGCGCAGAAGGGCCTGTGGCAGGAAGCCGTCTATCGCTGGCAGCGGGCCACGGAGATCGACCCGACGTATGCCGCGGCGTTCAACAACCTCGCGGTGGCCTATGAGCAGCTCGGCCGGTTCGACGAAGCGGGGCAGGCGTATGCACGGGCCGTCGAGCTGGAGCCCGAGAACCTGTCGATCCAGCAGAACTACGATCTCTTCAAGGAACTCAATGACCGTGCGCGCAGGTCACAGACTCGCTAGCCTGGCGGTGGCCGCGCTGCTGGCGGCCGGCTGCACGTCGATGTACGAGGTGCCGATCGACACCCCGATCCAGGCCAAGCTGGACGTGACCCCGTTCCAGCGGGTACACGTGGTCGGCTTCATCGGCGGCGGCACCGACGAGGTCGACGCCAGCATGGAGACCGTGCGCCTGCTCAGGAGCCAGCTGCGCACCAAGTCGCGCCTCCGCGTCATCGACGCGGACCCGCTGCCTCTCGAGGACATCGCGCGCCAGGAGATGGGCGAACCGCCGACAGCGGCCGACGGCGCGGGCGACCAGGCCGCCATCGGGCCGATGGCGCTGCCCACCACGATCCGCGACGAGAAGGATCTCGAGGCGTTCGAGCCGCTCTTTGCCAACGCCAGCTACTGGAAGCGCATCGGCGAGGAGTACCAGCAGCCGCTCATCGTCACGGGCACGGTGATCTTCCGGGCGCACCAGGCGTCGGGCATCGTTACGCAGGAGCGCGAGGTGTACGACCAGTTCGGCCGGCGGACCGTGACGCCGCAGCGCGTCTACATGGAGCGCAAGGGCTACATCCTGCGGCCGAAGTTCGTGTTCATCGACGGCCGGACCGGCGCGGTGCTCTATCAGGAGAGCTACCGCGAGGAGCGCCTCTACCCCACCCAGCAGAACGTCCCGGCGCTCTCGTCGTTCTTCGAGCAGATGGACGCGCTGCTGCCGTCGTTCCTGAACACGCTGAGCACGACGCGCGTCCGCGGCTCGCGGGTGCTGCTGCGGTAGGAACG
>JBIQIB010000154.1:1710-8303 GCA_044508265.1 Acidobacteriota bacterium
CAGGCGGCTGGAAGGACGGACTCAGGGGACGGCTCGGAGAGCCGTCCCTACCGAACTCGGAGAGCCGTCCCTACCGAATCCGAATCCGTGCTACACTAGCGCCTTTGAGCTGGCACCGCTGACGGCTGCCACGGCTCGCCAGGTTTCAGGAGTCCATCGTGTTTGCCATCATTCAGAGCGGCGGCCGGCAGGTGAAGGTGACGCCGGGATCGGTGATCACCGTCGATCGCGTCGGCGTGCCGGCCGGTGAAGAAGTCAGTGTGGAGCAGGTGCTGCTCGTCGGCCAGGATGGCGGCGAGGTGCTGACCGGCGCCCCCTTCGTCGACGGCGCCCGCGTCGTGGGCGTGGTCGAGGGCGAGACGCGCGGGCCGAAGATCCGCGTGTTCAAGAAGAAGCGCCGCAAGGGCATGCGCCGGACGAAGGGCCATCGCTCGACGCTCACGCGGATTCAGGTGAAGGACATCCTGCTCTAGACGCCGACCCCGGCTCGAAGAGCAGGGAGGACGGCTCGGGCCAGCGAGGACGGGTCGGGTCAGCGAGGACGGCTCGGAGAGCCGTCCCTACCAGGGACAAGACACATGGCATCGAAGAAGGGTCAGGGAAGCTCGCGCAACGGGCGCGACAGCGCGTCGCAGCGCCTCGGCGTCAAGCGGTTCGACGGCAACGTCGTGACCGGCGGGTCGATTCTCGTCCGCCAGCGCGGCCGGAAGTTCCAGGCGGGCCGCAACGTCGGCCTCGGCAAGGACGACACGCTGTTTGCCAAGGTGCCTGGCGTGGTCAAGTTCGAGGACCACGGCGCCCGCGGACGCTTCGTCAGCGTCCTGCCGGTCGAATAGCACCGCCAGCCGGACGGGCCGCCCGGTCCGTCCTTCCGTCTCGCCCGCATGTTCGTCGATGAAGTCGACATCACCGTCACGGCAGGCGCCGGCGGGCGCGGCGCCATCAGCTTCCGTCGCGAGAAGTTCATCCCGAAGGGCGGCCCCGACGGCGGTGACGGCGGAGCCGGCGGCTCGGTCTACCTGGTCGCGAGCCCGCACCACAACACGCTCGTCAACTACCGGTTCCACCCGACCTTCGCCGCGCAGCGCGGCGCGCACGGGCAGGGCGCGCTCCGTACCGGCAAGTCCGGCAAGGCGCTCGAACTCGCCGTCCCGCCAGGCACGGTCGTCTATCGCGTCACCGAGGAAGGGACGCTCGAGCAGATCGCCGATCTGCTGGAGACCGGCGACCGCGCGCTCGTCGCGCGGGGCGGCCGCGGCGGACGCGGCAACGCGCGCTTCGTGTCGGCGGTCAACCGCGCCCCGCGGCGCGCCGACCCAGGCGAGCCCGGCGAGACGCTCGCCCTGCGCCTGCGGCTGAAGCTGCTCGCGGACGTCGGCCTCGTCGGCTTCCCGAACGTCGGCAAGAGCACGCTCATCTCGCGTGTGTCGGCGGCCCGGCCCAAGATCGCCGACTACCCCTTCACCACGCTCGTACCCAACCTCGGGGTGGTCTCGCTCAGCGGCGACCGCAGCTTCGTGATGGCGGACGTGCCGGGGCTCATCGAGGGCGCGCACGAAGGCCGCGGCCTCGGGCACCGGTTCCTGTCGCACGTCGAGCGCACCGCGGTCCTCCTGCACGTCGTGGACGTCAGCGAGGCGTCCCTGCGCGACCCGGTGCACGACCTCGACGTGATCCGCGGCGAGCTGGCGCACTACACGCCGAACGCCGAGACCATCGACCCCGACGCCCTGCCGCTGGCGGCGCGTCCGCAGATGGTGGCGGCCAACAGGATCGACATCCTCGGCGATGCCTCGCGGCTCGACGCGCTGCGCGCGCATGCCGAGTCGCTGGGCCTGCCCTTCTTCGCGATTTCGGCGGTCACCGGCGAGGGCGTGGACGCGCTGCTCGAGGCGCTGTGGCCGCAGGTCGACGCCGGACGCGCGGCGCGGCGCGAGGCGGCGTCGCAGGCGGCGGCGGATGCAGCACTGGCAACGTCGGCCGAAGATGCTGATTCGTCCGCGCCAGGCGGCAAACCCGCACGGCGCACGAGCCGCAGCCTCGCGGCGCTCGCCGCGTCGCGACGCCCGGTGCCGCCGCCCGACGAGCCTCCGACGGATGGGTGACGTGCCTCACTTGCGTCTGGGGCTGCTCGGTGGCACGCTCGATCCCGTGCACCGCGGACACGTCGCCGCCGCACAGGCCGCCCGGCAGGCACTCGCGCTCGACCGCGTGTGGCTGATGCCCACGCACGTGCCCGGCCATCGCAGCCGCCCGGCAGCCTCCGGCTGGCACCGGTTCGCCATGGCGGCGATGGCCGTCGAAGACGACCCGCACCTCGCGGTGTCGGACCTCGAGCTCGCGCGTGAGGGCCCGACGTACACGTGGGACACGCTCGAGGCCCTGGCGTCGCAGGGCTATCGGCCCTCGCAGCTGTTCTTCATCACGGGGGCCGACGCGTTCGGCGCCATCGAGTCGTGGCACCGGTACCCGGCGCTGCTCGACCGCGCGCACTTCGTGGTGGTCAGCCGGCCCGGACATCCCCTGGCATTCGCCCACGACGGGCCGCGGGCGGTGCGCGAACGCGCGCGACGGGTCTCGGGCGGCGAGAGCCCGGCGCACGATCAACAGCCGGCGGTCTGGGTCGTCGAGGCCGACACGCCGGACGTGTCATCCACGGACATCCGCGCGCGCGTCGCCGCCGGCGCCGCCATCGACGACCTGGTCACTCCCCGCGTGGACGCCCATATCCGGCGCCACGCCCTGTACGACGCCGCCAGCCCGGCGAGGACCCTGCATGGTGAATCCTGAAACGCAGCCTGCTCCGCATCCCCAGACGCTCGAACTCCCGGCCGACGTGACGGCCGCCGTCGAGGCCGCCCGCGACAAGAAAGCGCTGCGTATCACCCTCCTCGACCTGCGTGGGTCGGAGGCGTTCACCGACGTGTTCGTCATCTGCACGGCATCCAACGTCCGGCAGGCACAGGCGATCGCCGACGCCATCGAGGAGCGCCTGCGCACGCTCGATCGCCGCGTGTCGCACATCGAGGGCTACGACCGCGCGGAGTGGGTCCTCCTCGACTTCTTCGACTTCATCGTCCACATCTTCACGCCGGAGACGCGCGAGTTCTACGCGCTCGAGCGGCTGTGGGGCAAGGCGCCACGACACGAGCTGGGCGAGTCTGCCTGACCCGCCCCAACGCATCGCGTCTGCAACTCAGATCACCGGCGTCGGCTCGGTCAGCGCCGCAAGGACCTCGCGGTACAGGTACTGCGCGCCCTCCACGCCATCCCACGGCCCCTGCTCGTATTCCAGCGCGAACGTGCCGCGGAATCCGGCCGCGAGCATGATGCGTGTCGCCCGGCGCACGTCGTTGCGCTCGCCCCAGCGGTCCCAGTACTTGGCGTGCGCGTGGGTGTGCGCGTACGGCGCCAGCATCTTCAGGCCGTTGAAGAGCATGTACTCGTGCTCCCAGTTGCAGAAGTCGGGTGACGCCTCGCAGTACGGGTGGTTCACCTCGTCGATGATCGTCCGGATGTTGGCCGGATCGGCCGCCAGGCCCCAGTGGTTCTCGATCGTCACGCGGATGCCCAGCTTGCCGGCAGCGTCGGCCATTTCCTTGTACGACTCGACCGCCGCGGCCAGCATCGGCACCACGTCGACGTTGCGGGGATAGCCGTCGCCGGGCCCGCGCGGCACGGCGTTGGGACGGACGCTCGGCCCGAGCGCCTGCGGCGAGTTCATCCGCATCGACCGGATGCCGAGGACGGCACAGCCCTCGAGCCACCGCTTCGCCATCGCGACACCCGCCTTGCGGCGCGCGTCGGCCTCGGGCGACCCGTACGACGCCAGGTCGAACGGCGCGTTGTTGGAGATGTGCTGCACGGCGGTTCCCGTCTTGACGAGGATGTTCGCCAACGTGTCGAGCCATCTGCGTCCCGATGGGCTCAGCGGGTCGAATCCGCCTGGGCGCCCGTCCTCCGCCGGGAAGAACATCGAGTCGTCGGTCACGTCGCCGAACAGCGCCGACCGGACGTCCATGCGCGTCACGCCCGGGAAGGTGTCCTTCGTGAACTGCGGAAAGTCGAGCAGCGTGATCTCGCCGTACTTCGCCTTCATGGCCGCGGCATCGGGCAGGTGCGCGCGCGCGGCCCGCGCCTTCTCGGCCACTGCCAGGGCCTCGGCGGCGTTCGGGTTGGCGGCGACGGCCTTGTAGTCTTCGGCGAAGTCGCCACGCCGGCTGGCAGGCGCCGCTGTCCTGGCTGCAGTGGCACCTCCACGCGCCGTGCGCTGCTTGAACAGCTGCCGCAGTGGATAGCTGTTGCTGGCCAGCCGCTCGAGTGCGGCCTTGCGCGCCTGCTCCTGCGCGGCCGCGGCATCACGTGGTGAGAGCAGCGCGGCGGCGGCGCCGACACCCGCGCCAGCGGTTCTGAAGAAATGACGACGGTCGAGATCGTGGCGTCCGGCGGGTGTCCTGGTCATGCTGCCTCCCGTATGCGCGCGTCATGGCGACGCACCTGTCGTCCGGGGGCCAGCGGGGCTCCGGACGTCTCATGGATGACTGGTGCGCCATGTGTATCACGTCTCGGACGCCTCCCCGCCCGCCCGCTGGCGAATGCCTTGCATCGTCGCCGGCCGGACGGCAGCCATGCTGAACACGCGCGCCACCGACCTGACCGACGACGCCGGGGCAGCGCCGCGCCTGATCGACAGGGCGCTGGCACTCGCCTTCGCTGCGCCCTGCGCGGCGTGCGAGGGCGTACTCGACCGTCCTGCCGCGAGCCCCGTCTGCGACGCGTGCTGGGCCGCGATCCCGCGCGACGCCGATCCACGCTGTGCGCGCTGTGGCGTGCCCGTACCTGACGCCTGCATCTGCGGCGATCTCCCCAGCACGGTGGACTGGCTGCGCGCCGTCGGGCCCTACGACGGCGCGCTGCGCGCCATCCTGCACGCGCTGAAGTACGACGGGCGGCAGACCGTCGCGCGGGGCCTCGGTGCACGTCTGCGGCCGCTGCTGGACGGCCTTCCGGCCGCCACCGGCTACGTGCTGGTGCCGGTGCCGCTGCACAGGAGCCGCGGGTTCCGGCGCGGGTTCAACCAGGCCGAAGTACTGGCGCGCGCCGTGGGCGGACCGTGGCCGGTTCACGAGCTGCTCGTCAGAGTGCGTGCCTCGCCGACACAGACGCGCGTAGACCGTCTCGCGCGCCGTCGCAACGTCGCGCACGCGTTCGGCGTCCGCCCGCAGCGTCCCTGGCGTCGGGTGCCAGGCCTCGCCGGCCTCCGGGTCGTGCTCGTGGACGATGTCGTGACGACGGGGGCGACGCTGGGGGCGTGTGCCGAGGTGCTGCGGGCGAGCGGAGCGACGTGGGTCGGTGCGCTGACGGCGGCACGCACGCCGAGGCGGGCTGGCAGCTGAACGTCCCGGTCTACCGCTCGCTGCTTCCCGTGATCGTGGCAGCGATTGCGATCGCTGAACGTGAACGGTGTGCAGCACATCGTCCGAGCCCTTCAGAGCCTTGGCAACACGCTCCTGACGAGTGGCAGCGCGGGACGTGAGCGCAGGGCGCCGGGACGTCGTAGCTCCAGAAGCCGCCATGACAACGCGCGCGGTTCGTAGCCCACGTACCCGCCAGCGCGTGGCGCTTTGTCGTTCAGCGGCAGCTGATGAGCGGGGCGGTATGCGGTAAGCGGTCCGCTGTTCGCGGTCAGCGGTTAGCGGTTCGCGGTTCGCTCCGCCGCCAGCTTCTCGATCTGCGCAAGCACCTCGACAGAGACGGCGTCACGTTCGCGCGCGGCGTCGACGACGACCCAGCCGGGCGTGCTGGCGGCCTGCTTCAGATAACTGGCGCGCACGCGGGCCAGCAGGTCGAGGTCCTGCTCGAAGCGATCGCGCTGCGCCATCTTGCGCCGGGCGGCGACGTCCGGGGCGATATCGAGGAGCACCGTCAGGTCCGCCGCCGGAAGCACGCGCTGGATATCCAGCAGCCAGCTGCCATCGACGCCCTGCGCCTCGCCGTACGCGACCGACGAGGCGAGATACCTGTCGCACACGACCCACGTGCCGGCGGCCAGTGCCGCCTCGATCGCCGGCCGGTGCTCGCAACGGTTGGCGACATAGAGCAACTGGAGGGCGTCGGGTGGAAACTCGCGTTGCCCCTGGAGGGCGGCCCCGATCTCGCGGCCTATTGGCGTCGCGTAATCAGGGAAATCATAGGTGGCGACGGCAAGCCCGCGCGCCTCGAGACCGCGCCGCACGGCGGCGGCCTGCGTCTGCTTGCCACTCTGGTCGAGGCCTTCGATGGCGATCAGGCGCCCCCGCACGTCACACCTGCTCCAGCGCGAGCAGGTCGTCGATGGTCGACCGGCGGCGGATGACGCGCCAGGTGCCGTCCTCCTCCACGAGGACCTCAGGCGGCAGCGGACGACGGTTGTAGGACGACGCCATCACGGCGCCGTACGCACCGGCGTCGAGGATGGCCATCAGATCGTCGACGGCCGGCTCCGGCAGGTCGCGCGCGCGGCCGAACGTGTCGCTGCTCTCGCACACCGGCCCGACGACATCGCACGTGACGACGGGGCGGTCGGTGTGCCCGACGGGCACGATCCGGTGGAA
>JBIQIB010000155.1:0-5401 GCA_044508265.1 Acidobacteriota bacterium
CCGAACAGGATCGAGAGGCCGAAGCCCCAGAACGCCGCGCCGAGAATCCAGCCCACCTGCACGTCGGTGAGATTCAACTGTCCCTGCACCTCGCCCATGATGTCGCCGCGGATGGCAAACGACATGGCCGTGGCGATGAGGGCGAGGCAGCTGGCAAGGTAGAGGCGCCGTGGATTCATCGAGCCGTAATCCTCTCGTTACGCGCGGTGGCGACGGACCTCGCGGGGCCGTCTGTCCGGGCGACTGGTGTTGGATGCGCGGCAAAGCATAGCAAGAAGAGAAATGAGGAGGAAAGGAGGAATGGAGGAAAGAGGAATGGAGGAAGAGGAGTGGAGGAAGGGAGGAGAGAGAGGAAGGGAGGAGGAGGAACGGAGGGCAGTCACGTCGGGCCTTGCTCACGGAGCCACGCCCTTTCGTGCTTGCCGGTATCGCACAGGAAACGCGCGGGACGCGCGCACGCGGTACAGGGGGCGCCGTCAGCCAGGCCGTGACAAGACGTGGCCGTGTGTGTGAATGAGAGCGATGTCCCTTCTCCGCGCCCTCCGCCTCTCCGCGTGAGCCCACTCCTCCGCCACCTCCGCGTCTCCGCGTGAGCCCCTCCGCTCCCTCCGCTACCGCCGCTGAGACGGATACAGCACCACCGCCCCGAGGTAGCACGCCGCGACCACGAGCAGCAGGGCCTGGTACCCGGTGACGAGCGCCATGTATTCGGTCAGCCCGCCCAGCATCGACCCCAGCAGGTTGGCGCCATAGGCGAACGCCACGTCGCCCGTCTGCTTGAGGCTCCCGCTGAAGAGCAGCCCGGCGAAGAAGATGGGACTGAACGTGAGCACCGAGTAGAAGATCGTCTCCGCGGTGAGCGTGGGAAAGCTCACCGAGCCGATGGGCAGCAGGTAGGCCAGGCCGAGCAGCAGGAACAGCGGCACGGCGGCCACCCAGGGCCGGATCACGGTGACGCGCTGCGCGACGACGGCGCTGAGCACGGCCATCAGGAGCACCGCGCCGATCGTGAACGAGGCCACGACCCATGTGGAACCCCAGATCAGCGCAAACTGCGTGATGCCCTTGGTCTCGAGGATCATGAACCCGGCGCCGAGCAGGAAGAACAGCAGGAAGCGTCCCAACGACGGCAGCCCTCCCGCCGCGGCGCCGACGCCGGCCAGCGTCCCCGCGATGGTGACGGCCGACACCACCAGCACGCCGAGCAGCGCCCACCCGTAGTGCGCCGGCAGGTGGGGCGTGCGCATGTAGAGGAACGGCCAGTCGTCGGTCGCGGGTTCGACGGCCGGATCGCGATCGAGCAGCCGGCCGGGACTGACCACTTCCGGATGGTTGAACGCCGCGACACGGTCGGGCGGCGCGGGCCAGTCGGCGACGCGCGACAGGCCGGGGCCGGCCACCATCACGCCGAGATGGCCGTGCTCCTCGTGCGTGTGGACGCGCGGCTCGCCGAACACGCGCGCGGCCGTGTTGGCGAGACGGTCCACCAGCCAGCGCTCGCGGAAGTAGTTGTAGATGACGAGCACGCCGCCCGGCTTCAGCCGCGCCTGCACGGCGCGGAACGCCTCCTCGGTGAACATGAAGCTCTCGAGCCGGACCGCCGAGAAGCTCGATTGCAGCGTCAGCGAGTCGATCAGCGCGAAGACGACGAGGTCGTACTGCTTGTCGGTGGTACGCAGGAAGTGCCGGGCATCGTCGGTCACCACCGAGACCCGCGGGTCGTCGTACGGGCGGTTCGGATGAAGACGCCGCCCGAGCCGGACGATGACCGGGTCGATCTCGACGGCGTCCACGCGCGACGCGCCGTGCAGCAGCGCCGCCGCGACGTCGGTGCCCGAGCCCGCGCCGAGGATCAGCACGTCGTCGAACGTGTCGCCGAAGACCGTGTACGGCCACTGGTAGAAGTACTCCTTCTCCTCGACCGGGGCCATCGACTGGTGGAAGATGTTGTTGACCTCCACCACGGTCTCGTCCGCTTCGGCGTACGTCGTGATCTTGTAGTAGGGCGACCAGAGCGTGTCGGCCGCCAGGCGATGGACGACGCCCAGCGAGACGACGAGCAGTGCGATGTTCACGGCGGCGATCAGCCGCCGCTCCTCGAGCAGGAACGGCACGGCGGCAGCCGCGGCGATTGCGAACCAGACCGTGGGCGGCAGCTGGAAGGCCGACATCAGGCCGAAGGCGGCGACGCCCAGCAGGCTGCCCGCGAGGTTCCACAGGTACGCGCGCAGCGGCGCGGGCTGCGCGGCCATCTCGCGTCCGAGCCGCTGCGACAGCAGCACGAACAGCACGGCGACCGCGCCGAACAGCACGGGCAGGAACCACGTGCTCTCCACCGCCACCACCTCCTCGGCGGTGCCGCTCGAGAAGTAGATGCTCGTGGACGTCTGCGGGATGGCGATGTCGAGTCTCGCCCACGCGACGACGCCGACCACGCCCGCCAGCACGAGCGGGAACCAGCGGAACAGCTGTGCGCGCACCGGCGCCAGCAGACAGCCCACGCCGATGCCGAGGAAGCTGGCCAGCAGAATGAAGTTCGAGAAGTAGGCCAGCAGGCGCACGTACGCCGGCATCCAGCGGATGAGCGCCACTTCGAGAAACAGGACCAGGAACGAGATCAGGAAGAGGCGCGCGGACGACGATTGCAGCACCGGAGCCGGACGTTCGTGCACGCGCGGCCTCACCACCCGAGGATGCGCGCGAACATCAGCGGCGCCACGATCGTCGCGTCAGACTCGATGACGAACTTCGGCGTGTCGATGCCGAGCTTGCCCCAGGTGATCTTCTCGTTCGGCACGGCGCCCGAGTACGAGCCGTAGCTCGTGGTCGAGTCGCTGATCTGGCAGAAGTACCCCCAGAGCGGGACGTGCGTCCGCTGCAGGTCCTGGTGCAGCATCGGCACGACGCAGATCGGGAAGTCGCCCGCGATGCCCCCGCCGATCTGGAAGAAGCCGATTGACGACGACGGGCTGACCGCCTGGTACCACTCGGCCAGGGTCATCATGTACTCGATGCCGGTGCGCACGGTGTGGACGTTGCCGACGTGCCCCTCGATGCAGTGCGCCGAGTACATGTTGCCCAGCGTCGAGTCTTCCCACCCCGGCACGAACATCGGCAGGTTGCGCTCGGCAGCCGCGATGAGCCAGCTGTCGCGCGGGTCGATCTGGTACGACTCGCGCAGCCGGCCGCTGCGGAGCAGCTCGTACATGAACTCGTGGGGGAACTGCCGCGTCCCTGCCCTGTCGTGCGCCTGCCACAGATCGAGGACGGCCGCCTCGATGCGGCGCATCGCCTCGCCTTCGGGGATGCAGGTGTCGGTGACCCGGTTCATGTGCCGCTCGAGCAGCGCCTGCTCGTCCTGCGGCGTGAGGTCGCGGTAATGCGGCACGCGCTCGTAGTGGTCGTGCGCGACGAGGTTGAAGACGTCCTCTTCGAGGTTGGCGCCGGTGCAGCAGATGGCGTGCACCTTCTCCTGCCGGATCATCTCCGCCAGCGACTTGCCGAGTTCCGCGGTGCTCATCGCCCCGGCCAGGGTGACGAGCATCGACCCGCCGTCCGCGACGTGCCGCCCGTAGGCATCGGCGGCATCCTTCAACGTCGCCGCGTTGAAGTGCAGAAAATGACGGTCGATGAACTGCGAGATGGGTCCTGCCGGCATCCCGATGGTCCTCCCTGGGGGCACACGTCGCACGGCGGGACATCCGCCGGCCAGGCGCCGCCGCCTGACCGGCGAGTGTAGCGTACCTGGCCCTAGGTGAGCTTCTGCGTCTTCGGATCCATGCGCATGACGCGGTCCTCGCGGTACGCGGTCACGCCCATGCCGATGGCGGCCATCGCCTTGTAGCCGAGTTCGGCGTCGAGGTTCGGCTTCTGGCGGGAACGCATCGCGTCGAGGAAGTTGTCCATGTGCGGATGCTCACCGCGCACGAACGGCTGCACCTCGATGCGCAGCTCCTCCTTGCCGGTCTTCTTGACGAAGTCGTCCTTGTAGTCGCGGTCGGGGATGACCACCATCTCGGTGTTGGAGAACGACTCGCTGTCCTCGGCCACGATGAGCGTGCCCTCCGACCCGTGGAACACCAGCGGGGCGCCCTTGCCGCTGGTCACCGAGCAGGCCAGCTGCATCGTCCAGGTCGGGTAGTCGACGTTCATGAAGAACGTGTCGGGCACCTCGCGGTCCTTCTGGATGTAGATGCCGCCGCTCGAGACGACCCGCAGCGGGAAGTCCTGCCGGGCCGCCATCAGGATGGGCGCGACCGTGTGGTAGAAGAGGTCGGTCGCGATGCCGCCCGAGTAGTCCCAGTACTTGCGCCAGCGGAAGTAGCGGGCCGGGTCGAAGGGGCGCTTCGGTGCGGAGCCCAGGAAGGCGTTCCAGTCGAGGTTCGACTCGTTGGCCTCGGGATCGATGCGGTAGTTCCACTCGTTGCCGCGACGCGTGCTGTTGCGGCCGAAGCCGCCCGATGCCCACACGACCTCGCCGATCAGGCCGTCCGCGATGGCCTTCCGGGCCTTGTGGAAGTGGTCGAGCGAGGTGTACTGGCTGCCGACCTGCAGCACGCGGCCGTTGGCCGCCACGTACTCGGCAATCCTGCGCGCTTCGTCCACCGTGTAGGTCATCGGCTTCTCGAGGTAGACGTCCTTGCCGGCCTCGAGCGCCGCCATCGTGTGATCGAAGTGCCAGTGATCGGGCGACGAGATCACGACGGCGTCGATGTCGGGACGCGCGGCGAGCTCGCGGTAGTCGTGGTAGACCGACTGCTCGTCCACGCCCGTACGCTCACGCGCCGCCGCCTTCCGCTTGTCCCAGATGTCGTTGACGGCGACCGCCTGCACGTCGCCCTTCTCCTTCGCCCTGTTCACGATGCGCGTGATGTGCGAATTCATGCGACCGCCGCAGCCGACGAAGCCGACGTTGATGCGGTCGTTGGCGCCGAGGATGCGGCTCTTGGCGGTGTAGGGCACGGTGCGGAACGCAGCCTCGGCCGACGACGCGGCGGCAATCGTGGAGGCCGCGGCCACGGCGCCGGCGCCCACCTGGCGGATGAAATCGCGGCGACTGGTGTCTTCAGCCATCTCTGGTCCGGTCCTTTCGCGGGAGCAAGTTCAGGGAACCGCGACAATATATCAGGGGTTGCCGCGGCACGGTTGCACTGCCGTCCGCCCCGTGGCATCGTCGTCGGCACGGGCACTGCAGGGGATCTGCGTCGAGAGGAGCTTCGACCGCCAATGACCGAGAACTCGCTCGAGCTCCGGCTGGATCGCATCGACGGGCGTCTGCAGAACCTGGAAACCCGCCTGACCGCCGTCGAGCAGAAACTGCCGACGCTCGCCACGAAGGACGACCTGAAGGGCTTCGTCACGAAGGACGACTCGAAGCGCTTCGCGACGAAGCAAGATCTGA
>JBIQIB010000155.1:5501-7997 GCA_044508265.1 Acidobacteriota bacterium
GCGACGAAGGAAGACCTGAAGCGCTTTGCGACGAAGGAAGACCTGAAGCGCTTCGCCACCAAAGACGATCTGAGAACGTCGCTCGAGCGCGAAGGCGCAGCCATGCGCGCGTTCGTGCTGGAAGTCACGCAGAAGCTGGCGACCGACCTGCGGTCCGAGATGCGGGTGCTGTTCGAGGCCCAGAACCAGAAGCTCGACGCCTTCCTCGACCTGTACAAGACGGAGCGGGAGCGAATCGACGAGGTAGACGCCGGCTCGCGGCACCGCGACGCCGCCCTCAGCCGGCGCGTCGAGCGCCTCGAGCGCGCGTAGCCGGCCCCGTCGGGCGGGACGCTATACTGCGCTCGCGTTGCCTCCGCCGGCCGTCACGCCCTCCCCCGACACCTCCACGATGCCGGTGCCGCCGCGCCCGGAGAGGGCGCTTCACCGCCTCGGCGCCGCGCTACTCTCGCGCGATTTCCGGCTGCTGTGGACCGGCGCGTTCCTCTCGACCGTCGGCACGTGGATGCAGAAGGTCGCGCAGAACTGGCTGGTGCTCTCCCTGACCGGATCGGCCTGGTACCTGGGGCTCGACTCGTTCCTCGGCGAGCTCCCCCTGCTCCTCTTCACGCTGGTCGGCGGCGTCGTCGCCGACCGCTACGACCGCCGGAAGCTGCTCATCGGATCGCAGGTCCTGCAGCTCTCGTCGGCCGCCACGCTCGCGGCGCTCGTCTACATGGGCCGCGTCGAGGTGTGGCACGTGCTGCTGCTGTCGTTTGCGACGGGATGCGCGCAGGCGTTCGGCGGGCCCGCGCACCAGGCGCTGCTGCCATCGCTCGTCCCCACCCGCGATCTTCCCAATGCCATCGCGTTGAACTCGATCCAGTTCAACCTGTCGCGCGTGCTGGGCCCGCTCGTCGCCGGGGCCACGCTCGCGGCAGCGGGCATGGCGGCGTGCTTCGGCCTGAATGCCCTGTCGTATCTCGCGGTGGTCGCCGCGCTCGTCCTCATGCGCGTGCCGCACCAGCGCCCGGCCTTCGGCACGTCGCTGATGTACGAGCTGAAGGGCGGACTGCGTCACGTGCGCCACGACCGCACGCTCGTCGCGCTGATAGCCGTGGCGTTCCTGTCGACGTTCCTGGGCCTGCCGCTGCAGACGTTCCTCCCGGTGATCGCGCAGGAAGTGTTCGGCCAGGGCGTGGGGCTGTACAGCACGATGATGGCGTGGTCGGGCGGCGGCGCCGTGGCGGGCGCGCTGATCGTGGCCTGGATGGGTCGGTACCGCGGCATGGGACGCATGGTGCTGGCCGTGCAGGCCGTCTTCGCGCTGCTGATCGTGGGCGTGGCGTGGTCGCGGTCGCTGCCGCTGACGTATGCCCTGCTCGTCTGCGCGGGGCTGGCCGCGATCATGACGACGTCGCTGGTCACGTCGCTGGTGCAGTTTGTCGCGCCCGACGCGCTGCGCGGCCGCGTGATGAGCATCTACATGGTGGCGTTCCGCGGCGGGATGCCGCTCGGCAGCCTCGTCAGCGGCGCGCTCGTGTCGTCGATCGGCGTGACGCCGGTCCTGACCATCAACGGCGCGCTGCTGTGCGGCACCGCGCTCTGGTTCTACGCTCGTCCCGGAGGCATTCATGACATCTGACGCGCTTCGCACGGCCGGCACACGCGTGGTGACGGCCGCCTGCGTGACGATGGCGATCGGCGTCGGCCTCGGCGCCTTCGGCGCCCACGGGCTGGCCGGGCGCCTGTCGCCTGACCTGTTCGCTATCTACGACACCGCCGTCCAGTACCACCTCGTCCACGGTCTCGCCGCCCTCGCCGCAGGGCTCCTCGCACAGGGCGGCGGCCGGCGGGCGCACGTCGCGGGCTGGATGTTCCTGGCAGGCGTGGCGGTGTTCTCGGGGAGCCTCTATGTGCTGGCCGTCACGGGCGTCAGGTGGCTCGGCGCCGTCACGCCGATTGGCGGCGTGCTGTGGATCGTGGCGTGGCTGCTGCTCGCGACCAGTCACAGGACGCGGGTGTGAAGGGAGAGGACGACTCGGAGAGCCGTCCCTGCCGAGTCAGGAGAAGTATTCGAAGGTGATGGCCTTCGGCATGACGTGCACGCCCTTGAAATCGGTCACCGCACGAATCTGATGCGTCACCTGCGCGGGCACGACGATGCCCTCGCCCTGCCTCAGGACATGCGTCTCGCCGTCCATATTGAACTGGCATTCGCCTTCGTGCACGAACACGAGCGACTCCAGACTGGCCAGATGCTTCGGGAGCAGATCTCCGGCTCTCGCCTGCATCTGCTTCATGACCAGTTCCGAACCGCTGGCCAGCGTTCGGACGATTGGCTTGGTGACTTTCTCCATCGTGCTCCCTGTGGCAGGCCTTCACCCTACCGGCCCACACGCCTTGCGTCAACACACCATGACTCGCCATCAAGCATCGAGCCATCAGTCATGAACACGAGTCATGAAGCATGAAGCATTAGGCATTAAGCATTAGGCATTAGACATCGGGCATTAG
>JBIQIB010000023.1:0-11825 GCA_044508265.1 Acidobacteriota bacterium
CGCTCAGCAGATGGGCGAAGGCGCGCTCGACAACCGCGTCGAAATCCTCATCCGGCACGCCGAGTTCCGCATACGCGTCGTTCAACCGCGGCCGCAGCTGCCCGTAGATCCTGGCCAGGGCATCAGGATCCAGACTGAGGACCATCGCGACGGCGGTGTCGTAGCGCGCGAAGCTCTCCGGACGTATCCGGCTCTCGCCGTTCGGGTCTTCGACCGAGAACGCCCCTTCGGGCTTCAGGACGGAAAGCTGCGCGGCCGGCGAATTCCCTCGACCGACCCTGTCGAGCGACACGACGAAGCGACGCACGAGGTCGTCTGTCGCGAGCAGGTTGGCAAGCTGCGGATGCGACGACAGGGCACCGACCAGCGTCCGGATCGTGGGGTCGAGCTCGTCGAGGGGCGGCAGATCCGCGGGCGGCCCTTCCCCAAGCGGAGGAAGCTCGGTTTCGGCCGGCTGCACGTCGCCCGCCTCGGCGCGCGTGGTCGCCGGTTCGACGTCCGTCGACGACCACCAGTACCAGCCCACCACGGCCGCAAGCACCACCGCCACGCCGACGGCGAGCAGCACGAGCCGCCTGCCCGACTCCCCGCTGCCGTCATCGGGGCCCGGGGGAGGGGCGGCTGGTCCGCCGGGCGTGAGATCCAGGTCGAGATCGTGGTCTGCCATCCGTACGCTCGTTCCTTGTCGTCTTCTGCTTGGACGATGTCGAGCGTATACGGTCTCCGGCTGGCGGGGCCAGATCGGCGGCCGGGGCGGGCAGGACGGGACGACTCTCCCGGCCGTCCTCCGCACGGCCTGCGCGAGTGGCGTCGCAGCCGGCATGGCGATCCACGGGCTCGAGCGCGCGCGGGAGGGGAGTTGGGGGTGCCGACCCGTACGGCGTGCGGTTCAGGCCGCTCGTGAACGGGCCGAGGATGACGGTGTCTGACCAGACGAGCATGGCCGCTGACAGAGCAACGGCGATGCCGGCGCGCGGTGCGGCTCACGCGGCCGGTCGTCGGGATTCCGACCCTCCGGGACGGGGGTGGTGTGTAGCAGCGATGCCCGGGTGTGTTGGAACTACCCGCCTCGTGCCCGCTGGATGAGCGACGACGACGAGTGCCCCGCCTCGACCGGCACGCGGACGACCCGGCCGCCACGGGCTTCGACGACGTCACGGCCGACGATGGCGTCGAACGCCCAGTCGGCCCCCTTGACCAGGACGTCGGGCTGCAGGGCCGCGATCACCGCGGCGGGCGTCTCCTCTTCGAACACCAGGACCATGTCCACGCAGGTGAGCGCGCTGAGCAGCTCGGCGCGCTCCGCGTCGGGATGCACCGGACGGGACGGCCCCTTGATCGCGCGGACCGAGGCATCGGCGTTGACCCCGACGACGAGCACGTCGCCTTCGGCGCGGGCGGCCTTCAGGTAGCGGACGTGCCCGGGATGCAGCAGGTCGAACACGCCGTTGGTGAACACCACCGTGAGACCCTGCACCTGCCAGGCACGCGTACGGGCTGCCGCGTCGGCGAGCGGCACGATGGGCGCGTTCGAGCAGGACGACATCTGCTTACGTATGCTGGCGCCAGCCCTCGGGGCCTTCGAGCTTCCTGAGCGAGACGTTGTCGCTGAACTGCCAGCGGTGCCGGGGACGGAAGAAGCCGACGTCCTTGACGCGCGACTTCACCCGGAACGTGTACAGCTGCCGGTGGTAGTCGTACGGGTAGCCATCGAGCCGGTGCACGGCCACGTCGAGCTTGTAGGTGCCTTCGGTCAGCGACAGTTCCTCGATGTCGAAGCCTACTTCCGCCTCGCCGACGATCTCCTCCGCCACCATCTCCTCGATGTTCGTGTTGGTGCCGTAGATGCAGAGGCCCTCGGCGTTGAACAGGCCGATGCCGAAGACGAAATCGTGCACCGGCTTCGGCGCGACGACGCGCAGGCGGACGGAGACGGCGTCGCCCGAGTGGAAGACGTGGCCCGCCCTGCCGTCCGGGCCGACGAGCGAGACGTCGAGGATCTCGATCTCGCGCGAGCCCCAGCGGCCTTCGCCCACCTGGAACATGTTGGACGGCACGTCGGCGCCTGGCGCGGCATTCTCGTCCGGCGCGGCTTCCGGGACGCTGGCGTCGGCCCCGGCGCCGGCGTTCACCGAGATGGCCCGCCGTTCCTCGGCGATCTCGCGTGCCCGCGCATCCTGGGCCGCCAGGTGCGCTTCTTCGCTCTCCTCGACTTCCGTCACGTAGGCGTCCACGACGCGCTTCGGATCGCCGAGGGCACGCACGCGGCCCTTGTGCAGCCACAGCGCCTCGTCACAGAAGCGCTCCACCAGGCCGAGCGAGTGCGTCACCAGGACGATGGTCTTGCCGCGCCGGCGGAACTCGCCGAACTTGTCGAGGCACTTGTGGGCGAAGCCTTCGTCGCCGACGGCCAGCACCTCGTCGACGAGGAGCACGTCGGGATCCACGTGC
This sequence comes from Acidobacteriota bacterium, assembly GCA_044508265.1. Taxonomy (GTDB): domain Bacteria; phylum Acidobacteriota; class Vicinamibacteria; order Vicinamibacterales; family Vicinamibacteraceae; genus JAEZDP01. Next base: position 2,452 of record JBIQIB010000023.1, read on the forward strand.
ACGGCCACGGCGAAGCCGAGGCGCATGTACATGCCCGACGAGTAGGTCTTCACGGGCGCGTCGATGAACGGCTCGAGCTCGGCGAACTGGACGATCTCGTCGAAGCGGCGCGTGATTTCAGCCTTCGACAGGCCGAGCATGATGCCGTTGATGAAGACGTTCTCACGCCCCGAGATCTCCGGGTGGAAGCCGGCGCCGAGCTCGATCAGCGCGGAGATGCGCCCGCGCACGTCGAGCGTGCCGGCGGTCGGCTTGCTGATGCCGGCGACGCACTTCAGGAGCGTGCTCTTGCCACTCCCGTTGCGGCCGATGATGCCGTACGTCCGCCCGGCCTCCACGTCGAACGACACGTCGTCGAGCGCCCGGAACGTCTCGTCGGGCCGCAGGTCGCGCACGAGGCTGCCCGAGAGGATCGCGCTCTTGAGCGTGGCGAACTGGCGCTTGTGCTGGAAGCGCCTGTAGATCTTCGTGACGTTGCGCGCCTCGATCGCCAGCGTGCTCATCACACCTCCTCCGCGAACGAGTCGCGCAGGCGATCGAAGATGAAGTATCCGAAGAGGAACAGGAGCACCGATCCCGCGCCGAGCGCCAGCAGCCACCGCCAGTGGCCGAACGGCCCGTCGTAGAACAGGATCTCCTGGTACGACACCGCGAGGTGGGTGAACGGGTTCGCGTTGAGCACGGCCTTGCTGACGTTCCCCGGCGCCAGGTGCATCGAGTAGATGATGGGCGTCGCGAAGAACCACAGCGTCAGCAGGTTGCTGAGGATGTCCTTGATGTCGCGGAAGTGCACGGTCAGCGCGGCGAGCAGCAGCCCGAGGCCCAGGGTGAAGACCAGCTGCACGGCGACGACGACGGGGAACCACAGCACCTCGACGAACGTGATCGTCGGCCGGAACCAGAGCAGGAACGCGAAGAGGATGGGCAGGCCGAAGAAGAAGTGCATCATGTTGGCGAACACCGACACGATGGGCAGGATCTCGGCTGGAAAGAGCACCTTCTTGATCAGGTTGCCGCCCGCCATGAGGCTGTTGGCGGCCTCCGTGATCGACGAGGAGAACCAGGTCCACGGCAGCAGCCCGCAGAAGAGGAAGAGCGCGTACGGCTGAATCTCTTCGGGGTGCTGCCCGGGCAGCACGACCGAGAACACGAACGAGTACACGACCAGCAGCAGCAGCGGGTTGATGAACGACCAGAAGAAGCCGAGAACGCTGCCGCGATAGCGCGCCTTCAGTTCGCGGGTGACGAGGCTCTGGATCAGCGCGCGGTAGCGTACGAGCTGCCGCAGGTTATGTAGCATCGACGTGCACGATGAGTGTGGTGATGTTGTCGGGTCCCCCCGCGGCGTTGGCCGCGTCGATCAGGCGCTGGCAGATGCTGTCGAGCGGCGCGTCGCTGCCGAGGATCTCGCCGAGCACCTGGTCGGGGATCACGCCGTGCAGGCCGTCGGAGGAGAGCAGGAGTCGATCACCGGGCTGCGGGCTGAACGGCGCGAAGTCGACAATCGGCACGTCGGAGGCCGACAGCGCGCGCGTGACGACGTTGCGCCACGGGTGCTGACGGGCGTCTTCCGGCGACAGCACGCCGAGCTGCACCTGCTCGGCGACCCACGAGTGATCGCGCGTGAGCTGCTGCAGGACGCCGTTGCGCCACAGGTAGACCCGGCTGTCGCCGACGTGTCCGATCGCCCAGCCGTCTTCCGTCACCAGCAGCGCCGACGCGGTGGTGGCCATGCCACGCAGCCTGGGATGCTGCGAGGTCTCGGAGACGATGCTTCGGCTGGCCTGCTGGAAGGCGGCCTGCAGGCGCTGCTCGGCCAATGACAGCTGGCGCGGGCCATCCTGGCAGCACTCGCCCGAGATGATCGTGGCTTCGATCGCGTCCACCGCCAGGCGGGAGGCCACTTCGCCGGCCACGTGCCCGCCCATGCCGTCGGCGACGACGAACAGGCCGATGTCGGGACGGGCGCAGAAGCTGTCTTCGTTGGACGCCCGCCGTCGGCCTGGATGCGTCGCGGCGGCCCAGAGCACACGCATCGCTGGCTCAGGCGCGGCGCGCCTTCGATGCGATCTCGAGTCTGAGGGTCGCCTTGTCGAGCGCGATGCGGGCGCGCTCGTAGTCGAGGTCGCTGTCGAGCCTGCTCAGGCGTTCCGCGGCCCTGTCGCGCGCCGCCGCGGCGCGTGCCGGGTCGATCTCCTCGGCGCGCTCGGCCATCTGCGCGAGCACGGTGACCCTGTCGGGCAGGACCTCCGCAAAGCCGAACGCTATGGCCATGGCATGCGTCTCGGTGCCCTGACGGTACGTGAGATGGCCGACGGTGAGCGTGGCGAGGAGCGCGGTGTGACCAGGCAGCACGCCGAAGTAGCCTTCGGTGCCGGGCAGCTCGACCTCGTCCACCTGTGCGTGGACGACCTCGCGTTCCGGCGTGACGACACTCAAGGTCAGTTGGCTGGCCATGATCTGGTTGGTCGGCTCCTGCTTACGACTTCAGCGTGCGGGCCTTCTCGAGCGCCTCGTCGATGTTGCCCACCATGTAGAACGCCTGCTCCGGCACGTCGTCGTGCTCGCCGTCGACGATCGCCTTGAATCCCTGGATGGTCTCCGCGATGGGGACGTACTTGCCGGGGAAACCGGTGAACTGCTCGGCGACGTGGAACGGCTGGCTGAGGAAGCGCTGCAGCTTTCGCGCGCGCGCAACCGTCAGCCTGTCCTCCTCGGACAGCTCGTCGAGCCCCAGGATCGCGATGATGTCCTGCAGGTCCTTGTACCGCTGCAGCACCTGCTTCACCCGGCGGGCGACCTGGTAGTGCTCGTCGCCGATGATCCGGGGGTCGAGGATCCGCGAGGTCGACGCCAGCGGATCGACCGCAGGATAGATGCCGAGCGCCGCGATGTCACGCGACAGGTTCGTGGTGGCATCGAGGTGGCTGAACGTGGTGGCCGGCGCCGGGTCGGTGTAGTCGTCGGCCGGCACGTAGATGGCCTGCACCGACGTGATCGAGCCGGTGCGCGTCGACGTGATGCGCTCCTGCATCTGGCCCATCTCGGTCAGCAGCGTGGGCTGGTAGCCGACGGCCGACGGCATGCGGCCGAGCAGCGCCGAGACCTCCGAACCGGCCTGAGTGAAGCGGAAGACGTTGTCCACGAAGAGGAGCACGTCCTTGCCCTCGGCGTCGCGGAAGTACTCGGCGACGGTGAGCGCGGTGAGGCCGACGCGCAGGCGGGCGCCCGGCGGCTCCGTCATCTGTCCGTAGATCAGGGCCGCGCGGCTGCCCTGCCAGTCCTCGGGCTTGACGACGCCGCTCTCCTGCATCTCGAGCCAGAGGTCGTTGCCCTCGCGCGTCCGCTCACCGACGCCGGCAAACACCGACACACCGCCGTGCTTCAGGGCGATGTTGTTGATGAGCTCCATGATGATGACGGTCTTGCCGACACCGGCGCCGCCGAAGAGGCCGATCTTGCCGCCCTTGAGATACGGCTCGAGCAGGTCGATGACCTTGATGCCCGTCTCCAGCATCTCGAGCTCGGTGCTCTGGTCCTCGAGCGCCGGCGCGGGCCGGTGAATGGGCCACACCGCCGACGACTGCACGGGGCGGTCGGGGAAGTCCACCGGTTCGCCGAGCACGTTCAGCACGCGGCCGAGCGTCTCGGGGCCGACAGGCACGCTGATGGGCTGGCCGAGGTCGACGGCGCTCATCCCGCGCTGGAGGCCGTCGGTCGGCTTCATCGCGACGGCGCGCACGCGCCCTTCGCCGATGTGCTGCTCGACTTCGGCGACGATGTCCACGCCCTCGGTGCCGTCGCCCGGCTCGGAGGAGATCCGGATGGCGCTGTAGATGGCCGGGAGATGCCCGTCCTCGAACTCGATGTCGAGGACCGGCCCGATCACCTGCACGATCCGTCCTACGTTCTGCGCCGCCGCTGCTTCTGCCATGTTCGTCTCGTCGTTCCTGATCTACGGTCGCTAGAGCGCCTCGGCGCCCGACACCACTTCGATGATCTCGCGGGTGATGGCCGCCTGACGCACCTTGTTCATGTACAGGGTGAGCTTGTCGACCATCTCCTGCGCGTTGCGCGTCGCCGCGTCCATCGCGGTCATGCGCGCCGCGTGCTCGGCTGCCGCCGATTCGAGCAGCGCCCGGTACACCTGCACCTCGACGTGCTGCGGCACGATCTTCTCGAGGATCTCGTCGGCCGACGGCTCGAAGAGGTAGTCGACCTGCGGGCCGTCGATGCCGCCGTTCTCCTGTGTGAGCCGCGGGATCGGCAGCAGCCGCTCCACGACCACACGCTGGCTGACCACCGACTTGAACTCGTTGTAGATGAGATACACGCCGCTGACGCGCTGCTCGAGGTACTGCTCGACGGCGACCCTGGCGATCTCCTGCGCGTGCGCGTACTTCACCTGCTGGAACAGGCCGACGTTCTCGTACCGCACCTCGAAGCCGCGGCGCCGGAAGAAGTCGCGGCTCTTGCGCCCCACGAGCGCCATCGCCACCTGGCGATCGGGCGTCTCGCGGACGAACGTGCTCGCCTGCTTGATCACGTTGCTGTTGAAGCTGCCGCACAGCCCCTTGTCCGCCGAGATGACGATGACCATCGCCGGCAGCGGCGTGTCGGCGCTGCGCTCCGCCAGCAGCGGATGCGACTCGGGGTCGACACGCGTGGCGAGCCCGTTGAGCACGCGCAGCATGTGCTGCGCGTAGGGACGGGCACCGATGATCCGATCCTGTGACCGCTTCAGCTTGCTGGCGGCCACCATCTTCATCGCCTTGGTGATCTGCTGCGTCGACTTGACCGCGCGCACCCGGCGACGAATGTCAATCAGCGAAGGCATGTGCTCAGGACACCACCGGCGCGGCCGGCGCCTCGGCCGGGGCCAGGAAGCTCTTGGTGAACTCGGTGGCCGCGTCGGTGAGCTCGGCCTCGACGTCCTTGCCCAGCTCTCCCGTCTCCGCAAGCGTCGACAGGATGCCCGGACGCTTCTCTTCGAGGAACGTGTAGAACTCGCGCTCCCACCGGGCGATGTCGCCGACAGGGATCGCGTCGAGCAGCCCGCGCGTGCCGGCGAAGATGATCGCCACCTGCTTGGCTACCGGCAGCGGCTGGTACTGGGGCTGCTTGAGGATCTCGACCAGCCGTTCGCCGCGGTGCAGCTGCTGCTGCGTGGCCTTGTCGAGGTCGCTGCCAAACTGCGCGAACGCGACGAGCGCGCGATACTGCGCGAGGTCGAGCCGCAGCGATCCGGAAACCTTGCGCATGGCCTTGATCTGCGCCGAGCCGCCGACGCGCGACACCGAGTTGCCAACGTTGATGGCCGGGCGGATGCCCTGGTGGAACAGGTCCGCCTCGAGGAAGATCTGGCCGTCGGTGATCGAGATCACGTTGGTCGGAATGTAGGCCGAGAGGTCGCCCGCCTGGGTCTCGATGATCGGCAGTGCCGTCAGCGAGCCGCCGCCCCGCGCGTCGTTCAGCTTGGCCGCGCGCTCGAGCAGTCGCGAGTGCAGGTAGAACACGTCGCCCGGGTACGCCTCGCGGCCCGGCGGACGGCGCAGCAGCAGCGAGATCTCGCGGTACGACTGCGCGTGCTTCGAGAGGTCGTCGTAGATGACCAGCGCGTGCCGGTTCGTGTCACGGAAGTACTCGCCGATCGTGCAGCCGGTGTACGGGCTGACGTAGAGCATCGGCGCCGGATCGGAAGCGCCGGCAGCGACGACGATCGTGTACCGCATGGCGCCCGCTTCTTCGAGCGTCCGCACGACCTGCGCGATGGTCGACTGCTTCTGGCCAATCGCGACGTAGATGCAGATGACGCCGCTGTCCTTCTGGTTGAGGATCGTGTCGACGGCCACCGCGGTCTTGCCGGTCTGACGGTCGCCGATGATGAGCTCACGCTGCCCGCGGCCGATGGGCACCATGCCGTCGATGGCCTTGAGGCCGGTCTGCAGCGGCTCCCGCACCGGCTGACGGTCGACGACGCCGGGCGCGAGCCGCTCAATGGGGAGCATCTGCGTGGTGCCGATGGGCCCCTTGCCGTCGATGGGCTGACCGAGCGCATTCACCACGCGTCCGAGCATCTCGTCGCCGACGGGCACCGAGATGATGCGGCCGGTGCGCCGCACGGTGTCGCCCTCGCGGATGGCCGTGTAGTCGCCGAGCAGCACGGCACCCACGCTGTCTTCCTCGAGGTTCAGCGCGATGCCGAACACCCCGTGCGGGAACTCGATCATCTCGCCGGCCATGGCCCGCTCGATGCCGTGGAGCCGCGCGATGCCGTCACCGATGGAGACGACGGTGCCGACCTCGGCGACGTCGACGTCGGCCTGGAAGCCGCCTACCTGTTCACGGATGATGCGCGAGATGTCGTCAGCCTTGATGCTCATGTGTCAGCGTTCCAGAAAAAGGAAACCTACGTCCCTGAGGCGCCTGCCCGTTTATCCGCGCTGCACCAGCTGCTCGTGCAGCCGGGCCAGCTGGCGCGCCAGCGTGCCGTCATACACCACGCCGCCCACGCGGGCGACGACGCCGCCCAGCACGTCCGGATCGACAGTAGCCTTGACGGACACCTGCTTGCCCGTGGCCTCCGAGAGCCGCGCCTGCAGCAGCTCCACCTGCGCGGGCGACAACGGCACGGCCGTCGTGACCGTCGCGTCCACGATGCCCGCCTGACGGTTCACCAGCAGCCGCAGCGCCGCGGCCAGCGGCGTCAGGTCGTTGAGGGCGCCCTGCTCGGCGATCACGTGGAGCGACCGGCGGACGGCGTCCGGCATGTCGAGAGGGCCGGCCAGTTCGTCGATGATGCCCTGCTTGGCCGAGGCCGGCACGAACGGCGAGTGCAGCGCACGCCGCAGTTCGTCATGCGACTCGACGAGCGAGGCCAGCGCCTCGAGTGATGCCGCGGCGCGCGCGCCCTCGTTCCTGTCGTTGACGATGTCGAAGATGGCGCGGGCTGCGCGCGAGATGTCGCGTGGTGTCACCGCGCACCTCCGATCTGCCGGGTGAAGTCGTCGGCCAGGCGCTGCTGCTCGGCATCGGTCAGCGTCGTCCGCAGCCGCTGCTCGGCAACGCCGATGGCCAGCGCCGCCGCGTGCTGCCGAAGCTCGTGGCGCGCGGTCCGGAGTTGCTGTTCGATCTCGCGCTGCGCCTGCGCGACGAGCCGCGCCCGCTCGACCTCGGCCTGCCTGGCGATGCGCGCCTCTTCGGCGGCCACTTCCTCGGCGCCACGCTGCTTGACCAGTTCGAGCTCCTCCGGCAGGCGGGCCAGGCGCTGCTCGATCTCGGCGAGCCTTGCCGCGGCCTCGGCCTTCACGCGGGCCGCCGTCTCAAGGTCGTTGCGAATCTGCGTGCCGCGCGACTCGAGGTGCTGCGAGATGGGCTCGCGCAGGAAGTAGAACAGGCCGCCGGCCAGGAGCGCGAAGTTCGCGACGCGGGCAATCGTCGTCCAGATGCTCTCGTGGTGCTCCTCGCCGTGGGCCTCGTCTGCACCATGCGCGTCGGCATCGTGCGCGGCATCGGCCGCGTGGCCCTCCTCGATGACGGCGCCGGGGGCGTCGTGCCCGACCGGCTCGTGAGCGTCGTCGGCATGGGCGGCATCGGCCGCGGGGGTCGCGGGTGGCTCCTGCGCGAGCGCCGCGCCGGCCGTCAGGCCGAGGCACAGGCTCACGACGGCAAGGGCCGTCCCGAGGCTGCGGAGCTTGTTCAACATTTCACAAGCGAAGGCGAACGCAGAACGCACCGTGAACTCGCTCCCCTCAGTGTGCCGTCCGGCCGGCGAGCCGGTCGGCGATGGAGGTTCCGATGGCCTGCGCGTCGCGCTCGAGCGCCTCGCGTGCTTCGGCCGTGTCAGTCGCCAGCTGCGTGCGGGCCTGGGCCAGCTGCGCTTCGGCATCGGTCCTGGTCGACGCCAGCAACGACGCACGCCGTTCGGTGGCGCGGCGACGCATCTCTTCGAGGTCGCGATAGATCACGGCGCGCGCCGCCGAGGTCTTCGCCTCGAACTCCTCCGAGGCACGATGCGCCTCCGCGGCGCTGCGCTCGGCGAGCGCCCGCGCGGACGCCGACGCGTCCTCGCGTGCCTGCATCACGCGCAGCACCGGCTTGAAGAACAGCTGCTGCATGATGACCGTCAGCAGCAACACGAAGAAAATGACCCAGAGGACCGACAGGTCCGGTAGCACATTGCCTCCGGTGGATGCGCGAGGTGTTACATCGCGAGCCGGCGAGAACGACCGACTCAGTGGCGTGTTCGGCCCGCCCCTGCCGGCCGAAACGCCCATTTATACCATCATTACGACGGCAGCGGCAACCCCGGCACGACCTCGACGAGCGGCCCGCCGGCGTCTCCAGGAGAATCCTCAGCAGGCCGGCGCGCGCGCACCACACCGATGACGTGCAGCTCGACGCCGCGCGCCCGCGCCTCGACGACGGCCGCCTGGAAGTGCTGCGGCGCCATCGCGACGAGCAGGCCGCCGGACGTCTGCGGGTCCACCAGCACTGACGCGAGCTCCTCGGATACGTCCTGCAGCAGCACCCGGCCGCCGAAGTGCGCGTGGTTGTTGGCGGCGCCCCCGGGACGGTTCGCGAGCGCGAGGTCCAGGACGCCGGGCAGCAACGGCAGGCGGTGCGGATCGATGGCCAGGGTGACGCCACTGGCGGCGGCCATCTCGCACCCATGGCCGAGGAGACCGAAACCTGTGACGTCCGTGCAGCCGTGCACGCCGCCGCTCGCGTGGAGCGCCTCGGCAGCGTCCCGGTTCAGCGTGCGCATGGAGCCGACGGCGGCGGCGAGTGCCTCTGGCGTCGCGCGCTGGAACTTGCCCGCCGTCGCGATGATGCCGGTGCCGAGCGGCTTGGTCAGCACGAGGACGTCGCCAGGCAGGGCTCCGGCGTTCGACCACACCGCGTCTCGGCCGACGAGACCGGTCACGGCGTACCCGAACTTCACCTCGGCGTCCTGCACCGTGTGGCCGCCCAGCAGGGCGACACCGGCCTCCTGCAGCGCCGACAGCCCACCGGCGAAGATCTCGCGGATGACCGCGGTGTCGAAGTCGCGGACCGGGAACGCAGCGATGGCGAGCGCCGTGATCGGCCGGCCGCCCATGGCGTAGACGTCACTGAGGGCGTTGGCGCCGGCGATCCGTCCATAGGCGAACGGGTCGTCCACGATCGGCGTGAAGAAGTCGACGGTCTGGACGAGCGCCTCCCGCGAGCCCTCGAGCGCGAACACACCGGCATCGTCCGCAGTCCTGTAGTCAATCAGGACACGGGGATCGGACGGCACGGGCATTCCGCTCAGGACCTGAGCGAGCTCGCCAGCGGCGAGTTTGCTCGCTCAACCGGCGCAGGCGGCGTACTCGGTCAGACGCTTCACCACG
>JBIQIB010000023.1:11925-13573 GCA_044508265.1 Acidobacteriota bacterium
GTGTGCACGTCCTTTGGTGGCGACGGCGCGGCCTCCTCGGCAGCGTCCGCCTGCTGCAGCTTCCTGACGAGCGCCTCGGTCTCGCGCACCGACAACGCTCGCCGCTGCACGGCTTCCGCGGCCGAGACGATGGCGGCGGGGTCCTCGAGTGCCAGGAGGGCGCGCGCGTGGCCCATCGACAGCCGCCCGGCGGCGACCTCCTTGCGAACCGGCTCCGGAAGCTTGAGCAGCCGGAGGTAGTTGGCGATCGAGGCGCGGTCCTTGCCTACGGCTCCGGCAACTTCCTCCTGGGTCAGTCCGACGTCCCTCGTGAGCTGCTGGTACGCGAGCGCCTCGTCAATGGCGTTCAGGTTCTCGCGCTGGATGTTCTCGATGAGCGCCACCTGCAACAGCTTGTCGTCAGGCACGTCGCGCACCACGACGGGCACCTTCAGGAGGCCCGCGCGTTGTGCGGCCCGCCAGCGTCGCTCGCCGGCAACGATCTCGAACCGGCGCCCGTCCCGTCTCACGACGATCGGCTGGACGAGCCCGTGCACGCGAATGGACGCGGCGAGCTCGTCGAGCGAGGCGTCGTCGAACGACAGTCGAGGCTGCTTCGGATTCGGCGTCAGCAGGTCGAGATCGGCCTCATACGGCGTGTCACGTCCGCTCTCCTGGGCGGGCGGAGCGGAAGGCTTGTCGGGAATGAGCGCGCTGAGGCCTCGCCCCAGCGCCGGGCGACGATCGGACTTTGCAGCCATGATGTTCAGTTGTTGACGGCCGAGGGCGATGGAGGTGCGACGGGGGCGTGGCGGTTACGGCGCAGCAGTTCCTGCGCCAGCGCGACGTAGGCCTCGGCGCCGCGCGACTTCGGGTCGTACAGGATGGCCGGCAGACCGTGACTCGGCGCCTCGGCGAGCCGCACGTTCCGGGGAATGACCGTGTCGAAGACCTTCGACTCGAAGAACTGCCGCACCTCCCGCGCCACCTGCTGGCCCAGGTTCGTGCGGTCCCCGAACATCGTCAATACGACGCCTTCGATGTCGAGCTCCGGGTTCAGCGATTCCCTGACGCGCGTCAGTGTCGCCATCAGGTCCGCCAGCCCTTCCAGGGCGAAGTACTCGCAATGCAGCGGAATCAGCACGGTATGGGCGGCAACGAGCGCGTTCAGCGTCAAGAGCCCCAGTGAAGGCGGCGTGTCGATCAGCACGACGTCGAAGGTCGCCCCGCTGGAGGCGAGCAGGTCGCGGAGCCGCTGTTCCCGCCGTTCGAGCGCGACAAGCTCGATCTCGGCTCCGGCGAGGTGGCGGCTGGCGGGCGCGAGCGACAGGTTGTCTACGGGCGTGGAAAGAATCGGGAGGTCCACGTCGGCGGTCAGGGCTTCGTACACCGTGTGCCCCTCCTGACCCTTCTGCCCCAGGCCGCTCGTCAGGTTCGCCTGAGGGTCGAGATCGACAACGAGAACCCGTTGATCTGCGAGGGCCAGTGCGGCCGCCAGGTTGATCGTTGTCGTCGTCTTGCCGACGCCGCCCTTCTGATTCGAGATTGCGATGATTTTGCCCATGATCCGTGGCGCACGTAAGGATACGGGATAACCCGGTGGAGGCCAACTCGATCAGCTTGTCGGCGAATCAGCGTGTCAGCTCGCCAGCGATCGGCCAGCCTCCGT